>JAIKZD010000049.1 GCA_024682555.1 Lachnospiraceae bacterium | reverse complement strand
CTATTTCTTCAAACCCGTCAGCCAAAAAAACATAACATGTTCTGTCCGTTGAAACGTTGTCCATTTTAACCTCCTTTTTATGAAAACATGCCGGTCGTACACCGATATTATAGCATTTTTAGACTGTCGTCTGAAGATGTTTGGAAGGAGAGCTTCCGGAAAGTATAAAAAAATGATTAAAACCGCATAAAAACCCGTACGTTCGTTGACACTGTTTCGCGATATATGTTAAAATCTTAAGTTGTTTATACAAAGATGTCTGCATGACGGTATATATGATCAGGACATTCGGATGATCCGCAGAATACCTGTCTTATGATCAAAAGCGGGACCCGTAAAACGGCAGTTTCAGGAAGACCCATGAAAGATCCGGCATCATATCAAATTACGAAGGAGTTATCTAAATGAGTTTACAGGTAGAAAAATTGGAACATAACATGGCAAATCTGACGATCGAAATGCCGGCAGAGGATGTTGAAACCGCTTTGAACAATGCATATAAGAAGAACAAGAACCGCTTCAGCATCCCCGGTTTCAGAAAAGGAAAGGCTACCAGGGCCATGATAGAGAAAATGTACGGGCCCGAGGTTTTTTATAATGATGCAGCCGATGAGCTCATTGACCACGGTTTTCAGAAGGAGCTTGATGAAAACAGGGAAGTGGAAGTTGTATCAAGACCGGAGATAAGCATTACCCAGCTCGAGAAGGGCAAGCCCTTTATCTTTACCGCAAAGGTTGCCTTAAAACCCGAAGTTGAGCTCGGAAAATATAAGGGCGTAAAGATCGAAAAGATAGATACAACAGTGAGCGATGAGGAAGTCGATAAAGAGATCGCTGCCGAGCGGGACAGAAATGCAAGGACCATTTCCGTGGAGAACAGACCTGTTAAGGACGGAGATATGACAATAATCGATTTTGAGGGATTTGTTGACGGAGTCGCTTTCGAGGGCGGAAAGGGTGAGAATCATCCGCTTACCATCGGATCCCACACCTTTATTCCCGGCTTTGAAGAGCAGCTTATAGGTGCGGAGATAGATTCCGAAAAGGAAATAAATGTCACCTTCCCCGAGGACTATCAGGCGGAGGAGCTAAAAGGAAAGGATGCCGTATTTAAGGTTACCGTAAAGGAGATCAAGGAAAAAGAGCTTCCCGACCTGGATGATGAGTTCGCAAGTGAGGTTTCCGATTATGAGACCTTTGCCGAATACAAGGATTCAGTAAGGAAGAACCTTGAGGAGAGAAAAACGGAGAACGCAAAGCGTGAAAAGGAAGAAAAGGTTATAGAAGCCATAGTTAAGGATTCTAAGATGGACATCCCCGATGCCATGATAGACGAGCAGGCCAGACGGATGACCTCTGATTACGCTCAGAGATTAAAGCAGCAGGGACTTACCCTCGAACAGTACTTTATGTTCACGAATCTTGACATGGACAAGTTCCTCGAGCAGATAAGACCTCAGGCAGTGAAGAGGATAGAGACCTCCCTGGTACTTGAAGCCATAGTTAAGGCCGAGGATTTTAAGGTTACGGATGAGCAGTATGAGGCGGAGCTTGAAAAAATGGCTTCGGAATATGATATGGAGCTTGATAAACTCAAGGATCTCCTCGGGGAAGGATCCAGGGAAGGTATCGAGAGCGATATAAAGATTCAGAAGGCAGTGGACTTCATTGTGGAATCCGCTAAGGAAAAATAACGGGAAAAAGGAGCAGTAACAGATGAGTTTGGTACCTTATGTCATAGAACAGACCAGCAGAGGAGAGCGTTCTTACGATATCTTCTCAAGACTCTTAAAGGAAAGGATCGTTTTTCTGGGAGAAGAGGTAAATGCCACAACGGCAAGCCTTATAGTGGCCCAGATGATGTTCCTTGAAGCGGAAGATCCGGATAAGGATATACATTTTTATATTAATTCTCCGGGGGGATCGGTATCCGACGGATATGCGATCTATGATACCATGCACTATGTGAAATGTGACGTGGCTACCTACTGTATGGGTATGGCTGCCAGCATGGGCGCGTTCCTTCTTGCCGGCGGACAGAAGGGAAAAAGATTTGCCCTTCCCAATGCCGAGGTAATGATCCATCAGCCTCTGGGCGGTGCCAAAGGACAGGCAACCGAGATCGAGATCGCTGCCAAGCAGATATTAAGGACCAAGCAGAACCTTAACAGGATACTTTCGGAGAATACCGGGCGTCCCATAGAGGAGATCGCAAGGGATACCGAAAGGGACAACTGGATGACTGCGGAGGAAGCCCTGGAATACGGTCTCATTGACAAGATAATCACTAACAGGGAATAATGACATGGCTGGAAAGAAAGACGGAAAAGAAATTTGCTGCTCTTTTTGCGGCAAATCCCAGAATTATGCAAGAAAACTCATATCAGGACCGGGCGGTGTTTATATCTGCGATGAGTGTGTGGCCATATGTTCGGATATAATCGAAGACGAACTGGAAGATTTTGAAGAGCCCATACCCGATGATAAGAATATAAACCTGTTAAAGCCCGTAGAGATCAAGAACTTCCTCGACCAGAATGTAGTGGGACAGGAAGCGGCCAAGAAGGTTCTCTCGGTGGCGGTGTATAACCATTACAAGAGAGTCACCACAAATAAGACAAATTCCGATGTTGAGCTTCAGAAGAGCAATATCATAATGCTGGGGCCTACCGGATCGGGAAAGACGCTCCTGGCCCAGACTCTGGCAAAGATCATAAACGTACCTTTTGCCATTGCCGATGCGACAACACTCACAGAGGCAGGGTATGTGGGCGAGGATGTTGAAAATATCCTGCTTAAGCTGATACAGGCGGCCGATTACAATGTGGAAAGGGCCCAGCTCGGTATCGTATATATCGACGAGATAGACAAGATCACCAAGAAGTCCGAGAATGTATCCATCACAAGAGACGTATCCGGCGAAGGTGTTCAGCAGGCACTGTTAAAGCTTATAGAAGGAACCAATGCCTCCGTTCCCCCTCAGGGCGGGAGAAAGCACCCTCATCAGGAGCTTATACAGATAGATACGACCAACATTCTCTTTATCTGCGGAGGAGCTTTTGACGGCCTTGAAAAGATCGTGGAGACAAGGCTTGACAGAAAGTCCATAGGATTTAACGCCGAGATCAAAACAAAGAACGAACAGGATCTGAGCGAACTCTTTGCCCAGGTGCAGCCGGAGGATCTGATCAAGTTCGGAATGATACCGGAATTTGTCGGAAGGGTGCCCATCTGTGTTTCCCTTGAAGGACTTGATGAGGAAGCTCTCGTAAGGATCCTTAAGGAGCCTAAGAATGCCATTACCAAGCAGTATAAGAGACTGTTCGAGCTTGATAATGTAAGGCTTTCATTTGAAGAGGATGCCATCGAAGAAATAGCCCGTCTGGCATATGAAAAGAAGACCGGAGCGAGGGGCTTAAGATCTATAATGGAAAATGTCATGATGGATCTGATGTTTGAGATCCCTTCGGACGATACCATAGAATCGGTGGTTGTGACTAAGGCTGCGGTTGACGGGAAGAGTGAACCCATGATCATCAGAAAAGGCGAGGGAAATCTTAAGGAAGCCAATTGATCACGATAGTTATCACAAAGTAAAATAAATGCCGCCATTTTATGGCGGCATTTATAACAGGTATTATTTTATGAAAATAAAACAGGTAAGTCTTGAGACCGTCTGCGGTGTAACCAGCAAGCTTCCGGAAAGTAAGTATCCGGAGATAGCGTTTGCCGGAAAGAGCAACGTAGGGAAATCATCACTGATAAACGCCCTGATGAACAGAAAATCACTGGCCAGAACCTCCTCGGTCCCGGGAAAGACACAGACCATCAACTATTATAATATAAATAACATGTTGTATTTTGTGGATCTTCCGGGTTACGGCTATGCAAAGGTATCAAAATCCGAAAAAGAGAAATGGGGCAGGCTCATTGAACGTTATCTTGCCACATCGAAAATGCTTAAGGCTGTATTTTTGCTGATCGATATAAGGCATGAGCCCGGTGACAATGATATCCGGATGTATGAATGGATTGTTTCAAAGGGCTATGAACCCATCATCATCGCCACAAAATCCGATAAGATAAAGCGGAGTCAGAAGGATAAACAGCTAAAACTTATAAAGGATACATTAGAAGTGAAACCGGGTACGGTAATCATACCGTTTTCCTCGCTTTCCAAAGACGGAAGGGATGATATATATGAAAAAATCGACCAAATACTTGAAAATAACGATTAACCTCCTGGTGATGGTATTGCTGCTTGTTTTCTGTATAGTGATACTTCCCAAAATGCTCGTTTTCTTCATGCCTTTTGTTATTGCCGGGATCATTGCCCTGATAGCTAATCCGGTAGTAAGATTTATGGAGAAGAAACTCAGGGTAAACAGAAAAGCCGGCACTGCCATCATCATAATATTTGTTACCGCCATAGTCGTGCTGGTGCTGTATCTGATAATCAACTGGCTGATAGCCGAGTTTACCGGATTCATGGAGATAGCTCCGGAACTGTGGAAAACCACCAATTCCGCGCTGCGCAGTGCCATCGACCAGCTGCAGGTATATATGAGCAGGCTTCCGGGGCCTGCAAGGAACTGGGTGGACTCATTTTTTGATAATTTCGGTACTTCCGTAACAAACTGGCTGCAGGGTGTCAGCAACGTGACTATTCCGACCGGGCAAGCGGACAGCAGTTCGAACATGGGACTGATATTTATAGGTACCGTGATGGGTATAATCGCAACCTATCTCTTCGTTGCCGAGAGGGATTATATTTCAAGGACCGTAAGAAAAATAACTCCGGATAATATCGTTAAAAGAAGCGAGATAGTGTTTTCCACAATGAGAAATGCGGTAGGAGCATACTTCGGAGCCCAGTTTAAGATCATGGGAGTCGTGTATGTGATACTGCTCATAGGCCTTCTCATCCTTAAGGCAAGATATGCGCCTTTAGTCGGACTGCTGATAGCACTGCTTGATTTCCTTCCTTTCCTCGGAACCGGTACGGTCATGCTGCCCTGGGCGATAATCAAATTTATACAGCAGGATTATAAAATGGGAGCGGGGATCCTTATCCTCTGGGCTGTCAGTCAGGCAGTAAGGCAGTTCATACAGCCCAAATTCGTAGGTGAGAGCATGGGTATCGCGCCTATTCCGACCATCATCCTGTTATATGTGGGATTCAGAGTGGCCGGTCCCATAGGTCTTATTCTTGCAGTACCGGTGGCCATGATAGTGATCAATCTGTATAAGGCAGGTGTGTTCAGTAATTTTTCATATAGTATACAGCTGTTATTCAAAGATATAGACCGGTTCAGAAGGTTCAATGAAAACGAACTGATCTCTGAAGGAATAGAACTCATCGGAGGCGCGGGGCGCGATGAGATCGCAGCCTTAAATGATGTTGAAACTACTGCGGGGTCTGATGAAACAGACGTGGCGGAGAATGGCAGCGAGGACCGGAGTGAAAAATAAAAAACACGTGATAGAAACATCCGGTATTAAACGCTCCGGAGTTCATACAACAAATTAATAACATGTGATTTCATTTGGAAAGGGACTACAGGGAATAACATGGATAAGCTTGTCAGGATATTTATAAAGGATCATGAGAATGTTAAGAACAATACGGTCAGAAAAAAGTATGGGATCCTTTCGGGAGGCCTGGGGATCTTTTTTAATCTGATGCTGTTCATTGTAAAACTGTCCGCCGGATTTATAAGCGGATCGGTTGCGATAATGGCGGATGCTTTCAATAACCTTTCAGATGCCGGCACCTCTCTTGTGACGGTGGTCGGGTTTAAGATGGCCGGTAAAAAGCCGGATCCCGAGCATCCCTTCGGACACGGACGTGTTGAATATGTCACGGGGCTGATCATATCTCTCGTGATCATTTTAATGGGAGTCGAGCTGATCAAATCCTCCGTGGAAAAGATCCTTGCACCGACAGGCATCAATTATTCCGCAATTACCGTCGTTATCCTGATATTTTCAATCTTAATAAAGATCTATATGTATTTATACAATAAGAAACTCTCCGAAAAACTCGAGAGTACCGCATTAAGATCCACGGCCATGGACAGTTTTACCGATTCGATAGCCACTTCTGCCGTGCTGCTTGCACTGATGATATCCGAATATACCGGGATAAAACTGGACGGATGGCTTGGTCTTCTTGTTTCCGGATTTGTGGTACTGACAGGATTCAGCTCGGCAAAGGAGACCATCGATCCTCTGCTGGGAACTTCGACCCCTAAGGAATTTGCCGATACCATTACGAAATTTGTGGCCCGTTATGATGATATAATCGGGATTCATGATCTGATCGTGCATGATTACGGGCCGGGAAGGATGATGATAACCTTCCACGCGGAGGTGGATGCTTCGGGTGATTTTGTAAAACTCCACGATACTGTGGATAATATTGAGAGAAAGCTGAAGCAGACTCTCGGCTGCGAGGCGGTCATCCATATGGACCCGGTATTTGTCAATGATGAACCCACGAAAAAGATGAGAGACTATACAGCCCATCTGGTGAAGGGGATATCCGAAAAACTCAGCATGCACGATTTCAGAATGGTCGCAGGTCCCACTCACACCACACTTATCTTCGATGTTGTGGTTCCCTTCGATCTTGACATGACGGATGATGAGATACTTGAAGAAATAGACAGGAGGGTAGCACTCCTTCCCGGAAACATTTCCGCCCAGGTGGATATAGACAAACCTATGGTAAAGACAGAGAACAGTAAAACCTGACTAAGCGGGAGGCATTTTTGCATGGTTACATTCAGCCTTTGTATGATAGTGAAAAACGAGGAAAAAGTACTTAAACGGTGTCTTGACAGCATCTCCTCCATCATGGACGAGATAATCATCGTTGATACCGGCTCTTCCGACGGTACCAGGCAGATAGCTGCGGGATACACGGATAAGATATACGATTTCGAATGGATCGATGATTTTGCTGCCGCAAGAAATTTTGCTTTCTCAAAGGCAACCTGCGATTATATTTATTCCGCCGATGCCGACGAGTATATGGATGCCGGGAATCTGGAAAAATTCAGGGCTCTTAAGGAAAATATCCTTCCCGAGGTTGAAATAGTTCAGATGTATTATGTTAACCAACTCGGACAGGACAGTGTTTATAATTTTGACAGGGAATTGAGGGCAAAGCTTTTCAAGAGAGTAAGGAATTTTACCTGGATAGATCCTGTTCATGAAAATATAAGAGAGCTCCCGGTTGTATATGATTCCGATATAGAGATCGAACATCTTCCCGTTTCCGGACATTCGGGAAGGGATATAGGAATATTTGAAAAGATCACCGGAAAGGGGAAAAGCCTGTCTCCGAGGCTTAACGGGATGTATGCAAGAGAGCTGATGATATCCGGCACGGATGAGGAGATAATAAGGGCGGAAGACTATTTTACAGACCTTGTTAATGATGACCTGACCGGACCGGAGAACTTAAAAGATGCGGTATGTATCGTGGTAAGAGCGGCCTATATCAGAGGCGATGCCCTGAAAATGTATCATTATGCCCTTAAAGAGGTTGCAATGGAACCTGCAAGCGAGGTCTGTTATTACCTCGGACGGTATTATATGGACAACAATGACCTTAAAGAAGCTACGGTCTGGTTCTATAATGCGGCTTTTGAAACGGAAAGTGCTCTCAGCATAAAGCACGGAGGCAAATATCCGCTGTTAAAGCTTTCGGAATGCTTTGAACTGCTGGGAGATAAGAAAACGGCGGAAAATTACAGAAAGCAGGCTGAGGATGCTTAGAAACTACAAGCTTGAGATAATGTATGACGGTTCCAGATATAAAGGCTGGGAGCATCAGCCGGGCACGGATATGACGATCCAGGGAAAGCTTGAGAATGTTCTTAAGAGGATGACGGATCCGGATGATACCCTGCCTGAAGATAAGGTTCCCGAGGTGATCGGTGCGGGCCGGACGGATGCGGGGGTGCATGCCAGGGCAATGATTGCCAATGTGCGGCTGGATACCTCTTTGTCGGAAAACGGGATCAGGGACTATATGAACGAATATCTGCCCGATGATATCTGCGTGACTGATGTAAGGACAGCCTCGGACAGATTTCACAGCAGATATAATGCCACGGGAAAGACTTACAGATATACCTGTTTTACGGGGGGACTGAAGCCTGTTTTTGACAGAAAATATGTTTATGTCCTGGATGGGGAGCCGGACCTTGATAAAATGAGGAAGGCCGCCTCGCTTCTTGTCGGCGAACACGATTTTGCAAGCTTCTGTTCCAATCCCAAAATGAAAAAATCAACTGTCAGACGCCTTGACAGGATAGATATAGAGAAAAAAGGAAGATATATATATTTCACCTATCACGGTTCGGGATTTTTGCAGCACATGGTAAGGATCCTTACGGGAACGATATTAGAGACAGGCTTCGGTCTGAGATCACCCGAGAGCATGTCGGCGCTGCTTGAGGCAAGGGAAAGAGCGCAGGCCGGTTTTACCGCACCGCCTCAGGGGCTGTGTCTCATGAAGGTGGACTATTGACCGGTTTCTGACAGAGGCAGATGCAGATGCGGAGGCAGAGGAAGAGGGATTCCTGTGAAAGATCCGGTAAAAGAAAGGGGAATGTATGAATAAGTTTAAAAATCTCCTGAAAGAATGTTTTTCTTATGTGGGCGATTTGCTGTTGACTCATCCGGTCACATTTGCGACCATAGCTGTCGGAACGGTTCTGGGCTTTTTTCTTGCCCTGACCGACAACCTGGATAATGAGAGAGAATGGGTCCGTATCAGCCAGACGGTGGTTTTGCAGCTTTTATTTATCGCCGCGGTGTTTGCGGCATCTGCTTTTTTTGCCGAGAGCAGTCCCTTAAAGTCCGATAATAAGAAGACTCCGGCATTGGGGATCTGTTATGCCGCATCGGCAGTTATTTCCTGCGTGCTGGGTTCGGTCTGCTATTATGATTTTTGTGATGAAAAGGACAGATCCGGTCTTTTGCTTCACGGTGTCTGGGAGGGATTATGCACTGCCGTAAGTTCCGAACGTATAAGGAACATCACCCTGGGACTGTGCATTGCCCTGATCGCCCTCGGGATATACTATTCATACAGGATATTATCGGAAGTATCCTTTTCTTCCTATATGACCGGTGTTTTTTCCAGGCTGTTTTTTGCAAACATAGTATTCTGGGCTCTTCTGATAGGGACCGGCGCTCTTACGCTGATCTTTACCATGCTTATCTGGGGAGCTTTCGGAGAAATATTCCTTCCCATATTTGCGCTCTTATTTGGCAGCTATTATGTCATGCGCTGCGTTTCCTGTTTTACGGGATCGTACAGGGAGCCGAATGCATTTATCGCAGTGCTTTTGAAATATGTAATGCTCATCATGTGCCTGATCGCCTATGTGATCATTTATATATATATGATAAAGATAACGGTAATGAGGGACTATCCTTCCAATGCGGTATTTGAGATACTGACCGCTCTGTTTACCGTTTCGATGCCGGTGGAATTTATGTGCAGATCCCTGGTCAGGGCCCCTGTCTTTCTCGAAAAAGCCGTCGAATATCTGCCCTTTATCTTTATTCCCTTCATATTCCTTCAGATCTATTCATCCGTGGTCAGAGTCATCCAGTACGGAGTTACCCCGAGAAGATATTTCGGCCTGCTGTTTGTGGCTTTTGAGATCGCCGTCATAGTACTGTATGCGGTATATAAAGATAAAGATAAGAAAAAAATAAGCAGTTTTCTGGTGATCACGGCAGTCTGCGCAATAGTTTCCACGGCCGTTCCCGTTGTTAACGCATTTGATCTTTCAAGGACGGTCCAGCTATACAGCATAAGACATTATCTGAAGGATGTAGGTGCCGTAAAGGGCAATGCGTTAAGCCGGGCGGGAGCCGGCTACAGTTACCTGAAAGGGGAAGATCCGAAGATCCTTGAAAGATATTTCACCGATGATGAGATCGCTCTTTTGAAAAACATCTCGGCTGAAAATACCGACAGGGAATGGGATGATGAAAGATACCTGTACTGGGATGACAATAACAGCGGAATGGATCTTGATATTTCCGGATATGATCATATCGCCTATGGTTATCTGGGCTCCGTGGGACTTACGAATGGGAAGCCTGATGACGAAAAGAATGCGGATATTACGCACATGGGGCTGTTTACGGATAAAAACGGTCCGCTTCCGTCATATCCCTCCGCCACAGAGCTTTACGAAAACAGCTCTCCGGAATATGAGCAGGATCTTTCGGAGTTTGTAAATGAGATCCTTTCTATGGCCGTGGAAAAGGGCGGAGATGCATATTCTCCTGCCTGTGAGGAACTGATAAGGGAGAAACAGCTGATAAAACTGGACAACGGATGCGGTTTTTATATAAGGGAGATGAGCCTGACCTATTATGAGGGATCGGATGTTATAAAGGAGATCCTGTTTAAGGGTTATATTTTTGAATGATATGGGAAAATATGAAGGATCGGATACTATAAAATAGATCCTGCTTAAGGGTTTTGTTCCTGAATGACACGGGAAAAAGATATTAGAAAAATATATTAAGGAGTTGAAATGGCGGAAATCAGGAATCTTGTATTTGATATGGGAAATGTGCTGTTAAGCTACAGATGGAAGGAGATGCTGGAGGTTGACAGGGGACTGTCTCCGGAGAGGGCAAGAGAGGTGGCACGGGTCACCTTCAAATCGGATATCTGGCGTGACTACGATATCGGGGATATAGACGAGGCCGGAGCGATAAAGAGATTTCATGAGGAATACCCGGATGTTGCGGATGATGTGGAGTGGTTTATAAACAGTTCTGCCGAAATGCCTCTCCCCAGATACAGGACCTGGGAGCTTATAAATGAGCTTAAAAAGCTGGGATACAGGACCTATATCCTGTCGAATTATTCGGGGGAACTCTACAATATGCACACCGGGCCGGTTGAGAAAGCCATCGATTTTGACGGCAGGGTTGTGTCCTATGAGGTACATCTGCTTAAACCGGACATAAGGATATATGAGGCGCTTCTCGGCAAATATGATCTGAAGGCGGAGGAATGTCTGTTCTTTGATGATGTGGAGGCCAATATAGAGGGAGCAAGATCAGCCGGTATGCACGGTATTGTGGTCAGAAAAGAAGAAGAGCTTAATGCCCTGCTTGAATCCTATGTAAACCTGGGGAAGGTCAGTCTCTGACCGGCTGAATATAATACCTGCCAATAAACCGAGACAGGAAGGACATTAAAGAGACTTTTCCGGACTCCGGTCAATATGACCGATACGGTCAATGGTAAACATAAA
Source organism: Lachnospiraceae bacterium (assembly GCA_024682555.1). Lineage (GTDB taxonomy): Bacteria > Bacillota > Clostridia > Lachnospirales > Lachnospiraceae > UBA2868. The sequence goes on along the minus strand of JAIKZD010000049.1, from coordinate 13,748 downwards.
AAAGTTGACATAAATTTCAAAAAAGTATTGACATAAAATAATCCTGCGTGATACTATAACATTGTTATATAACGAAGGATTATTTTTTTGTTGTATAAATCGCAGAAAAGCCAGTATTTATCACATTTTTCAATAAAAGGGGAAACAAAAAACCATAGAGGTCAAAGGGGAATGACCAATATGGTCAACGGCTGCGATGAGGGATCACATTAAGGGGAGATAAAAAAGAGTAATGCCTCCGAAGATTAAAGTTTCAAAAGAGCAGGTGTTGAACACTGCGTTTGATATGACAAGAGAGGCCGGATTTGATGCTCTGACAGCAAGGAGATTAGCCGAAAGACTCAACTCTTCAACTCAACCGATATTCCGCGCATACGAAAACATGGACACATTAAGGGAAGACCTGTTTTATAAATGCGTGGATTTTTTCGGGGAAAGAATCGGGGCTTCGGTCACTGCTTTTGAACCGGCTTATTATTCCATAAGCCTGAAATATGTGGAACTTGCTCAGAGTGAATATTATCTTTTTGATCTTATCGCTTCCGTGGACAGATTTGAAAACAGCGAATGGGGCGCTTATCTGCAGAAGGGAGATACGGATAAGATAACGGAAAGCTTTCCGGATTCGGATAAGCTAAACCAGGATCAGAAGAATGAACTGTTAAATCTGCTTTGGATATTTACTCACGGACTCGCCGTTTTAGTGGCAGGCAAGAGGCTCATCGTGGACGAGGACGGAGCAGGACTTATGATCAAAAGAGCCTATGACGGATTTCTTGGCGCCGTCAGGGGATGATGAGGGAAAAACGGAAACATCCGTTAAGGAAAGACTGAGGTATATATAAAACGGGCAGATGGGGACTGCCCTAAGGGGGATCGTCAAATGGATATAAGGATCAGGAGAAGGCTCAAGAGGCAGCTCGCAAGACATTTAAGGATGCTTCTGCTGTTGCCGGCCAGACTTCCCAAGCTTACGGTTTCCACTTTTGATCTCATACAGAAGGTTTGTGAATTCTCGGGGATCATACTTGTGGTGACACTCCTTGCGGCCATGATCAGCAGAAATTCCATGGTAAAGCTTGCAAGTGTTCTCTCGTTTATCGTATTTTTTGTGAGTTTTTCGCTTATCAGGATCAGGGTTTATCAGGATGATCTTACTGCACACGGATATATGCGCTGAGGGCGGGATCATCCCGTGACAAAGATTCCGGTGAAAGATCCTTTTTAAGGGAATGATCCGCAAGGGATAAAGAATGACAGTTTCCGGTATTTACCGTGATAAAGGGGTCGCGCTAAATACCATGATATATGGTAGCATCAAGGGGCTACGATGAGGTCAGAATATATGGGGAATATTCTGATGGGAGTTTACGGGAAAGCAGACAATGGGGAAATGTCTGCTTTTTTGTATACTCACAGGCCCTGTGGTTTTCTGATTAGATGGTATCATTTATGATATAATCGGGATATGGAAAGAAAGACTTTTGTAAAAACTATAATCTGCACAATGATCATATCCTTCATCGGCATTTTTGTAATGTATGCGGCACATGATGACGGGTTCGTTCCGGCACTTAAGTGGCTTTTTTCCGCTTTTCTGATCTCATTTCTCTTAAGACCGTTACTCTGCCTAAAAAACCTGAAACTGTTTGACGGCGGATTTTCCTTAAGCTTTTGCCTGGGGCTTGCGATTGCTTTTATGGTATCTTTTTTTCCGTCTTCGCTCGGTCTTATACGGTTTGATACATTTACGGTATATCTCGGACTTCTGATACCGGCTCTTGCCTGTAATATCCTGTTATGGTACAGAAAGAGGCATTTGCCTGAGAAAAGCGGGCCGGATTTCCGGTGGTCAGAGGAGAATGTGAGCAGATTTCTGTTCGGATTTGCGCTCTTTATCCTGTTGTTTGCCATTGCCTTTTATATAAGGGGCTTCAAAGGAAATATCGGGGAACAGACCGAACAGTTCATGGATTTCGGTTTTATGCAGACCATATTCAGACAGAAGCAGCTTCCGCCGGAGGATCTGTGGTATTCGGGCAAAACCCTGAATTACTATTATCTCGGCCAGGCCTGCGGAGTATACCTGTGCAGACTGTCTTTCATCACGCCGGAGTACGGTTATAATTTCATGTTATGCACTGTTTTTACGGCAGTTTTCATGACGGTTTTTACGACCACGGAATCCGTGTGCGCTTATTTACGGGGAACAAAAAGGATCCATTCATTTGCGGGGGGATTCATTGCCAGTGTTTTTGCGGTTCTCGGCGCCAACGGACATTATTATATTTACGGACTTTTGTATCCTCTTATCGGTAAAAAAGACAAGGGGAATTACTGGTTTTCCGATCCCACAGCCTTTATCGGGCATTTCGAGGGAAGTACGGATCTGGGCAAACATGAGTTTCCGGCCTATACCGTGATACTGGGTGATCTCCACGCCCATGTATGCAATATGCTTTTTACCATTCCGCTTATTGCCATCCTCCTTGATTATGCACTGTATATGGGAAGTCCTGAGGCCGGGGACCGGACCGCTATAGAAGTTGTTAAAGGCCGGACCGTTAGGGAAGGTGCTGAGGACCGGACTGATAAGGAAGGCGGAGACGGGAATCTGCTCACCGGGATATTTGGCTTTGTGAAGAATAACAGGCAGGAATACTATTCTTCCTATATACTTCTTATCGCGCTGTTGCTTGGCTTGTACAGAGGCACGAATTACTGGGATTTCCCGATCTATTTTGTGATAAGCGGTGCGGTGATACTGTTTACGGATCTTAAATATCACGGGGTAAACAGGATCACGGTACTGTCGGTGCTCTTAAAGGGGTTCATCATACTGATCTTAGGAACGATCCTCATGATACCATTTAATATGCATTTTGAAAAAATGTCATCGGATATCGGATTCTGTGACAGACATTCGCCTTTCCTCCAGTTTATGACTGTATGGTGGCCTTTCATCCTGTTCATGATCGTTTTACTTTTCTCACTTTTAGGGAAAAAAGCGGACATCAAAAGCCCCGAGGAAAGGAACGATGACTCGGGAAGCCCTGAAGAAAGGAACGATGACTCGGGAAGCTATGAAGAAAGGAACGATGACTCGGGAAGCCCTGAAACCGGAAAGTCACTTTGGACAAGGCTTTTTGGCAGAGCTGCCTCAAGGATCGGGAATCTAACTTATATAGAGCTTGCCCTTGCTGCTCTTATCCTGTGTGCCTTTGGATTGCTTATAGGTCCTGAGATCATCTATATAAAGGATATTTACGGATATTCGTATCAGCGATACAACACAATGTTCAAGCTCACCTTCCAGGCCTTTATCCTTTTTTCTATCTTATCGGGTATCAGTGTAACCGTATTTCTGAAGAAAAAAGGATTTCTGAAGATATATGCGATTTTTGTCATTGTAATGGGGCTGCTGTCCGGAACCTATATTTTTAAGGCCGTAAACCAGTGGATCGGACCGGTTTACAGCGTCGCAATAAGAGAAGGAATATCCGCTTATGACTTTCTGAGAGCCGGTATAAGCGATTACGGAAAGGAATGGGGCGCGATACAGAGGCTGAATTCCGATGAAAGAGAACACATCCATATAGTGGAATGTGCCGGAGAAAGCTATTCTCCCGATTCCAAACTGTCTGTATTCACGGGAGCCTGTACGGTTGTTGGCTGGCGCGTGCATGAATGGATGTGGCAGAACAACGAGTATTATGTCAGAGAGAGAGGCGATGAGGTCAGGCTTTTCTACGAAAGCGGGGATCGGGAATTCTGCAGGGATTTTCTTGACAGATATGATATTGATTATATCTATGTAGGGCCCAGAGAACGTCAGAAATACAATATCAATACAGAAGGATTTATGGAATTTGCTCAGGGGATATGGAATGATGAAAACGGCGAAGCCATGCTCATAACCGTGGCAAAACCGTAAAATGGTACTAAGTTGTAAAACTCCGGGATTGGTACCATTTTCCCGCGATTTCAATCTTCGGATCATCGGAGACGGCATGGAATTGAACCTGGACAATGAAGATAGTAACGGGAAATATGGCAGTAACGGGAAATATAATAGTGACTGGAAACATGATAGTAACGGGATAATTACAGTGACGGGAAAAATATGAATGAGGCGGAAAAAACAAGAAAAACCGAAGAATATGCCCTTAAACTAATAAATCTGGCGCGAGACACGATCATAGTCAATATGAGATTTCTTGATGTGGCTCTTAACAAGCTTAAGGTAAAAAAGAAGGACCATTTAAACGGAACAGCTACGGACGGAGAATACTATTTCTATGATCCGGCTTACATCTTAAGACTTTATGCAAGGTCGGGAGAACTGGTGGCAAGATCCTATCTGCATTCGCTTCTGCACTGTATCTTCAGCCACGATTTCGGCTATGACAGGTTTGATGATCCCGCAGTTTCCGCACAGACTGGCAGTCCCTTCGGAGGGAAGGAGATCTGGGATCTGTCCTGCGATATAGCGGTCGAAAATCTCATTATGGAACTTAACCTTCCGGCGGTAAAGCTTCCCGATGATGATGTAAGGCAGATGAAGCTTAAGGGCATAAAGAGAGACGTGAAGAAGCTTACTGCCGAGAAGATATACAGGTATTTTCTGATCAATCCCCCCGCAAGGGTGGATAAGGAAAAATATACGGAGCTTTTCTGCCATGACAGACATGTATATTGGCAGAAAGCGGAAAATTACGAACTGTCGGATGCTGCCTGGAAGAAGATCAGCGAAAGGATCAAGGCTGACATCGGAACTTTTTCAAAGAATGCCGGACACTCGGAGAGCCTGCTTGACAATCTTTCGGATGCCACAAGAGAAAAATATGATTATAAGGACCTTCTGAGCAGGTTCTGTACAATGGGGGAGGAGCTTACGGTAAATGACGAGGAATTTGATTATATTTACTACACCTATGGACTGAGCACCTATGGAAACCTGCCTCTGGTGGAACCTCTTGAGTTCAGGGATGTAAAGAAGATCAAGGATTTTGCCATTGTTCTGGATACGTCGGCTTCCTGCAGAGGCGATATCGTAAGGTCGTTCCTTAAGAAAACCTACGGTATATTGAAGGACAGGGACAGTTTTTTTGATCAGATCAATGTTCATATAATCCAGTGTGACAATGAGGTTCAGCAGGATACAAAAATAGAAAACAGGGCCGATTTTGACAATTTCATAAAAACCGGAAAACTGATGGGTTACGGAGGCACGGATTTCAGACCTGCCTTTGAATATGTGGACAGACTCATCGAAGAGAGAAAATTTGATAATTTCAGAGGCCTTATATATTTTACCGACGGCTACGGGATCTATCCCGAAAAAGCTCCCGGATATGAATGCATGTTTGTCTATGCAAGAGGGGATCTGAGTGACCGTCCGGATGCGGAAGAAAACTTTTCGGGTGATGCTCCGGGCTTTGAAGTTCCCTGGTGGGCGATCCCGGTCTTCATTGACAGGATATAGAGGCCGGAAACAAAAAAAGCAGTAAAGCCGGAAACAGGAAAAAACGGAAACAAAGAGGCCGGAAACAAAAGAAACAGTAAAGCCGGAAACAGAGAAAGACAGAAACAGGAAAGGGACAGGAATACCATGAACATCAGGGAGGCAAAGGAATACATCAAACAGACCGCAAGGATATATCTGAAGAAGAACGAACTCGGGGATTACGTGATCCCGGTAGTGAGGCAGAGGCCGATCTTTCTTCTGGGGGCACCGGGAGTAGGCAAAACCGCGGTGATGGAGCAGATAGCCCAGGAGCTGGGGATAGCCCTTGTCTCTTATTCCATGACGCATCACACCAGACAGTCTGCTCTGGGACTTCCTTTTATCCAGCACAAGAACTTCGACGGAATGGAAACCGATATTTCCGAGTACACCATGAGTGAGATCATAGCTACGATCTATGAAATGATGGAGGAAAGCAGGATAAGGGAAGGGATACTCTTTCTTGACGAGATCAACTGTGTCTCCGAGACCCTGGCCCCTTCCATGCTTCAGTTTTTACAGTATAAGGTTTTCGGCAAACACAGGGTACCCGAAGGCTGGGTTATCGTCACCGCCGGCAACCCTCCGGAATATAACAAGTCGGTAAGGGAATTTGACGTGGCCGTACTTGACCGTATGAAGGTTATGGAAATAGATCCGGATTATGCCGTGTTCAAGGAATATGCCATCGAAAACGGAATGCATCCGGCGATTTTAAATTTCCTTGATATGAAGCGGGATTATTTCTACAGGATCGAAAACACGGTGAAGGGTAAATCCTATGTCACTGCAAGGGGATGGGAGGATCTGTCGGAGATAATCAAGCTCTATGAAGAGGAAGGATACAGGGTGGACGATACCCTGATAGACCAGTACATAAGAAATAATGTGATAAAAAAGGAATTCAGCGCCTACTATGATCTTTTTAACAAATACAAGAGAGACTATCATGTTAAAGAGATCCTTGAGGGAACGGCTCCCGAGGGCATAGAGAAGAAGGCTGCGGCAGCAGGGTTTGACGAGAGGCTGTCACTGCTTTCGATGCTCATTGATAAGGTCGTTTCGGATATGAAGGACTGTATCCTTAAGACCGACCATATGTCGGCCCTTTCACCGGTGCTGAAAAAAGCCGTATCGATCGCATCGGGAGACACACAGACATCTCCGGATAATAAGTCCTCGGGCGGGTATGACGGGGATATGCCGCAAAAAGGACAGGAAGGGATGTACAGAGAATCCTCGGATGCTCTGGTCGCTTACTTTGACGGGATCATTGAAAACGACAGGAGGCGTCTTGGTTCCTTAAAGAAGGCGGGAGCAATAAGCAGGGATGATGAGCAGACCCTGAAGAGAACCCTGATCTTTATGGAAGAGGCAAGAAAGGAACTGCTGCTTAACGACATGAACATAGACAGGGTGAAGGAAAAATATAATAATGCGCTTAAGTCCGTAAAAGACGACTGCACCCTGGTTTCGGGCGAGCTTAAAAACCTGTTTGAATTTACGGAAAAAGCCTTTGAGGACGGAAATGAAATGCTGATCCTCGTTACGGAGCTTACGGTAAACAAGTATGCTTCGAGGTTCCTTGCAAGATTCGGAAGTGAGGAATACACAAAGCATAATAAAGAGCTGATGCTTTCCGAAAGGCAGGGTGATCTCGACAGGGAGATACATGAGCTGCTTGCGCTCTGAACATGAGACCCGAAAGCAAGGGAATGAAAACGATAAAGAATCAGACTTCGGAAAAATGAGGGTCAGACAGTGCGTATTTATGATGAGAAAAGCGGAATATATTATGAGATAAAAGATGAAGCTGCGCTTGTCTGTGACAGCGACAAGGGAATCCCGGAGGCGGAGATACCGGCGGAATATAACGGGAAACCGGTCACGGGTATCATGAAAAAGGCATTCCTTTCCTGCAGGCAGTTAAGATATGTTAAGCTTCCGGATACCGTGAGGACCGTCGGACAGTGGGCTTTCTCCTCCTGCGATGCCCTCAGGGTTTTTGAATGCCATAAGACGGAAATATCCTTTGAACCCGGTGCCTTTAAGGGCGACAGAAAGCTTGAGGCGATAAAGGTATCAGGGGAAAGTGAGAAGACAGCCCATCTTCTTGCGGCTCATGTTGTAATGGAGGCGGATTATCTGCTGGATATAATGGCAGCAGGCACCTCTGAATGGCTTGAAAAATGGGACAGCAAGCTTATCTCCATCCTGAACCTTAAGGATGATGACGGATATCATCTCTATGTTCTCTGCGGTGAGGAGGACCTTCATTACGACTATGACCAGTACCTTGAATACATGAGAAAAAAGAAATCGGGGCTCTGTATGCTGAGGCTGTTAAATGATGCGGAGCTCGGAGATGATCTGCGAAACAGGATGTCTGAATATCTGAGGTCACATACAAAGGGCTGCGGATCGGAAGCCGCATGGCGCTGTCTTCTGGAGAATCACGGAGATGATACGGAGTATTATGAGCTGATGATAAACCTCGGATGTATCAACAGGGGGAATCTGGAGGCAGTTCTTTCAGACCTCTCCGACAGGCATGCGGAGGCCAAATCGTACCTGCTAAACGCTTTCAGCGAGGATAAGGATGATTTCTTCGACGGGATGTTTTTATAAGTTCTGTCATGGTATTTTAATACCATATTTGGATTAAGGTGTCCCGGATGAAGGTGATATTCGGATGAAGGTGATCTGCGATGATGGATTATAAAGAGAGATTGAGAGCCCTGAGGGGCATGGAAGAAGAGCCAGAAAACCATGATATGAAGGCACCGGGGGAATACTTTAACGAGGCGCTGCAGACTTTCTCCAGGGATTTTGCATACGGAGGCGCCATCAGGCATCTTGTGGATAAAGGATATGATGCCGAAATGATCATAAAAGAATTCAAATACCCCATTCCGAGAGCCTCTATAGAAAAAATGGTAAATGATCATTTGCGTAACAGGCCGGCACAGGATGATACGGTTTTACCAAAAAATCATTAGAAAAATAATAAAAAAACAGGTATAATATTATCGTGGGGTTATTGAAGGAGGAAAGAATGTATCAGGAAAAGGATATGGTTGTGTACGGCAGTCAGAGTGTATGCGAAGTGGTATCCGTCGGGCCTCTTCCGGTTAAAATGGCTTTGGGCGACAGAAAACAGAAATACTATACCCTGAGACCCATTTACCAGAGAGATTCACTTGTATACGTTCCCGTGGATAACGAAAGAGCAGTCATGAGACCCGTGATCTCAAAGACCGAGGCGGAAATGCTTGTAAAAAAGATCCCTGATATAAAGGCAGCCTGGATAGAGAAGGATTCGGAAAGAGAACAGGAGTACAAGAAAGCTTTGTCATCATGTGATCCCGAAAAGCTCATAATGATCATAAAAACGCTTTATAAGCGCAGACAGGCAAGGATCGATGACGGGAAAAAAGTGACGGTCATCGATGAAAGATACTTCAAGATGGCTGAAAAACAGCTTTATGAAGAACTGGCCTACGCTATGGACATGCCCAAGGAGGATGTGGGCCCTTACATTTCCGAACACATGAAGAAAACACGTAAGAAAGCCTGATCCTTACATATAATTATCTATCATTTTCACTATGGCATCTTTGACCTGGTCATCCATCTGGAAAGCCTGGGCATGCTTTGCGCCGGGAACCGTGATCAGTTTTTTCACGGGACTGGGACAGGCATCAAAGTTGGCATATACCATATCAAAGGGAACAAATTCATCTTCCTCACCGTGTGCAAACAGGATCGGGATATTGCTCTGCTCAACTCCCTCAATAGGATTACATTTTTCGGGATCAAAGTGTGCCCTGAGTTTTGCGGATAACCTGTAAAGCTGATAGGAAAGCTCCGCAGGAAAATGATACTGGTTAAAATTATAACAGAGCTGAGCTTTGAGGGTTGAATATCCGCAGTCTTCCACAGCAAATACCACATTGTTGGGGAGCATTTTTCCTGTCATGATCATTACGGTGGCTGCGCCCATGGAAACACCGTGAAGGATGATCTCGATATTCTCGCCGAATTCCTTTCTCATAAATTTGAGCCAGTCCATACAGTCCACGGATTCTTTTGCCCCGTAGGTGATGTAGTTTCCTTCGGATTCGCCGTGGGCCCGGTGATCGATCATGAAAGCATTTATGCCGAGATCATGATAAAATCTGCTGATGGAATCAAATTCCCTGTTGCCGCTGCATCTGTAGCCGTGGATACACAGAACGAAACGGTCCGTCTCTGTGGCGGCAGGAAGATAGGAGGCGTGGAGCTTAAGCCCGTCACGGCTTGTGATATAGTAATGCGTAAGATCCTGATGCATGAGCCATTCATAATCTTCACTGCGGACTTTATCGATGGCCCTGTCAAGATCGGTCTTGTTTTCTTCTTCGTCCTTAAAAAGGAAATCAACATTCCCCTTTCTGTTAGAGAGAATATAGAGAAAAGACTCCGCTGCCGTTACTGAAACTGCAGTAAGGGCGGTAACGGTGGATGCAAGGAATTTAAGTTTTTTGCTCATTTTTCTGCCTTTCTTTCTGCATTATTCCGTAAATGTTTTCTGTAAATGCTTTCTGTTTTTCGTAACCCGTTCCGGTTTCTCCGGCTGTCCTGTTACAGGGTACCGCGCGGATTCCGTCCGGTCAGTGTGTATAATTAAAGTCCGTAAGGAGTTGCGCGGTTCCAGATGAGATCCTTCCAATGACTAAGCTGGTCAACAGTCAAAAATCCATTTGAGGTTCCCATGTAGCCTATCTTATATGAAGCGAACAGCATTGCATTCTTTATGGAAAGTACCGAGTCCCCGGTCTCCTGATAGAAATGCAGGAAACAGGCAAAGAGCGCGTTTCCGGCACCGGCGGTGTTTACAACTTCGTTGGTGGTTACGGTATCATAATGAACATTTATGTCCTTGAGCTTATCATAAAGTATCAGACCCTTGGAACCCTGTCCCAGGATAATGATATCGGGATCATATTTATCCGCTATGGACCTGATGAAATCAAAAGGATCCCCGTTTATCGTATCATCGCTGAAGTACAGGATGGAGGCATACTCCATGAAGTCGGAATTGTATTTTTCCTTGTCAAGATCATAACAGTGAATGTTGACTGCCACCTTCTTATCATAGTGTTTTGCACATTTTAAAAACCCTCTGCAGTAATTGGCATTGCTTAATACCACCATGTCCGCGGAAGCGATCATGGGAGGGACCATGGCCATATCGTATTCCACATCACGAAGATCCTTCAGATCCTCAAAGAGCTGTTCCTTTCTGGCCTTGTCATAGAGAAGGACCTGGGTCGGTGTGGCATCCATGATCGGAAGAACGTACTCGGTGTTTATGGTAACGGTCCTGTCGGCGGGATTTAACAGATTCATATCCATATTTCGTCCGACAACCGAGAGAAGCTTTACATCATCACCGAGCCAGCACATTGCCAGGGCTTCATTGTATGCATCCCCGCCGGCAGCGGTAAAAATGCTGTTGTTCATGGTTGTGACGGGGGAATAATCGATGGGGATCTTATCAACCTTTACTATGGTTTCTATCTGGATAACACCGGCTACTACAAAATTACTCATGTGATCCTCCTTTCAAAGGGTGAGACGGTAGGTAATGATAATTTTTCCTGTTTCCTATAATTATACTATATTTTGGTATTTAGGCAATCTGACTGCCGGGATAAAAAAGGAACCGGCCATCGGTATGGTCAGTTCCTTTACTGTCTTTATCCGGTACGGATCAGATAGACATGAACAGTCTTTGTCCGTTTTCGATCTCGTTATCCATCTGCTTTTTCTGCATCATCAGTTTGTAGGTATCAAGAGTGTTCTGTTTCTGCAGATTGGTCACATATTCTTCGTATTCGGTATCCTTCGTTCTCGAGTTTGCCGCCGAAAGATTGATGGAAGCGGAAGAATTGTAATAAAGCGCGTAATCGATGCCGTTGGTAGATGCTCCCACACCCGAACGCTGGGAATTAACCGCATCGATAGCCTTGTCGATGTCCTTTATATCAAATTTCTTTGTTACGTCAAAGTCGGCGATCCCCAGGGCATCAAGGGTGGCATTTACGCCCGATACGGACTGCTCTGTTCCGTTTCCGTCGGTCACGAGCTTAAGATCCTTTGCACTGCCGTCGAGAAGCTTAATGCCGTTATAATTTGCCGAGGAAGTAACATCGGAGATACCCTGCTTTAACTGGTCGATCTCCTTCTGTATCGCCTTTTTATCATCCCCGGAAAGAAGACCGTTTGAAGCTTTCACGGCCAGTTCCTTCATTCTCTGAAGATAATCATTTACACTGCCAAGGGCTCCGTCCGCAATATTTGCAAGACTCTTTCCCGCACTGAGATTGTCGCTGCCTGCATCATAACCGTTTATCTGCGCATCCTGTTTCTCGGATATGGCAAGTTCGCTGGCACCGTCCTTTGCAGAATTGATCTTACTGCCGCTTGATAAAGCCTGATAATAGCCGGAAGCCTGTGAATATCCGCCTACTGCACTTATTGAGCTCATAAGATTCCTCCTTTTTCACGGATCCGGATAAATAAAGACCCGGATGTAATTTAAGAATCCGTTATTCCGATAAAAATCCTGTTTAAATGTTTAAGTCCGGATGTAATCTGAAGATCCGGAAGGTATCGAAAAATGGCCCGACATACGAACCTAAGATGATAATACACCCGTTCTTATGCAAATGCAAGAAAAAATCACAAATAAAAGATATGTGACAAAATGACGGTATCCCGGATCCGGACCGCAGAATCCGGGCCTCAGGATCCGGACCGGCAAAGGGTCTGAAAAAATAAAAACCTGTCCGAAGACTGAATAACGTTATGGAAAACGGAAAGGATGGATTATAATGTGAGTTGATCATAACGGCTTTAAGAATAACGTTGTTATCTATGCAGGAAGGGTGAACAGCTATGCCGGTTTTTAAACTTGATTCATCCATAACGTTTCCGGATCCGGCTCTTGCGGAGCCGAATGGTCTTCTTGCTGTGGGAGGGGATCTTTGCGTTGAAAGACTTCTGCTTGCCTACAGTCACGGGATATTCCCGTGGTATAATAAGGAAGACCCCATCCTGTGGTGGTGTCCCCACAGGCGGTTCATCATAAGACCCGGGGAGATCCATGTTTCGCATTCGCTGAAAAAACACATGAAAAAGCATGATATTAAGTATGCGCTGAACAGGGATTTTGCAGCAACCATGCATAAATGCCGACTCAAAAGGGAATTCGCCGAAGGAACCTGGATCCATGATGAAATGGAGAAGGCATACGGAAGGCTGTATGAAGAAGGTTATGCCCTGGCGCTTGAAGCGTTTGTCGACGGGGGTTTAGCCGGAGGTCTTTACGGTGTATGCATAGGAAGATGCTTTTTTGGGGAAAGCATGTATTCGGATCTTGAAAACGGGTCAAAGCTCGCCCTTGTCGGTCTTGCAAATCTGCTGAAAGCAAATGATTTTCTTATGATCGACTGCCAGTTTCATACGGATCATCTTGAGAGTATGGGCGGGACATTTGTGGAATACGATGAATACTGTGATCTTCTTGAGAAGGGGATCGTTCATTAAGAAGGAGATCGGTTAAGACACTGATCCATTAAGAAAGAGATCCGTTAAGACACTGATTTATTAAGGGATAGCTCAATAAAGAAATAAACGGAAAGATCCTGCAGGGTAAAGTGCCGGATTGAAAACTATCCGGGGAGGCAAGCCATGTCATTACAAGGTGAATTGAGAGAAAAAAGTTCGGACAGGGTAAAGGAACCTAAGCATTATAATGTCATAATGCTGAATGATGATTTTACAACCATGGAATTTGTGGTGATGATCTTGATAGAGATATTTAAGAAGGATCAGGGCAGTGCGGAGCAGCTGATGCTCATGGTACACAAAAACGGCAGGGCGGTTGTTGGGACCTATCCTTACGACATAGCGGTTTCAAAGGTAAATAAAGCCCTCAACAGAGCAAGGGAAGAGGGATTTCCTTTCAGAATGACGGTGGAGGAAGCATAATGAGACTATCGGAACAGTTAAACGACATAATCCATGATTCGGTGGATTATTCCATACAGAACGATTACGAGCTGGTGACGCCGGAGACCTTTTTGCTTGAGGCATGTAAGGATCCGGTTTTCGCTGATGCCTTTGCACTGTGCGGCGGCAATCTCTGGATACTCGAAAACGACCTGACCGAGTATCTCAGTGATAATCTGGATAC
>JAIKZD010000048.1 GCA_024682555.1 Lachnospiraceae bacterium | reverse complement strand
CGGTGTCAGAAATCGGATATAATTCATTTTGACACAAAGTCAGAATAATAAACAACTAAGGGAGAGAGCCATGCCAAAAGGATCACCGGAAAGAACCGCAGCAAGAAAAGAAGAGATCATAAATGCCTGCGAAAAGCTTTATCAGACCATGAGCTTTAAGGACATCACACTCAAAGAGATCGGAAACGAAACATCTTTCTCAAGACCGACAATATATAACTATTACCGGACAAAAGAGGAGATTTTTCTTGCGCTCTTTGAAAGAGAGTATGTCCACTGGAACGAAGAATTACAGTCTATCCTTCGGGATAATGAGACACTTACAAAAGAACAGACGGCAAAGAAGCTGGCCTCATCCCTCGCAAACAGGGAACAGCTGCTGAAGCTGTTAGCCATGAACAATTACGACATGGAGGCAAACAGCAGGCCGGAACTGCTCAGATCCTTTAAGGTTGCTTATGGCGGATCGATAGAGAACGTGAGCGGGATTCTTAAAAAATTCTGCCCCGGTAAATCCGATGAGGAGATCCGGGACTTCATCTATGTATTCTTTCCCTTCATGTTTGGCATATATCCCTACACGGCAGTGACGGACAAGCAGAGAAAAGCCATGAAAGATGCGGAAGTGGATTTTGTATACCGGTCCGTTTTTGAACTGGTAAATAATTGCCTGCTGAAGCTCTTATAAAAGGCGCGGATCCTTAAACAGCTGATAATTTACAGGAGGATTTTAAACAATGAAATACACAAAACTCGGAAACTCGGATCTAAACGTATCCCGTATCTGCATGGGCTGCATGGGATTCGGTGATGCGGCAAAAGGACAGCACAGCTGGACTCTTGATGAAGAGCATTCAAGGGAGATCATAAAGAGAGGTCTCGATCTTGGAGTAAATTTCTATGATACGGCGATTGCTTATCAGAGCGGAACCAGCGAGCAGTATGTAGGACGGGCTCTCAAAGATTTTGCGAAGCGTGAAGATGTGGTTGTGGCAACAAAGTTTCTTCCAAGGACACCGGAGGAGATCGAAAAAGGGATCGGCGGTAAACAGCATATTGAAAATATGATAAACACAAGCCTTCAGAACCTCGGAATGGACTATGTGGATCTCTACATCTATCACATGTGGGACTGGAATACTGATATTTACGACATCATGGATGGATTAAACAGTATCGTTAAGGCAGGCAAGGCAAGATATATAGGAATTTCAAACTGCTTTGCATGGCAGATCGCAAAGGCCAATGCCCTGGCGGAAAAAGAGGGTTTTACAAAATTTGTTTCGATCCAGGGGCATTACAATCTGATCTTTCGTGAGGAAGAGCGCGAGATGGTGCCGTATTGCGAGGAAGAGAACATTGCCCTGACTCCTTACAGTGCCCTGGCAAGCGGCAGGCTTTCAAGAAAGCCCGGGGAGGGTGATACAAAGCGGGCAGCAGAGGATGCTTATGCAAAGTTTAAGTATGATGCTACCAAAGAGCAGGACAATGTGATCATAGGCCGTGTGGCAGAGCTTGCCGAAAAACACGGTGTAACCATGACGGAAGTATCCCTGGCATGGCTTCTCACAAAGGTGACATCCCCCGTGGTCGGCGCGACCGGGCTTCATCATATAGAGGGGGCTGCAAAGGCTGTTGATCTTAAATTGACCGGTGACGAACAGAAGTACCTTGAAGAGCCTTATGTACCTCATCCCCTTGCGGGAGTAATGGCTCAGAACAGGAGAAGCGATGCATCAAAGAAACATGTCTGGACCACGGGCGCGCAGAAGATAATAGGAGACGGTAAATAAGATGGCAGGAAAAAATAATACCATGATAAAAAGAACAGTGGATGTCTGTATGACTGTCCTCGGGAACTGCCATAGGTCATGAGATAGGTCATGCCTTTGATCAGAACGGATCGAAGTATGATAAGGACGGCAACAGGAAAAACTGGTGGACCGACGGGGATGCCGCAAACTTCCGAAAAAAGAACGAGAAACTTGTGGCGTACTTAAGCAGCATACATCCCTGGGAAGGATACTACACAAGAGGCAATATCAAAGCCGGCGAGGCTGCCGCGGACATGACGGGCATGAAGTGTATACTGCGGATTGCCAAAAAGGATCCTTCCTTCGATTACGACAGATTCTTTAAAGCCTATGCCCGGGAATGGATGGTAAAGGAGAAACCGGATTTTGCCGAATCTTTTGCGGATGATCCGCATCCGATGGATTACCAGAGAATCAACGTGACCTTACAGCAGTTTGATGAATTTCTGGATCTTTATGATATAAAAGAAGGCGATCGTTTTAAGAAAAACATCGAGTGGGTACAATTTATGAAAAAAAATATCGATTACAAAAAACCTTTCTATATCAATTCCTTTGATTCCGATGAGATAATTTTTAATATGCTGCGGGGTACTCATGTCAGTACAGGCAGGTATGACGGCAGTCTGCCGGTTTCCCTTGACAGCCTTAAGATCCTTGAATTATGTACGAGCAGCAGGAAAGAATACAAGAAAAATAAAAAAGAGTATCCGAATGTGTTTTATGAGACCGGAAGCGACGATCGTAAAAAGACATTCTGTGATGCCGTCATCAATGTAGATTTCTCCGGTGACGGCAGTTATAACGACATGGATATCGTAAAGGCAGATCTTAAAGATCTGGTTAACGGCCGTGCGATCAGTGGTCCGTCTGTGCCGGATAAGTACTCCGAATTTTTGAACAAATATCGTGAAAACCAGGAGCGGTGGAAAGAGTCGGAGGATGAAAGAACGGTCAGAATAAAAAAGGAGTTTGACCATAAGGGCTTTTTGCTCGGTGAAGACAGTATTGCACTGAAAACGGTAAATGTTACTGTTACCGGGACCGTTATCAAAGTAAACGCAGGTGTTAAAAATCTCATGTCCCTGCAGTCATCGGCTGCGATAATGCTTTTTATATGCCGGGAAAACGAGGATAAGAAAAATGAGATACAGGGCATATATGAATATGATGAGTTGGAGATTGAAGCAAAAAAGAAAAAAACAGCCAAAGCAGCAGTAGATATCAAGGATATTGCGGCTTTTGACGAGGAATCGAAAAAATATACCGTTAAAAAAGGAAAGTATGAACTGTTTATAGGTAACTGTGACAAACAGGTTCATGTTGCTGCTTTTAATCTTGATGAGGATGTTGAACGAACGGTCATATACCAGACTCCCGGATGGATCGACCGCATAGACTGGCCCTTTGCCGTGATCGGTTCAGGTGTTAAAAAGGGGAATCCGTCTGTAAAGATAGATACGGGAATACAGACAACATATAAGGATTGCGGCCGGATCTTCAGCGGTATCCTTAAGAAAGGTGCGGGCGAACTGATCAATAAAGAGCTGAATGATCCAAATTCTCCCATTCATGGAAACGGTCCGGATAAGATCACGGGAGGGTATAAACTACTGAGTCGGGCACTTCTTTATTCCTGTGGCTTTGACTTCGAAGGAAAAGACAGAAAAACAAGGCATTATGTTGCTTATAAGCGATCCGCCAGTAAATCCAAGACCGGAAGCTGCCTGTTTGTCTGGGAGGAGTTATATGAAGACCTGAAGAACTGGACATGGATGGGCAGATACTTTGACGAAAGCGATATAACAAGGGAATATGATCTTACAAGTATAAAAGCCTATGAAGCACTGACCCTTTCAAATATAGAAAAAACCTTCAGCCTTAACAGGAAGAATATACTTATGATAAATGCGGTTGAGGGGATAAGTATAAGCGGCAACCGGCGGATAATATGTGAAAAGGATGGGGAATTTGTGATCAATACCCCTGATATCTGCAGCAGGTGTGACAACGAAACCTGCAGGAAGGGGATAGAGGAAAGCGGTAATAAAATATGGGATGGTCAGGCTCTCCTTGATGAAAGCATATTTAAGGATGTGTATCCGGATGAGATGCACGGGATGATGCTGTTAAGAAACCGTTTTTTCAAAGCCTGTGCCTTTAATACAAAGATCACGGAATACTTTAAGGAGAATGGTATAAAAACCGTCAGGGATATGTTTGGGAGAGAACTTAATGCGGAGGATATTAAACTGATATTTACTCCGGATTCACTTAAATATCTTAAGTTTTCCGGGGATCTGTTTAATGGGTCCAAAAGAAGTGCAAAGGATCCGGACCATAAGACGGATGCATTCGATCACTGGCTCAAAAACCTGAAAACCTGCGACTTTGGCGTTGTGAAAACAGATAAGCCTCAGAGAAAAAACGGAAAACATAAGGTTGGATATCAGATACTGAATACTCTTCCGTTATCCGGGGATGATATGGAGAAGCTGTTCGAACATGAGAAAAAATATATAGCTTCTCTATGGGATAATGATGAGCTGTTTAGGGAAATAATACCCAAAGAATCCGCAAAAGGCAGATTTATACGCAGGATGTGCGAACTGATAGGGCAGGATTTTTATCAGTGCGATGATTATATAAGCTATAAGCGCCAGATCATAGGTGATATCAAAAAACGGATGAGAAGAGGTGCAATGGAGCTTGAAGGCGAAATGCTCACCCTGTGCAGCATGCCGTTTGAAATGCTTAAGTATTCGGGAATGGAACCAAAGGAAAGGGAGAAAGGGATAAAGCCCCTTTTGAAAAAAGACGAGGCATATATTGCCGGCCTTCCGGACGGGAAGCCCGTAACCTTATGCAGATATCCTCATCTTTCAGCCGGTTCGGTCTGCAGTCTGACCAATAAGAAAACAGGTGAATACTCAAAATGGTTTAACCTGCGAAACACTCCGGATAACTCGGGTATCGTAGTGATCTCGCCTTATGAGAGCAATATCATGGTCAAACTCGGTGGAGCCGATTTTGACTCGGATACGGCTTTATTTATCAGGGAAAAGATCGTACAGAAAGCGGCCGCGCAATTAAGGGAAAAAGACGGACCGATGGCACCTCTGTGTGACAGGTTTGCACCGGAAGACGACGGACTGCCCGTTGCCCAGGCAGGAGAAGTGATAAAGGGAAAGGCAGAAACATACCCCCTTACGCCATATAATCTTGCCCGTCTGGATCAGGCGATCGCAGGTACCCAGGGGAATATAGGAACCATATCAAATGATATCCAGCTTTTTAACAGTTATCTTTGGGAAGGACTGTTTTCGACGGAACCCGGAAAAGAGCCCGCAAAAAAGCAGAGGGAATACTGTCAGAAGATATATGAGTGTATTTTGAAACTTTCCGTTCTTAATGAAATAGAAATAGACAGATCGAAACACTCGGTAGATATAAACACGGGCGCGATCCGGTCGGCCGTAATGACTTCGGAATATGATGGGGAGCCCATACTGAAAGGACCGGGTGCAAGGACAAAAAAGAAACAGGTAATACGCGGATTGGAATCCGAAACGAAAGAGATCAATTCTTATTATAATCCGGCATTTTTATATGAAATAAAAAAAGACCGCGGAGCCGGGAATGTATCGCTGAGAAAAGAAAAGTACTGGAATTGTGCACCGGATCATCTGTCCGAACTTGCGGCGGTCATAAGAAAGCCCAGAGCTTTATATGCGAAAAAAAAACTTGTGTTTGATTATAACGGTATCATAGGTGATATGGAAAAGAAACAGACAAAGAAGATAGAAAAATCACTGAAAGATACCGTAAAAGCCCTGGAAAAACTGGATCGAAGACGGCATAAAACCGGAGAGGAACCGGACGAACGAATGAAGATACAGTCGGCTTTTGTTGACGTGATCATGAAAATGAAGAGTATCCGTCCTAAAAATATAGCATATATTGTCAGGGAAACCTTGTGCATGAAGGATGAACCGGAGGAAAAGTGCTATGACAGTTTTATGTACTTCAATAAATACAGGATCATGGGCCTTCTGTTCATGGCAGAGGAAAAGATCGAAGGGAGGATAAACGGGGAAAAACAGGAGCAGGTTCCGGAGACAGATCAGAATCCGATCCGGGAGGTCCTGAAAAAGATCGGAGTTGCCGATTTTTAAGTGAGGAAAGATCAGAAAAGAGGACTCGCATTATTGCGGGTCCTCTTTTCTTTTTCTTAATAAAGGAGCAAAAACCACCTGATTATATGAGGAGGCATTCTTTGCAATAAACTGTCAGTTGATTGTGTATTTGTCAGGATTTTTTAAAATGATCAGGTAGGACAGATCATCTGTCATCCTTCCCGGAGAATCTGAGAAGTGTGACAGGGGTGACAGAATGGTCCAAACAGCCGGAAAGGCAAAGCCCGTATGCAGGATACATATTCAGGCTGTGAAATGATTAATTCCTGAAAAAATTGGGAGTTTTTGACCTCTTAAGTGAGGAAAATCAAAAGCGGATATCAAAGAAATCGCGGTATTTACTGCGTTTTCAGCATATTTATAAAATGCTTATGGATACTGTATTTTAATATGGCGCGGTGTGCCGGGAGAGGACTTCGCATTATTGCGGGCCCTCTTTTATGTGCCCGCATTAAATTATATCGGATGGAAAGGAGGAATTCTTAACCGATACGAAAAAGCAACCTGTAGACATGTGAATTGCCGGTCACGGCGTAAGGTGACAGAAAGAAGGTACAGATATGGGTTTTGACTGGGAATATATTTTAGGATGTGAAGATTCTGAACGTTTCGAGGAACTCTATTGTGACTGCGATTATGACGACGACCGTTACTGTTACGACTGGGACCGTGATTGCGATGACTATTGCGATTATGACGACTGCGAAGATTTCGACTGTGATGGCGAGGAATTCGACTGCGAAGATTTCGACTGTGATGGCGAGGAATTCGACTGCGAGGTTCTCTACTGTGACTGTGAGGATTTCTACTGCGATAGTGAGGACTGCGACTGCGATAACGGAGATGACAGCCTCCCCGGTGATGTCAGTGACCCCTGAGGTAACTTGTCCAAACTCAATTTCATACTAAACCGGGAGATTGAGCAATTTAGTATGACTTTGACAAAGAAATCCGGTCGAGAAATCATACCAATCCGGGAGATTAAGGGATTTAGTATGACTTTGACAAAGAAATCCGGTCGAAAAATCATACCAATCCGGGAGACTAAGGGATTTAGTATGACTTTGACAAAAAAATCCGGTCGAAAAATCATACTAAATCCGAAGCATGAAGAGTTTAGTATGACTATGACTTTTAGTACCGCGTGATAACAGGATAGTCTGGATTAAAGACATACCGTATCGGTATGCGGAAAGGCGATTTATGAGCAAAGAACTTGAAAAGCTTGAGAAAGTGGCGGCAATAAAGTGTATTACAGACCAGGAGCATATAGACAGGATCATCAGATATATGCTCTCTCTGCCCTTTTCCTGTTTTAAAAAGGATGAGAGCAGGTACAGGTATCTCAGGTTTGACTTATGCAGTGGATTCAGCCTCTGTGAGGATGACCTGGACAGCATATCCGTTTCGGATGTTCTCATACTGATAGGGTATGAACCCGGTAATTCATATTTTAACCCTCCTGACAGTAAGCGGATATACAGGAGTAAGGGCAGGAAATTTAACGCTGCGGGAAACAGTTATGTACTTGCTCTTCTTATCGACAGTCTGGCAAAAAGTAATATACGGATAAAAGAGTTCAAACATATCGGGCTGTCTTCCTATATTGGCTATCTGAAAAAGAAGGTTGATGAGGAGTACAAAAACAAACTTCTCCCGCTTTCTGCCTGTTCCGATATACTGCGCAGGATAGAGGGTTTCAGTCGCAAAGCCCGTGATTATGTGTTCACGGATCCGCAGCCGGGTATAGGGAGTGAGGGTGATATAACTCTTGGCGACCTGATATACAAAGCACTCACAGTATGCGCAAAAAGCTGGATGTGTTCGGTAAAGCCGTTAGACATGTACTGCTCGGAGATAATTGACAGCTATGATGTGCTGAACAGACTGTTTATGGATTCGCTGAGGATGCCGCTTGTTCCCTCGGACAGGGAAAGGCTTCAGGAAATCATCACAAAGTACAGGGACAGGGAAGCTGATGACCCTGTGATAATAGATTATTCCATATGCTATGAGCATGGCGGGATAATCAAACAGTAAAGGTAACCATAAATAATGTACTGTCGTGTGTAAACACGAAGAAAGGACATAAACATGGCAAACATAATATATGAAAGCGTAAGAGGCATCCAGGTAATTCCGATAGAGGATGCTTTTCTTCGCGACAGAAAAATCTTTCTTGTGGGGGAAGTAAATGATGAAAGCTGTAATGAACTTATCAAACAGCTTATGTATCTGGAAAGCAAAGATAACACCCTGCCTGTTATCCTTTATATCAATTCGCCCGGCGGTTCGGTGGGAAGCGGTCTGGCCGTATACGATACGATACGGCTCATGAAGAGTCCCGTAAAGGCAGTTGTCACAGGTATCGCGGCCTCAATGGGAAGCATTATCCTTCTTGCCTGCGATAAGGAAAATCGCTACATGCTCCCTTCCAGCAGGATCATGATCCATGACTGCAGCTGGGGAAGCAGAGACTTTGGCGGTTATAAGCCGCACGAGATAGAACAGGAGCTGAACCAGTTAAAGAACACCAATGAAAGGCTTCTGTCAATAATCGCCGAAAGATGCGGAAAAACAATGAAGCAGGTGGCCAGGGTAACGATGCATGACAGCTATTTCAATGCAAAGGAAGCCATTGAATTCGGGCTTGTTTCATCGGTATTAGACGATAAGTGTTTCAGCACAATAGTTTAGAGAGGAGCGTGATATTATGCAGGAAAAAAGTAAAGCAAAAACAGTTACGACGAAAAAGAGAAAATCCGATAACAGGGTAATCCCGAGATATGGAAGAAGATGTCTCGGAAAGGGTGTTTATGTAAGCAATGACACCAGGGTGACACATCTTAATAACAATGACCTGATAATCGGGTCATCAGGCAGCTGCAAGACCGGTTCCATCGTATACACCCAGCTGAAAACACTTCAGGACTCAAGCCTGATAGTGGCTGACAGCAAAAACATGCTGCATCGGATGTTCAGGGATGAGCTTGAGAAGAAGGGCTATAAGGTCAGAGTCCTTGATTTTGTAAATCCCGAACAGAGCTGTATGTATAATCCGCTTGATTATATCAGAAAGTATGAGGATGATTCCTATAATGAGATGGACATAATGAAAATCTCAAGAAGCTTCATCCCCGAGCAGATGGATGGAAAAGACCCCTTCTGGGCAGCAAATGCAAGGGCGGTTCTTGAATTCTTTATCTCATATACTCTTTCGGCTCTTCCTGCGGAAGACCATAACATGTATACGGTAGCCCGTCTTTACAGGGCATTCAGCCGGGAGATGGGGGAAGCGGCATTTATAGACTGGATAGAGAGACATCCCGGAACCTTCACTGCAAACAGATATACTCAGATTAAGGCAATGCAGGTAGCGGACAAAACCTGGTCCGGAATACTTGCTTTCGTAAATATCGCATTATATCCCTTCGACGTTGCCATACTTCACCATATCTTCGACCCCAATGGGTATGAAGACCATGAAGATGTGTACGGTCCGTATTTTGATGAGGATTTGTTTGACGACCTCGATTTCGAGGATTTTGACTGCGATGATGCGGACCTGTTTGCAGATGCGGAGGAGGAATCGGGCGATGTCACTTCCGGGGGTTCAGGCGCAGACCATTGTGCCGGTCCGATGGAAACTTCCGTGTCAAATCTTAATGAAGACAGCGTTGAGGAATCCGCTTTGCCTGAAAAAGAGGAGCTTAAGATAGCAGCCCTCGGGGAGGAAAAGACGGTGCTCTTCCTTAATATATCGGATACGGACCACAGTATGGACAGCCTGGTAAACCTTTTTTACACCCAGGCATTACAGACCCTTGTGTCGGAAGCTGACAAGCATGAAAACGGTCAGCTCACCGTACCCTGCAGGATAATCTTTGATGACTTTGCCGCAGGAACGGTCATTCCAGACTTTGATAAGGAAATAAGCGTGATAAGAAGCCGCGACATATGGGTAACGCTTTCGGTCCAGAGCCTCAGTCAGCTCGAATCCTTATATTCTCACGCCCAGAGTCTTACAATACAGAACAATTGCGACCATATCGTATATATGGGGAGCAATGACTTAAACTCGGCGGAATATATAGGAACAAGGGCAGGTAAAGTCCCTGAGGAAATCCTTGCAATGGACAGAACAAGGGAATACTTCATAGAAGGCGGAAAGAAGGCCATACTGATAGATAAGGTCCCTCCCTATTCGTATTCGGAGGGATTGCAGGCTGAATGAACTGACAAAGCTCTCCCGTATGATATGCGGGAGAGCTGCTAACTTGTAAACCATCAGCTGATTGAGAGCTGCATCGGCATAATTACAACGAGAATGGAGGTGACCATATGAACGGTACGGATAATGCATCTGTAAACAATGAAATGGTAAATGACAGAACGGATGTGTCGCCGGATGACATGGATATCACACCTTACTGTGGACCGATGATATGGGGTCCGGATACAGAAGATGATGATGAAATAGGTAGTCTCCTGCAGGATATGGGAGTGGAGCAGCATTCAAAGGCTCTGTTTCGTGACGAGGTTATCCGGGAAATCTGTTCCATCCTGATAAGCGGGAACAAACCGAATGCCTTGCTTATCGGACCCGCAGGATCCGGGAAGACAAATATTATCGAGGAACTTGCCGGACGTTTAAGGAGAAAGAACAAAACCATTCCCAGGAAACTTTGGGGATATACGGTGTATTCGCTAAATCTGTCAGATATAGTGTCAGGCAGCGGACTGGTTGGTGACCTTGAGCGGAAGGTAAGGAGCCTCGTCGATTACCTTGAATCTGACGAACATAAGGCAATCCTGTTTCTTGATGAGGTACATATCCTATTTGGAGGAGAAGCCTATAAAAAGGTCGCGCAGATGCTCAAACCTGCCTTAAGCCGGGGAAAGTTTATGGTTATAGGTGCTACAACAACCCAGGAGGTCAAGAGAATAGATGATGATCCTGCGTTTAACAGGAGATTCACCAGAGTTCTTGTTGATGAACTGACCAAAGAGCAGACAGAGAAGGTACTCAGAAGCGCAGTCAAAGGGATGGAAAAGCATTACGGAGTGAAAATACGATTTGATGCGGCTATAGCAGGAATTCTGGTCAGAACAGCCGATGAATTCTGCAGTGTTGGTTCGCACAGGCCTGATAATGCTCTTACCCTTATGGACAGGGCTATAGCATCAAAAGTGATAGATATACAGTCTAAATCTTCGGCAGAAAATATTACCGATACAATAACGCTTGATGGCAGACTTGTGGAAGATACGGCATTTCGTCTTACCTCAGGAAACAGTTCAATAAAAGAGTTTAACGAGGAATCGTTCAGGTCAGCGCTTGGCTGTATTCATGGACAGGATGACATTATTGATGATATCACAAAGGTCATAAAGCTATATGACATGCATTTAAGGCCGCATAACAGACCATTGACGTTTCTCTTTGCGGGACCGTCCGGAGTAGGTAAAAGTGAGGTGTCAAAGCTCATCGCAAGCGAATATATAGGTGAAAAACCCATTATTCTCAACATGGCAGAATACAATTCGCCTTCAACGATAAACAGAATAATCGGAGCACCTTCAGGCTATGCGGGGTCTGACAGTAACAGGGAACTACCGTTTGATGCTCTTGATACCAATCCCTATCAGGTCATACTTCTGGATGAGTTTGAAAAGTGTGACAGGTCTGTTCAGAGACTGTTCATGTCTGCATTTGACGAAGGAGTTATGGTGACAAACCTTGGAAAGGAAATAGATTTTTCAAAGACAATAATCATAGCCACAACTAATGCCTGTTGTATGGAAAAAACCGGAAGTATCGGGTTTGGAAATGCAGATGTGTCGAAGAGCCTGTCAGTATCAGACCTGTCAGAGTATTTTGATACGGAGTTAATCAATCGCTTTTCTCATATATATACATTCCACAGCATAACAAAACCGGTATATGCCCGGATAATCAGGGAATGCATGAAGAAAGAGGTTAACAGCCTTAATCTCGACAGGGTGGCAAATGATGTGGCAAAGCGCATAAAAACTATGATAAATGATGAAACGGTCAGTCTTTTATGTGACAGGTCATACAATATGAAACTTGGAGCAAGGCCTGCGATGACAGCGATTCATGAATTCATAGACGATATGGTCCTTTCAAATGCCGGTAAATCATCTGCAGACAGGGGGACGGTTCTTCTGTCCTGTTAGGCCGCAGCAGCTCATCTCCACAGGAAAGCTCCCGCAGACCGAATCTGCGGGAGCAGCGGAGGAGGGCTATGTCGGGATTGTTATCCGGTTACCACGTAACGTTTAGCCTCAACGCATAGCTCACAGACGTGTACATAAAACCGTACACCGGTTCTGATAGAATTACGATAGAAAGCAGACGTAGGATACGGATGGATCAGAACTGCAGACGATCAGACAGGAGGATATGATAATGAGTGAATTTGATAAGATCATCGGGTATGACGGAATAAAACTTGAACTGCGGCGCATGTGTGATGTCATAAAGAATCCGGATAAGTATGCAAAGCTGGGGGTACATGTCCCTAAAGGACTGATGATAGAAGGGGATCCGGGACTTGGAAAGACCCTCATGGCAACCTGCTTCATAAAGGAAAGCGGATGCAAGACCTATACTATCCGCAAGGATATTCCCAACGGAGAATTTGTGAAACATATCAAGGATACTTATGAAAAGGCAAAGAGCGAAAAAATGGCCATAGTTTTTCTTGATGACATCGACAAATTTGCCAATGAGGATCAGGATCATTGTGATGCGGAAGAATATGTTACCGTCCAGTCATGTATGGATGAGTGTACCGACAACAATGTGTTTACGATCGCAACCGCAAACGAAGCCTATCGTCTGCCGGATTCCCTGAAAAGGGCGGGAAGATTTGATAAGGTCATAGAGATCGAATCCCCGGAAGGGTCAAATGCTCATAAGATCGTAAAGCATTTTCTTCAGAGCAAAAAAGTAGTGAAGGATCTCGATATAGAGGAGATCACCCGATACCTTGAGGATTATTCCTGTGCAGAAATAGAATCCTTACTTAATGAGGCGGGAATATACGCAGGATTTGACGGAAGAAACCGGATCGAATTGAAAGACATCATAGAAGCTATACTGAGAAACCGGTTTGGAGCTTCATTCGGTGAGGAGAACGATGATCAGATCGATATGAGAGAAGTCGCCGTTCATGAGGCAGGTCATGCCCTTGTGTTTGAAGTCCTGTCTCCCGGATTTGTAGATTTCATTTCGATAGTCAGAAATGGCGGCGGGACGAAAGGAACGACAGTTTACAGCCAGAGACATGAAAAATCAACAAAATACATCGAAAACAGGCTTGCCAGCGCCCTGGGCGGCAAAGCCGCCGTTGAAGCGGTATATGAAAAGCCTGATTCGGGATGCCAGAATGATCTTGGCTGTGCCTATGAGTATGCCTCGGATCTGGTGGATGACATGTGTGTATTCGGATTTGACGCTTACGTCAACAGATTTTCGGCAGATTTTACGAAGGCCAACAAAGACAGAACAGTCCAGTCCCTGGTTCGGGATAAATATGAACTTGCAAGGCAGATCATTGTTGAGAACAGAGATTTTCTGGATGCCATCGTCGAGGAACTGCTTGAGAAGGAAACCCTGACATACAAGGATATCGAAAGGATAAGGAAAGGCAGGGAGCTGGTTCTTTCGGCATAAGACAGGGGGGACGGTTCTTTTGTCCTGTTAATGCCGGAAATTCATTGAAAAAAAATTCAACAAAACTATTGACAGGATGTACAACCCGTATTATATTGAATATACATTCAATGAATATCAATTCAACATAATACGGGAGGGACCAAAATGAGCAAGTCCAGAGAAAAAGTGATCATAGTCGGTGGAGGAATAGCGGGATTATCGGCAGGCATATATGCATTAAAGGCCGGTTTTGATGCCGAGATATTTGAGAAGAAT
>JAIKZD010000016.1 GCA_024682555.1 Lachnospiraceae bacterium | reverse complement strand
GGGTGTCGTCTGCGTATATCATAACCGGGGATGTCAGCTATGTCGGTCTGTTCTCATATACGCAGAAGACAGCCATGATCACGGATCTTAATGTTGAGGCAATGATAGAGCCCTCAAGCAAAGCCATTGCGGTAGGCGGAATTGTGGGCGACAACTACGGCATTATAAATAAGTGTACATTTAAAGGTACAGTACGCGGCAACAATTATGTCGGAGGCATTGCAGGCTTTAATGAAACCGGGGCCTTAATAATCGACTGCATCAGCACAGGCAATATCTCGGGCAAATACTACACGGGCGGTATCTGCGGCGAAAACGCCGGCGGTATATCGGGGTGCGTTAACGGATCCTCCGTTAATACAGTAAATGACGATACCGTTCAGTCTCTGTCCGATATAGATCTGGATCTCTATAAGGAAAAGCTGATGGCTCTGTTCAAGGAAGATGATACAACATCAAAATCGGAGACGGACAGGCATTCAAATCCCACGGATACAGGCGGTATCGCGGGTCTGTCCATAGGCGCCATAGGATACTGCACAAATAACGGGGATATCGGATATGATCACGTCGGCTATAATACCGGCGGTATTGCGGGCAGATCTTCCGGATATCTGTTTGAAAATATCAACAACGGAAATGTTAAGGGCAGAAAGGATATAGGCGGCATTGCAGGACAGGCAGAGCCCTACGTGCAGTTAGATCTTACGGAAGATATCATCGCTCAGATAACCGATAACGTCAACAAGCTGCACGATCTGATCGACACTACCCTAAATGATGCGGGAGCATGCACGGATACGATCTCAATGAGGTTGAACGTTGTAAAGAGCTTTGCGGACAGAGCCTTAAGCGATACAAACTACCTCGCCGATTCCACCATCGGCTTTGTGGACGGTACTGTATCTGCGGCAAATGATGCCTTAAACAGGATCGAATATGTTATAAGCGAGAGCAGTAAAAGAGGCGGAGTTATAGACAGCACCAGATCCTCGATATCGGATTTTAAGAATGCCTTTAATTCACTTAAACAGGCTGTTGATGACGCAGATGCCTATTCATATCTTTCGGATTCCGAAAAGGCGGAATATGATGCCGCAAAACAGAATGCGGAAAATGCTACGGCTGAATATGAGGGATACATGGATTCCGTGACCGGAAACAGGGCATATTATTACAGAAATCTGTCCAAAAACGTAAATGACAGCACAAAGAGCTACTACGGAGCCGAGGACGATCTGTATTTTTACCATGATAACAATGACGGCACTTATATACAGCTTGCCGCTGTCGGATCGATCGATCCTTCGGATGTGGAGAATTATAATACCGTAACGATAGACGGAGTGCCCTACTCTATCGACGGTGCGGCACACTTTGATGATGCCGGGAACAAAACGGACTTTCCTTCCTCCGAAGAGGGAATGTCCGAATACGACCGCTCGCTTGACATCGATGCATCGGCAGATGTTGCACGGGATGCGGAACAGTATGCCGATCAGTCATATGAAGCCAACCACCCCGGACAGAATTACAGGACCGATATGACCACATATATGACGCAGATGACTTCCCTGTTAACACTGCATGAGTCGGAGTTACGGGAGGCAGAGGAAAAGGATCTTACGGATGCGGTAAAACAGGCATCAAACGGTGTATCGGAGCTTGAAAATGCGGGAAACGGGATCAAAGGTATCGCCAATGATCTGAATTCAATGGGTGATATCAGATTTAATATGCTGGGCAGCGAGTATCAGGCAAGAGCCAATTCCTTAAATGCCAACATGCAGGGAATATCCGATAATCTGGGACATCTGAATGCCGAGATGAGCAGTGCCACCGATGTCATGATAAATGATCTTGCAGGTGTAAATGACCAGTTTAATACCCTTATGCTGTTGTTTACGGATGCCATGGACGGTGCGCTTGAGATGGATTATTCCACGATATATGAGGACAATTCCGAGGATGTTGCAGAGACCTGCGTGGACGGAACTGTGGATAAAAACATAAATTACGGGCTGATAGAGGGTGATATCGATACGGCAGGTATCATAGGCACCATGGCAATAGATTATGATTTTGATTCCGAGAGCGATGCCACGGGTGTTAAGGACAGCAGGGCAAACGCAAGCTATATCACCAAATGTGTGGCAAGGGATAATGAAAACCGGGGAAGGGTCCATTCCTTAAAGAGCTATTGCGGCGGAGTAACAGGTCTTCAGGAAATGGGTACCATATTGAGGTGCCAATGCTTCGGCAATGTTTTCTCTGATTCGGGCGAGTATGTAGGCGGTATAGCGGGAAGGTCACTGTCAACCATAAGAAACTGTTATTCCAAGGGAGTATATGAAGGTACCAGATATGTCGGCGGTATAGCAGGTAAATCCGCAGGTATTTACGATTCCTGTGCAATGCCTGATATCAGGAAAGCAGGCAGCTATTACGGGGCTATAGCGGGAGCTTCGGAGGATAATGCAATAATAAAGGGCAATTATTTTGTAAGTGCAGATCTTAGCGGGATCGACAGGATCAGTTACAGTGGAAAGGCCGAACCTCTTTCCTACAGTGAGCTTACCGGTCTTCCCGGGATCCCTGATGATTTTGGAAAAATGAACATAACCTTCACATCGGAGGGTGACCCGGTGGGAAGCGCCTCCGTGCAGTATGGCGGGACCATAACTGAGGATCTTCTGCCCGATGTTGACACAGAGGAGGATTCCTATGTCAAATGGGACATACCGGATGATGTAAGAGTCCTGTCCGATATGGAGATTGCTGCCGTAAAATGCAGATACCTTACGACCCTTGCGGACGAAAGGCTGAGAGATGACGGACAATCCGTGATCCTTGCTGACGGAAGGTTTCTTGAGGGCGATAAGTTAGAGGTAAAGATGCTGGCTCCGCTGACAATACCCTTAAGCAGCGTAAAAGAAGCATATTCGGTCACCAATCCCTCCGACGGAAGCAGTGTCCACACACTGAGATATCATCCTCTCACGGAAAACTCCGATACGGAGATATATGTGAATAATAACGGCCGTTGGCAGAAGACCGGCTGTGAAACTTTCGGAAGGTATATACTGTTCAATTACAGCGGTGACAGTGTGGAATTCTGTGCCGTCGCAGTTAAGAAGGATATCCGCGGATATATAATCGCAGGATCGGCTGCTGCCTTTATAACAGCGGTCATCCTGTATCTCATCGTACTTAACAAAAAGAGAAAAAAGAATTCAAAAAAGTGATCTCTCTATGACTCTTTTAACCGTTCCGGAAAGATCAGTAACAAGTTTGACATTTGCTTTGGTGGTAAAGATCTCTCTCGAGCCTATGAGCCCTCTTGCCCCTGAAGTAGTATTCTCTATCCGGTACACCTCTCCCATGAGATGCTGTTCGTAAACGCTCTCGCTTCCTGCCATACAGCCCCAATACAGCTCCTCACCCTCTCTGTGTACCCCGCAGATCCTTGATATGTACTCAAGAACTGCAAGCATGGCAGGTCCGTAGGCATCCATCCCTTCGTCGGGGCCTGCTCCTGACGGTTTGCCCGTAAAGGGATCAAACTGCTGGACAAACCTGCACTCATCCTTTAAGGCATCAAACAGGCACCGGCCAAGAGCCGGAATGATCGCATCATAGCCATAGTTTTCAAGTGCCCTTATTGCTCTTTGATAGGTAAGAGCTTCACACTGACCGCTCCAGTTATTCTCCGGAATATTTCTGAACAGGGGATCATTTACGGCAACCGAGGGCAGGGGCATCTTCGTATAGAATTCCGCCGGATTGAGCAGATGCAGGCTTACAAACCTGTCTGCCATATCCCTGTCTATGCTTCCCCAGTACATTGCCCTTAATGTGTTATGGTATAGGACCGGCATCTCACGGTGATCCTTATCCCTGTCAAAGCAGGTTCCCCTCTTCTCGCTCCAAAGGTACTCCCTTATCTTTTTCTTCACAACGTCAGCCTTCTTTTTCCATCCGGCTGCCATATCTTCCTTCCCCAAAAGGATTGCTGTCCTGTTCAGTGTGTCTCTTGCGGTATAAGAATAGCTCATAACATCAACGGAAGCCATGGGAACCACGCTGAAGCCTCCGGGAGGATATTCATTCTCCCAGGCATCGGGTGCATCCTGATATCTGAGAGCATTGTCCTCCCCCGTATCATATTTGCACCAGCTCTCAAGACAGCCGTCATTATCGGAATCACGAACCTTCCAGAGATATGAATCAAATCTCTCAAGCGTCGTATACAGAAGTTCAAGATAATCCTTTCCTGCATCGGCAAGATAATACATGTTAAGTGCAGGAGCCGGAAAACAGAAGCCCTGAAATTTATTGAACTGCGGAATCACCTTGCCGTCTATCAGGGCAATGGATCCCGGGATCCTTCCGTCTTCTCTTGCATGCTCCATGAACATAAGCTGGTTATTGAGCCCGATGCCTATGTTTCTTTTTGCGTACATTTCGCCGCCCATGGGCTGGGTTTCCAGCCATATCTTATCATAGCCTCCGCCCTCCACAAGCACCGGGGTTCCCGCAAAATCACGTATGTTTAAAAGACATTTCCTTTCGGCTTCATCATACAGTCTTTTAAGGCCGGCGTCCGATGTCTCAAATATAACCTTCGAGTAATATTCCACCTTAGTCTCCTGTCTTTATATCTGATCCGTATTCCGGGTATTCCATGCGAAAGCTCTTGAAACCCGCCGTGATCCGCTTATTGAGCATATCATGCACATACATTCCAAAATGTGCCCCTGTAAACCCCCTGCAATACTCATCAGTAAGTATTCCGGTTGTTCCCTCTGCATCGATCTCCACAAACCGGTCATCTGTGTAAAAGCCAAATCTGATAGTATATCCGTCGGTTTCGATCCTCAGGGTTATGTCGCCCTTCTGCCTTACTTCAACGGGTGCCGTAAGATCCGTTATGGTTCCCCTGTCACTCTTCTGGATGACAAGAACAGGGATTCCTTCCTCATTAAGGGTCTTGCCGAAGATATACCAGTTAAGATTGTCATACACATATGCAAGCCCCGCAAAATGCTCTTCGGCCTCAGGTTCGAAATGCATCACTGTTTCTGTCCTGCATGCATGCTCTTTCTGCCTTACGGCAAGGAGCGAAACATGGAAAAGCGAATTGAGGGATTCCTCACCCCTTATGACAAGTTCATTTCTGCCGGGATCTATATGGGCAAAGCCTGCGTAATCCCATCGAAACGAGGAGTATCTTACATCAATGGTCTCCTCTTCAAACCGGTCATAAACATTTAACTCATCTCCCTTTTCGTACTCCGGAAGACCTTCCGCATCCTCTATGGCCGAAAGGCAGTAAGGACTGCCTCCTTTTGGCTCAAAAAAACCTTCTTTCGAAAGCTCTATTTCCTGTATGGCAGTCTCACGCCCCAAAAGGCACCCGCCTCCATCCCGGCCGGGTCTTGCGCACAGATGTAAAAGATACCATCTTTTGTTATCCGCCTCAATGATATCCCCATGCCCGCATTTCTGAAGGCCCTGATTCCTGTCCGAGGTATAGAGGGGATTATTCCGAGCAGTTATATACGGGCCGTAGACCGATTCCGCTCTTGCCATGGTAACGCAGTGATCATAACCCGTTCCGCCTTCCGCGGCTATAAGATAATAGTAGTCACCGATATGATAGATATGAGGGCCTTCCGTACATCCGATCCCCGAGCCCTTATATACGGTGACTCTCTCTCCGACAGGACTAAGGGTTCTGCTGTCAAGTTCCTGTACCGTGATACCCTTAAAACCGTTTATCATATTGACGAGATACTTCTTTCCGTCATCATCATGGAAAAGCGACGGATCAAATCCTATGCTGTTAAGATACACAGGCTCTGACCAGTCGCCGTAAATATCATCCGTCCAGACTGCATAATTGTTGGTATTATAATATCTTCCCTTTTTTGTTTTAACATCGGTGTATACGAGATAAAAAAGCCTTCCGTCATAACTCAGACAGGGGGCCCAAACCCCTGCCGAGGGCGGTACGCCGGTAAGATCGAGCTGACTGCGCCTTTTAAGAGGAGAAGCTATCTGTCTGAAATTTTTGAGATCCGAGGATTCAAAAAGTTTTACTCCCGGCCACCACTCAAATGTGGACGTGGCAATATAGAAAAGTCCATTTGCTTTTATGATGCTCGGATCCGGGCAAAACCCCCTGATTATCGGATTCTTTATCATTATTATCACTCTCCGTTCATCCTTTGAGACCGCTGGTGCCTATGCCCTCCACCAGATATCTGTTAAATATCAGAAAGATGAGAAATACCGGAACAAGCGAAAGGGTCGACATTGAAAACATTGCTCCGTAATCAGTCTTGCTGGCAGAATCGGCAAACATCTTTATTGCCAGAGAGACTGTGTATGATTCCGGCTTGCTCAGATACAAAAGCGGGCCCATGTAATCATCCCACTTCCAGTAGAACTGGATTATAACGGTCGTAACTATTGACGGTTTTAAAAGCGGAAGGATTATATTAGTATATATCGTATATCTGCTGCACCCGTCAATCCTTGCCGCCTCATCAAGTTCTCTGGGGATCCCCTTCATAAACTGCATCATCTGATATATGAAAAATGCCTGACCGCAGAAGTACGGGAAAATGAGGGGAACATAACTGTTTGATAATCCTATTTTATACCATATGAGGAACGAAGGGATCATTATCACCTGTCCGGGAAGCATCATTGTGGCTAACATACAGGTGAACCAGAACTTGCGGCCTTTGAATCTTATCCTTGAAAATGCATAGGCCACAAGTGAAGAGCTTATCACGGTGCCGAAGGTGGCAACTCCCGTGATCAGGAAGGAATTCACAAAAAATCTGGCAAATGAGATCCCCGCAAAACCTTTCCATCCCGTACTGTAATTGTCCGCTTTAAAGGTCTTCGGGATAAGTGACAGTGTTCCGCGCAGGATCTCGGAATTATCCTTAAAAGAACCCGATATCATCCACAGCACCGGATATATCATCACAAATCCGAACACTATTACCAGAACATGATAAATGGTCTTTCTGGCCACAGCCTTGCCGCTCATCAGTCTTCACCTCCTTCCGAGAATACCCAGAATCTGGATGTCTTAAATATCACAAGAGTTATAAGACTCATGACCACAAGCATGAACCAGCTCATGGCACAGGCATACCCCATATGATCATATTTGAATGCCTGATTGTAGACATTAAGTGCATACAGCAGGGTTCCGTTATTGGGACCGCCCTGGGTGATAACAAACGCCTGGGTGAATGACATAAATGCCTGTATCGTCTGCATGACCAGATTATAGAGTATGATCGGCGATAAACAGGGGAGAGTAATCTTTGTAAATGTCTGCCATCCGTTTGCCCCGTCGATCTTTGCGGCTTCATAATAAGTGGAGGGTATCTCCTTAAGCCCGGCTGCAAATATGATCATGGATGAACCAAACTGCCATACTGTCATTAAGATAAGGGGATACAAAGCCAGTTTCTGATCTCCGAACCAGTTGACGGTTTTAAGTCCCATATCGGACAGGACCATGTTGAACAGTCCCTTGCGCGCAAACAGCTGTTTCCATACGAGAGCGACCGCTACGCTTCCCCCTACAAGCGAAGGAACATAATACAGTGATCTGTACAGGGTCACCATGCTGCTCCTTCTGGTAAGGACAAAGGCAACAAGCAGGGCGAAAGCCAGTTTAAGCGGCACCGACAGGACTACATATTTTAACGTTATGCCAAGGGACTTGATAAAAACATCATCAGACAGAAGATTCAGGAAATTCTTTAATCCCACAAAGGTTATTGCCTTGCTCCCCATCCCGTAATCGGTAAATGAATAGTAAAAAGATGTGATTATGGGGATCAGCGAAAAACATATGAATCCGAATATAAACGGAAATGCAAATATGTATCCCGCTGTCTGATCATTATCAAAGAATCCTGAAAAAGTTACGGTCCTTTCTCTATCCTTAGACACAATGATGTTCCTCCCTGTCATACTGATCTGTTAAACATATTTAAAAGGGATCTGTGCGGGTACACATAAAAGGTGCACCCGCACAGAACAGGTATAAAATGAAATCCACTATTCAAAGAGCTTGCAGGCATCCTCGTAAGTCTTGTCTGCCGCTTCCTCTGCCGTGATATCTCCGGCAACGACCTGCTGGATATAGTTGCGGTAATTATCAACAACCTCATCCTGGCCTGCAGGGCTTAAAACATTGATCTTTTCAGGCGTCTCAAATGTACCTACCAGAGTAACATAATCATACATTTCCTTTTGTCCGTCGGTAGCTTCCGCTTCAAGTGCCTTACGGACATCGTCATTAATAGGTATGCCTCTCTCTCCTCTGAGTACAGCATTACATTCTGTGCTGTTCTGGAACCAGCTTATAAATCTGGCTGCCTCTTCCTTATACTGAGAATCTTTGGATACACATAACATCTGGGATGACTGGATCACTGTTCCCGAAGGGCCGTCCTTCTTTACACGGGGAACCGGTGCAAGGGCAAGGGTACGTCCCTCCTCTGCGCATATATCATATATGGTCGGAAACTGGTTTACGGCTACCCAGGTCATTGCTGCCTCTCCCGTTACCAGGAAGTCGTTTTCGATATCGGTGATCTCCATTTCCGCTCCGGCATCAGGCGATGCTCCCGCACTTATGAGATCAGCCCTCATCCGGATGTAGGGAGTGAGCATCTGCGCGTCATCAAATCCCATTCCGTCAAGATCCAGATTGAAGAAACCGTATTCTCCTACATTGCCCTGCTGTGCTATATATGTGGAACATCCCGCTATGAATTCACTCGACGTAAATCCCGATGATCCGAAATTGCCGGTATGTTCATGTATTTTCATGGCTGCATCTTTGAAATCATCCCATGTCCAGTCCTGTGTCGGAAGGGGAACACCCGCCTCGTTAAACATATCAACATCGTATGCTATTCCGTAGGTGTTAAGGCCGTTGGAAAGACCGATCTGATTGCCTTCGGTATCCTGGGTGATCTTCAGATAAGCATCCGAGATCCCTGATGTATCAACTGTTCCGTTATCTATAAATTCATTCATATAATATATTTTGTCGATATACTCGGGGAAATTTCCTCCAAGCTGGAAGATATCCCATACCTGATCGGAGGCCACAAGGGTTTTAAGCTTGGTGAAATAGCTGTCAAAATCATAGAATTCATAATCGATATGAACATTGGGATGTTCCTTCTCATACATTTCAATTACCTCAACCGTAATATCATGTCTGGTCTGGGAACCCCACCATGCCATTCTCAGATTTACTGTGCCGTCTTCCGTTACTTCCGCGGTTTCTGCCGCTTCCGTTGTTTCCGCGGTTTCTGCCGCTTCCGTTGTTTCCTCTGCGTTAACTTCGGTCTCAACCGCCTCTTTACTGTCACCTGTTTCGGTCACTGCCGCGTTTGATGCACCACTGCCGCAGGCCGTTAACCCCAATATCATCGATGCGGCAAGTAATGTTGCCAATACCTTCTTTTTCATATGTTGCTCCTTTCCCTTTTTACTTTTTTATGCTGTAAAATGTCCCCGGACCAAAAGGATCATCACAGCGGATCTGATTTGATACTAAAATTCTATTATGGGTTTTCGCGCATTTATACCAAAAAAATAGCTGTTTTTTTAAATTACCACTGATTTTTTGTGATTGACATGTTATACTTGGGATATAGATGTGAATTTTAGGGTAATATTAGTTAAATTTACTCGGAAAATATCGTGAAAAGGGCGGTAAAACAATATGAACATTGATTACGGCGAGCATACACTGTATATAGAAAGGCAGATACGTCACCCCTCCTTTGGAATGAACTATGAACATTCCCATAATTACACCGAGATATACTACTTAAAAAGCGGTTCCTGCGTCTATACCGCCAACAGGCACCGCTACCATCTCAGCCCCGGGGATCTCTTCATTGTCAAGGCACGGGATCCTCACAGCACACTCTATAACGGTTTTGAACCAAGCGAGAGGATAGTTGTTGCAGTTGATCTGTCGCTTCTGCCTGCTCCCCTGTTTGAATATCATCCCGAAATACATGATACTCTCAATACCACCTGTAAGGTTGTCCTCGGTTCATCCATGAAGGACAAATTAGAGCGGATATTCAGCCTTATGCTGGAAGAAAGCGCGACACCGGATGATTATTCATCCGACTTTATGATCATGTATATGCTGAATCTGGTACTCCTGATCCAAAGAGGCGGGGTATTTACAAGGGAGCACCCCGAAAACAGCATAGACATCAGTCCCGTGATAGAAAAGGCGATCAACTACATCGCCCTTAATTACAATAGTACCATATCCCTTGATGATATAGCCGGCCATTTCCATCTCTGTCCCTCACATTTTTCCAAAAAATTCAGTAAGGAAACAGGCTATACCTTTAAGGAATATCTCAACTATATCCGTTTACGGCAGGCAACACAGATGCTTCTCACGACAGATGATTCCATTACAAAGATCGCCTTAAGCTGCGGATTCAACAGCAGCAACTATTTCAAGGATCTGTTCAGGAAAAAATTTAACATGTCCCCGCGAACCTTCCGCCGGGTGCGCTCCCAGGGCTGATCCATGAAACACTCCGAGCACGATCCTGAGCCGATCCTGAGCCCGATCCAAAAAAACGTTGACACTTTTCAGATAATGATGTTAGTATTCGATTATGAAACCGGTACCGGACCGCCGGAACATAAACAGGGAGATAATTCTATGATCTACGATATTAGGGATTATGGCGCGGTCGGTAACGGGATATCAAATGACACTGCAGCTATTCAGGCTGCTATTGATGAATGCGCATTAAACGGCGGCGGACTGGTACTGCTCACAGGGCAGTGCATTTACAGATCCGGCGCTTTTGTATTAAGATCCAACGTTGAATTTCACATAGAAGAAGGCACTGTACTTAAAGCCGGAGACAGAATAGATGATTTTGATCTGACGGGCGGGGCAGATCTGTCCGGCAGCGCAGTGAACATACCGACCTATGAAAACTGTGATTATGACGGATGCCCGAATCTCTTCTTTATTTACGCAAAAGATGCCGATAATATAAAGATTTCCGGGAAGGGAACAATAGACGGAAACGAGGAATTATTCTATGGAAAAATAAGCCCCCATCATATAGACGGAAGCTTTTATCCGAGAGTACCCCTCATTTTTTTTGAAAACACAGGTAATCTGAGCGTGTCGGATGTTACCCTCAGGAAAAGTGCATTCTGGACACTGCACATGGTAGGCTGCAGATCAGTCACGATAAGTAACATAAACATACTTAATAACCGGCTGTTAGCCAATTGTGACGGGATAGATCCGGATCACTGCAGGGATGTGATGATCACCGGCTGCAAAATCCGCAGTGCCGATGACTGTATCGTTTTTAAGAACACATCCTATGGTGGAGCCTACGGTTTCTGCGAAAACATAACCGTCGAGGACTGTGATCTGAGTTCAACAAGCTCAGCCATTAAGATCGGCACCGAAAGCGAGGATACTTTCAGAAATATAACCGTAAATAACTGCAGGATAACGGACTCAAACAGAGGCATATCCCTCCAGCTCAGAGACAAAGGAAATATAGAAAACGTTCGATTTGAAAATATAAGGATCGATACTCATTTTGTGTCAAAAGAGCACTGGTGGGGAGACGCCGAGCCGATAGCCGTCACCGCCGTAAAACGAAGACCCGGGACAAAAATCGGACATATTAAAAATGTCACCTTCAGGGACATAAAATGCAGCAGCGAAAACGGAATCCTTATCTACGGGGATGAACCGTCAAACATAAGCGGCGTTACTTTCTCAAACGTCAGCCTTAACATAAAAAAAGGCTCCGGCAAAATCCGGGAAGAAAGGGATCTTCGCCCATGCGAAGCTACACCCTTCATCACTGCCCCTCCTTCGGCTCTGTGCATCATCAATGCGAAAAGCACAGATATATCCGGCTTAAGGATCTTCATCGACGAATCCAAAAGAAACATTTTTCAGTCAGTCAGGGAGGCAGTCAGGGAATCAATCGGGGGACAGTCCTCTGACTGAAACACCCCGATCGACGCGCAAAGACAGGACATCAGCACCGTCCCCCTGTCTCGTTCAGCTTGTCCTCCATGGTATTCTTTATGCTTTTGCCGGTAAGTCCGGCGGCCTTTATATATTCGTTAACGGCTTTTCTAGACTCGTCTATTTCATGTAAAAGATCCCGGGCGGACATCCTCAGCGCTCCGCTTCCGAGTATTATGACCTGTTCCACCTGATCGTTGGTGGCAACGGTTACCCTATAGTCCTTTTTCAGTGAATGGGCGCATTTTTCAATATACTGGTCGGCAGTCTCCGCTTCGCCCGTGTAGACTATGTCTATGTTGCCCTGCCTGATCACTCTTTCTTTTCCGCCGGACACCCTGTAGGCATCAAACACAAGGATGACATTTTCATTCCTGTATCCCTTAAAGTCAATAAGGATGTCGATAAGGCGGTCTCTTGCGGCATTTATATCCATGGCTGCAAGGCTTTTAAGCTCATCCGAGGC
The DNA here is from genome assembly GCA_024682555.1 of Lachnospiraceae bacterium. GTDB lineage: Bacteria > Bacillota > Clostridia > Lachnospirales > Lachnospiraceae > UBA2868. The sequence goes on along the minus strand of JAIKZD010000016.1, from coordinate 25,544 downwards.
AAAGATGATATTATATCCGTCCACTAACAGGTACTCGTCCTTTGGATTTTGTGGCCTGCCCTTGTAAACAGGTGCCTTGGGGGGCTTTTTGACATCCTTCAGGGGATCATTGTTATATTCCTTTTTCCGTATGGGACCGTAGGTTCTCTCAAAGATCGATCTGAGCTCATTTTCTGCTGCCCTTGCATCTTTTTTTCCCTCAGGGTCATCTGATCTGCCTGAAGAGGAGTTTGGAGCGTTTGACGTGATACCGCTTTCCGTCAGATCTGTCACGGCCTTTCTTTCCGTTTCTTTGTTAAATCCCGTATCCACATGCATATATTCATACACTTTATCATAAGGGATCAGGGTACCTGTTCCGTGAGAACAGAAAACAGAGGCTGACGGATTAGCGGTATCCGCTTCCGGATCATAACCCGCCGTTTCTATTATTTCCTCCGCATTGTGGCAGGGCGCGTAGCCTGCGGGCTCAAGGGTGATGATCCCGAAACCCCTGGTATATGAGGAAAGCTCCCCGGCATAATCACCTGCTTCGGATACGGGAACCCTTCCTGTTATGATGGCCTTATCGGAATACTGCTTCTGCTCATCAACGGTACCGTACATTCTCTGTATATCGCTTACTGCCCTTCCCAGACTGTTAAGCGGAAGGTCTATGGTGAATTTGTAGACAGGCTCCAACAAAAGATTTTCGGCCATCATCAGCCCCTGTCTCACGGCCCTGTAGGTGGCCTGTCGGAAGTCTCCGCCTTCGGTATGCTTCTCATGAGCCTTTCCCCCGATGACGGTTATCTTCATGTCTGTAATCTCGGAGCCCGTAAGCACCCCGCGATGCTTTTTTTCACTTAGATGCGTAAGTATCAGCCTCTGCCAGTTTCTGTCAAGCAGATCGAAGGAACAATCGCTTGAAAATACCAGCCCGCTTCCGGGTTCAAGGGGCTCCATTTTCAAATGAACCTCCGCATAATGCCTCAAGGGCTCGAAATGGCCCACGCCTTCTATCGTATTGAGTATTGTCTCTTTATACACTATCCGGCTGCTGCCGTAGCTTATTTCATATCCGAACCGGCTCTTTATCCGGGCGGCAAGCACCTCCATCTGGACCCTGCCCATTACCCTGGCCTCTATGCTTCCCGTTTCCTCTTCACAGGCAACGGATAACATGGGCTCCTCTTCCTCGATGGTCTTTAAGTCCCTGAAGGCCTTATGTCTGTCCGTGCCTTCGGGTAGAATGATCTCACAGCTCATGACAGGCTGCATCAGATTGGTGTTATTGCCCTTTTCGGAAAAAAGTCCCTGCCCCGCCATGGTTTTGGTAAGACCGGTGACCGCTGCTATTTCCCCCGCACAGATACTTTCCCTTAGCTCATATTTTTCTCCGGAATATATCCTTAACTGATCGGCCTTTTCATCATAGGATGTATTATTCACACTGTATCTTACGGATTCCTTTACATATAACCTTCCGCCCGTAAGCTTCATCCATGTAAGCCTGTTTCCCTGCTCATCCCGGGATATTTTGAATACCCTTGCACCGGTTTCATCGAGATATTCCGGCTTTTTCATGTATGAAGCCAGGATGTCGATGAACTCCTTTATCCCCGTCATCTGTAAGGCGGAACCGAAAAGGCAGGGAAAGGTTTTTCTCTCCCTTATCAGCTCCTTCACATCATCAGCGCTGATCTCTCCGCCGTTTAAATAATTATCAAGAAGTCTTTCATCGCAGACGGCTATATCCTCGCAGATAAACGGATCGTTTATATCATGGGTAAAGTCGATGCAGGAAGGGGCCAGCTTTTCCCTGAGTTTTTCAAGTATGCCGTCTTTATCGGCTCCGGGCTGATCCATCTTATTCACAAAGATAAAAACCGGAACATTATAGTGTGACAACAGCTTCCACAACATTACGGTATGGCCCGTTACGGAATCGGCAGCGCTTATTATCAGTATGGCGTAATCCAGTATCTGAAGAGTTCTCTCCGCCTCGGGGGAAAAGTCATTATGTCCCGGAGTATCCAACAGAGTAACGTCATACTCACCGATATTCAGTTTTGCCTGTTTGGAAAAAATGGTGATACCCCGCTCTCTTTCAAGGGAATCCGTATCCAGGAACGAATCCTTGTGATCCACCCTTCCGGCCTTTTTTATGGCTCCGCAAAGGTACAGCAAAGCCTCGGAAAGAGTGGTCTTTCCGGCATCAACGTGTGCAAGTATTCCTATGGTAATATGCTCGCTCATTAGCGCCACAGAAGACCTCTTGTTCCGATATTGAAGGTTACTGTCTTTGTACCGCCATAGATACCGGTACCCCGGAGTGTAACCGTAGCTTTGCCTTTATTGATGTTATTCTTATAGGTGGTCTCATCGATTTTAAATGTAACATTCTCGACAGGTTTATTCCCTGATTTCCAGGTTATGTCCCCGGGTTTTAGCTTAACCGGTTTCCCCGTATAGGACTTTGGAACCGTCACAGTCGCTGTCAGCTTGCCTATATCCCTTTCAACGATCCTGTAGCTTCCGGTAGCTGTTCCCGAATATGATGCCCCCTTGGCAGTCACTGTCACATAGACAGTCGTGTCGGCAGAAACAACAGACTTGGAATCTATCTCCTGCTCTCCTGCTTTATCATATGAGTAAATGATATTCTTGTTATCATAGTCTTTCCCTGCCACCAGTGCCTTCCCATCGGCATCCGTCACCGTGATCTTTGATATCCACTTACCGGGTTTATCCTGAAAGACTACATCTTTGGCAGTTACCTGTATATTGCAGGCCTGCATATCCGCCTTTCCGATCTTAAACGTGGCCGTTGTATCCGTTCCTTTGAAATTGCCCTTTCCTGTCACCTTGACGGTAGGTACCTTTCTCCCGGTTCCTTCATTGACTGCGGTATTTGCGGTATATGCCAGAGTATAATCCTTCCCTTCTGTCAGAACCTTACCATCGAAAGTAACCTCCGGCTTAGGTTTTACACCTGATTTTGCATAGGGATAGGTATCCTCAGACAATGTAACCTTAAATCTGTCATCAGGATCTTCCGCTATATTAAACGGCGCGATGGAAAATGTCTTGTTCACGCTCCCATGGAAGCCATGAATGCCCGTCAGGGTCAGGGTCGCAGTTCCGGCCTTTATATTGCTGTCGTTCTTAAATGCCAGGATGCATCCGATGTCTGCCTTTTCTTCATCAGTCATGGCATCGTACTCTTCTTTGGTCGCATATAATACCGGTGTTACCGCGGATTTTGCGTTTGGTTTATAAGTAAGAGTCAGTACCGGAGCCTTAGCCGTCCCGTCATATACAAGGGATTTCGGTATTCCGCCTACCGTCACCTTATTCACCGGAGTACCGGTGATCTTAAATGTCACGGTCCTCGTTCCCACATAACGATCCTTACCTTTGATGATAACCGTTCCGGTACCGATCTCTTTATTCGGTCCCCAGAAAAGTTCATACTCCGAGTCTTTTGTTAACGTAGCACTTCCATCCTTAACGACAGGCTCCGGTGTGATCTGTGAGCCGTTCTCATACGGCTGATCCACAATCTTTCCTATCTTAAGCTTGCTGACAGGTATCTGCCCTGAATCTGCGATCTCAAACGGGATCACCAGAGTTCCGGTAAAGTTGACCGTACCTGTTACTTTGGCATAATAATTTCCGCCTTCCTTCGGAATGACAGCAGCTCCTTCACAGGACTCGTTCATATAATAAAGAACAGTAAAATCTTTTTTATTTACAAGCTTTTTATTGTTATATGTTATCACCGGAACCGGCGTATAACCCTTGTTCTTGTTATATGCGGCCGAGGCGATCTCCGATACGGTTATATCAGGATCACTTATATCCTTTTGAATTATCTTAAAGGTTTTCGTTTCCTTCCCGGAATAATTACCTTTTCCAACAACAGTGATAAGCGCATTATCCCCGGCATTGGTATTGTTGCTGAAGGTGATCGTATAATCCGTTTTTTCCGTCAATGGGATATTGCCATAGAAAATCCCGGCATCGGGTTTTATGGCCTGTCCGGTATAAACATAGCCGGTTTCACTGATATTCTCTATGCGGAAACCTTCGTCTCCCTCCTCCTTAACGGTTACCGTGAATGTCTGGCTTATTCCCGAACCGTCATTTGACAGGGCTTTGATCACGGCCGTTCCTTTTGAAATACCCGTAAGCATTCCGTCCTCAACCTTTGCAACCCCGGGACTAAAGCTTTTCCATGTCAGCGTTTTCTCTGTCGCATTTTCCGGCAGGATGGTATAACCAATTGCGATCGTCTCATCCACACAGATGGTTGTTTTTTCCGGTATGAGTTCGATCGAGGCAACAGGTATATCCTCTTCTATCTGCCCGCCATCTTCTACAACGGTTATTACGGCAGAGCCATATTCCTTTCCGGAAGCATCCGTAATATGAATCTCTGTTTCTCCCGCATAACCGCCGGTCACACTGATGCTTCCCCTGCCATCTGCATCGACATCTACGCTGTTAACGGTGCAGATATACGGTGCATCCGATATGGCTGAAAACTGTTTTTCACCATCATAATTACTTACCGTAAATCTGACAGAACCCTGACCGCCTGCCGCAACCTTAACTTTTTTCTGAACGGAAACCTCCATTTCCGCGACACCGTTGTGGGAACCCGATTCAACGGCTTTTCCGTCTGCCGACAGGACAGAATCGGATAAAGTCACGGTCAGAGTATCCGTACCTGCTAACACATATCCCGCATATATCAGACGGAATTCTTTTGCGTAACTCTTGCCGGTCTCATCCGTTTCCGGGTCATCATACTCAACAGTGAAATTTATACTTTTGCCTTCGGAATCTTTCAGGCTGACATTTGATATGGTATCGGGATCCATATACTGATCGAAAGTGAGCACCGCGTAACTGCTGCCCGAAGTTACCTCGACAAGCTTCGGTGCGGCATCCGGGATCATGCGTATCGCGACATCCGTCCTTGGCGGCGGAACCTCCATCCATGCCGTATCAGTCGTCTCATACCCCTCCATTTCGGCTCTTACCATCCAGAAGCCTTCAGGTACATCCCATGCATATTTACCGTCGGCATCGGTGTATAAAGGATTGTTCTGGTCATACTCGGAGGCATCCCAGACTATATAATTCTGATCCTCCTCGTTCTCCTTGTAAAAAGCCGTTACCTTTGCGCCTTCCAGACGATTGCCGGGCACCTGGGAATACACATATCCGCTTGGGTCTATGGCCCATTTAACGGACACACCCTTACCCATCATGTCTGCTATCCTTGCATCCCAGAAAAATCCCGAACAGGCACCTATAATACCTGTAAGAGCAGTCAGTCCGATGGCTGCGGGACCCGTTAAACCGATGGCAGTCGGAAGCATCGCATATACGAACATTCCAAGAGCAAAGAAATTCTGATCTTTGACAAGTTCATCGTTTTTTCTGTGGGCCTCCTCTTTATCCACGATATACAGAGACTCATCGATCTGGGTCTTCCGTCTGTTGTAATCTTTTTCATTTTTCGCTACCGAATCAAAGAGTCCGACAGATTTAGAGATGACACCAAGTGCCGGTGCTATATCATTCAGTTTGGTCCATTCATCATCGCCCTGCAGGGAAATCTGATATTTTACGATCTTGTTAGCGGCGCTGCTCGCATCTTTTACGATCATTGTATAAGTTGTCGGGTCGGAATAATCCATTGCCACAAAGTATTTTTTATCATCCAGGCCCGGAACAACATATTTAGCCAAATCGAAAGCGGCTTCCGTCATCCCCATAAAATCTGAGACACTTTTTCCCGACTCCTCATCAAACATGCTGATGTTATAATCTATAAGGACATCGCTGAGTTCCTCATTGAACGTCTCCAATGATTTTCCGATATCAAATGAATATTCTTCAACATTGCTCTCTTTTTTTACCGTAGTTACGGTGGTGGCTGTCAAAGCACCCGAAAGCCTGTTCATATCCGCAAGAAGATTATCGGGTATCGTTTCCTGAACATAGCAGGGACTGTGTTTTTCCTGAAACTCTACTCTGATCGTGCCCGGAACATAAGAATGGTTATCTTCGTCAAAAAAGCCCCTTGCCACATATTTGCCGGAATTTGCGTCATAAGTTGCTTCCATCGACCTTTTTTCATTGCCGCGGGTACTTGTGACAAATACTTTATCTATGGTTTCGGCATTATCTATATCGATAGTAAACATAAACGGCACATGCGGAGCATATGATACATAAGGCTTTTTCGAGTCATCAAGAAGATCCACGCCCGTACCTCTGTTGTTGTAATACAGACGGAAATCTTTTATCTCGGGAGCGCCGGCCTCATATTCCACGTTTGCGTCGGCCTCATACTGCCTTCCGTTAACCGTACATCTCGCGGTGACCGTGTAAATCTGCCCGTCATACGGACTGTTAAGGGCTATCTGATAAGTATACCTTCCGGCCTTGGAAGCAGTCGTCGTCCCAAGGGTTGATCCATCAAGAAGGATCTCTACCGTACCGCTTTTGGGGGCAGAGCCGTTAATATTAAATGTCGGGGCTGTTACCGTTTCGTCCGCATTTATCGTAACACCATCATAAACATAGCCTATTACGTTGATCACATCATAAGCGCTTACCCCGCCCTCCTTATAGGTCAGCATTGCATAGGAATACATTGTCGACGAATCATTTCTCTGCAGATTAAATGTAAGGACTCCATTACTGTCATTTACGGGAATAGTAAGCGTATTATTATTGTCATAAGAATAGCCCCTGCACACGGTGTCATTCAGCTTAAGGGTAGATTCTATAAGCGTCGCATTGGCCGGTATCCGGATCTTTAACGCTTTATCGGTTATATGTTTGTATTCTTCCGCGATCTCATAGGAAAGATAGGCTTTTACAGTGTTTTTTACCTGCAGATAGTACCCTGTATTGCGGGGCTGTAAAACCTTATACGTTAATTCTTCATTCCCGTATTGTGTTATGGGAATGTTGTTATCTATTGCATATATGGTCGCATACGTATTTAACGGGCAGCGGAAAGATAACTTCGGACAACCGGAAAATGCGTTGTAATTTATGGTTTTTACCGACTGTGAAATAAATATCTCGGACAGATTATCGCAGTTTCGGAATGCCTCCTGCCCGATCTGGGTTATCATATCCGGAACAGTGATCTTTTCAAGACTGTCACAATTCCTGAACATACCGTCGGGTATTGTTGTTCTTCCGGCTTCGAAATAGACGGTCTTTAAGTTTGTACATCCCGAAAATACGGAAGTATCATTAAAAGTTCCCGTGGTTTTAAGACTTGCCGGTATCCATATGCTGCTTATCGCAGAGCCCCCGAAAGCGCCATATCCGATCTTCTGAAGATTTTTTGACAGTGTTACATCTGAAAGGTTCGTGCACCCGTTAAAGCAGTATGTCCCTATTTCCATCACGCTGTCCGGCAGAGTTATGGATCCGAGACGGGTACATCCCCTGAATGCATCGTAGTCTATTTTGGTAAGATCTTCACTAAATACTACCCTTCTCAGATTGTCACAGTTTCGAAATGCGTCTGCCGCGATCAAGGTTACCGTATCGGGAAGCGTGATCGTCTCCAGACTGTCGCAGTTTCGGAATAACGATTTCGGTATGGTCGTCCTTCCTTCTTCAAATTCTATGGTCTTTAGATTTTTACAATCCGCAAATATGGAAGAGTCATTAAAGGAAGACGTGGTTACAAGGCTTGCCGGTATCCATATGCTGCTTATAGCAGTACCTTTGAATGCGGCATATTCGAGCTTCTGAAGATTCTTTGACAGGGTCACCTCTGAAAGGTTTGTACACCCTTCAAAACAATAGGTGCCGATCTCTGTTACGCTGTCCGGCAGATTTACGGTCTGCAGCCCGGTGCATCCCGAAAATGCCCGATTTTCCATCTTGGTAAGATTTTCGCCAAATACCACCGTCTGAAGGTAATTACTGTCCCTGAAGGCTGAGTCTCCGATGGAAAGAACAGTATCCGGGATAGTGATCGTCTCCAGGCTGTCACAGTTTCTGAACAGGTGGTTTGGTATCCTTGATATCCCTTCTTCAAACTCTACGGTCTTAAGATTAGTACATCCCGCAAATATTGTATTGTCATTATAGGAAGATGTGGTTACAAGGCTTGCCGGTATCCATATGCTGCTTATCGCCGTACCCCTGAATGCGCCATATTCAAGCTTCTGAAGATTCTTTGACAGGGTTACCGCCGAAAGGTTTGTACACCCATCAAAACAATCGGCGTCGATCTCTGTTACGCTGTCCGGCAGATTTATGGATTGCAGCCCGGTGCACCCCGAAAATGCCTGGTATCCTATCCTGGTAAGGTTGGCGCCAAATACTACTGTCCGAAGGTTATTACTGTTCTGGAAGGCTGCATTTTCGATTGAAGTAACCGTATCCGGAATAGTGATCGTCTCCAGGCTGTCACAGTTTCTGAACAGTTGAGTGGGTATGGCCGTCCTTCCTTCTTCAAATTCCACGGTCTTAAGTTTAGTACAATTCGCAAATATGGAAGAATCGCCATAGGAAGACGTGGTTACAAGACTCGCCGGTATCCATATGCTGCTTATCGCCGTACCCCTGAATGCGCCATATCCAAGTGTATTAAGATTCTTTGACAGAGTTACCTCTGAAAGGTTTGAACACGCGTCAAAACAATACTCCTGAATTTCCGTGATATTATCAGAGATCACAACTTTCTGAATCTTCGTGTTACTTTTAAATGCCTGATAGCCGATCTTCTTTACCGTATATCCGCCTAAGGTTTCAGGAATGGTAACTGTTGCCAAGTTTCCTTTATATGAAGTTATTTGGGCATATGTATTTCCCGAAGCTGTGTATGTAGTGTATTCATAATCATTTTCGGAAAGCCCGTCTGTTCCGGCAAGTTCATCCTCTTCACGGATTTCCGGGGCCTCGGTCTGTTCTTCTCCGACTTTCTCCCCCACCCGGGAATCTCCATCGCTGTCCGGATCGGTTTCCGGGTTTTTTTCATCGACCTGAAGATTTTCAGTTTCGTCCGGCTCACGATCAGCCTCCTCGTCCGGCAAATCCGTTTGTAAATCTGATATACTGCCCGTGTCCGCAGGGTCTTCATAAACAGGATCATTTTCGTTCCCGGAACCGTTTTCTGTTTCAGCATTCTCTGCCTTATCAGCAGGCCCGGCTTCGTATGCCCCGGCTGCCGCTTCACTGACAGATTCCGAAGGGGCAGCCTCTTCTGCGAAAAGGTTCACTAACGGCCCGTCAAATATCATTGTCAGGCAGAGTATAACGGCTGTCATGGATCTCAAAATCTTTTTCATAATAATTCCTCGTGCGCCCGTCAGGCTTTCTTAAATTAGTGTTGTTTGCAGGACAGGGGGACGGTTCTTTTGTCCGGTTCATATGGCAAATCACCGCACATTGAGACGAAGGAACCGTCCCTCAGTCTCATAGTTCAAATGTATAGAATGACTCCGGATAGCCCACATTCATCACAATAAAATCCTGTTCATGCTCTGATAGTGTTCCTCCCCAGGATTCGTACACTTTTCTGGCTTTTGCATTATCTTTTAAAACACCTATGACATATCTGCCGGCCCCTTTTCCCCAGGCCCATTCAACAAATATGTCCCTTAGCGCCGTCCCTATTCCCATTCCCTGATAATCGGGATATACATAAAGCGCAACCAGATCGGCATATTCGTTTTTGAAGTATTCATAATCCGAATCCAGCGTGCCAAACATCAAACCCACTATTTTTCCGGCGTGCTCGGCCACATAAGCGATCTTTCTGTCGCCCGTGAATTTATCTTCCGTAAACTGACGCGCTTTATCCTCTATGTACTTGTCGCGCTCGTCAAATACTTCCACCGGAAAAATATGACTATAGGCGGAGCGCCAGACGCGACACAATAGCGTGTGCCATTCATAGCCGTCCTCTTTACGGACCGGCCTGTATTTTATATCCATATTATCCGATCACATGCCTCCTGAATAATTTACCTCACACCGGAATCATTCCGATAACATTTTTTATTCAGCTGTTCGATCTGCTCTTTTATAATTTCAAAATCCATCTTCGACAAGCCTTCCGGGAGAAAACCAATCTCACGAACAGTTGAGCTTAATCCCGGTCTGAACCTCTCCGCCGGTTTGATCCTCTCCGGCCATCTCCCGGTGTACCTGAGCGTATATCTTTTCAATCTCTTCGGAAGAAAAGCTGTCAAATGCCTCGCACAGGTCATCAAGGCTCATTCCGGTTCTTGCCATATTTTCGATCACTCTTATATCACGGTCTGTCATGATCTATCCTTTCATATTTGGGTGGGATGAATGATCATTCGTCTCAGACGTCCCAATAGAATGCACTGTACAGTAATTCTATATGATCGCCCTCAAGACTCACTTCCAAAAAGCCGTCCAAAGGACTGTTTGCCTGTCTGTATCCCTCCGTATCATTTTCCTTTAGATCATAACTGTCGGCGAGCCATTCGTACACCGACATGCCCTTCTCATAATTGCCGGCATATTCCATGTCACCCGATTCGGGGAAATCTGTATTTTTGTCTACCGTCAGATCCATGATCACAGGTTCGGCAGAAAACATATGTGGGATAAATACGGCTGCATTATGAAGTATGATCCTGTCCTCTAAGACCTCGATCTCCTCGTTTCCGCTATAGTTAAGCTGAACCCAGAAATTATCTCCCCTGTACTTACCGATATTCATGACACAGGCATCCGGGAATCCGAGTTTTTTTACTATCTCGAGTTCATCTTCGGCCTCCTGTCTGGTAGAATAAACCCATGTAGTAACAACATAATCCTGATCGGAATCAAAGCCGGAATAGTCAGAAGTATAAACAGTCGGAAGGAAAAGATATCCGCCGGTTCCTTCAAAAAACTTATTCTCTAAGCTGTTATAATCATCCTCGTTATCAACCTCAGCCACAAATGCACAATACAGGTCTCCGGAATCATAGGATTTATGTTCTTCGGTCTCTGATGCGCCGGTATCAGTCTGCTCAGTATTACCGGGTTCCTCGATCACAACGGTCTCCCCGGTTTCTTCAGGCTCTTCGTTTTCTTCAGGGCCCTGGATTCCTTCATGTTTCTCTGTTTCCTCAGCGGATGGTTCAACACTGTCGGAAATATCAGCCCCGGATGAATTAAGGGCAGCCTCATCTTTAAAAGGTGCATCAGTCGTGGTGGTTGAACAGCCTGTCAGTCCCAAAAAAGCTGTTATCAGGATAAAAACAGCTACTTTTCCCATCTTTGATCTCATAATATTCCTCCTCGTAAAATTCTTTTGAAAAAGTTTCCCCGTGCCTGTTTCCGGTGACTTCTCCTCTATGTCGGGAACAGGACAAAAGAACCGTCCCCCTGTCTGCTATACCAGGCGGAACGTAAATCCGCTCTTGAATGCCCGGGATGAAAATGCTTTTTCATGATCCTTGAGCTCGTAAAGCTCTATAGGCGGAAATGATACTTTCCCTGACGCAAGCAGATTGAGTGCCGGTTCAAATGCACCGCAGCGGCTTCCGACCAGCGTGATCTCATCTATCGGAAGTACACTAAGGTTTAATCCGGTCTCTCCCGCATAGGTGCTCTTAAGTATTATTATGCCCTTTTTTCTGACTATATCAAGCGCCAGCTTTATTCCCGATTCGTTTCCTGATGCCTCGACCACATATTCAAAGCACTCTTTTGGAGCCGGTTTTTCGTACCTTCCACCCGCCAGGAATTCCTTATATTCAACCGTTTTTGCATAGGGTGCAAAAAGAGCCAGCTTTTCCGGATGTTTTCCGATAACGGTCAGTGATACTCCCGTAAGAGAAAGGACCTGAGCAATCATAAATGCAAGCCTTCCGTCCCCGATAACCGCAGCATTAAGACCCGGGTCGATGTGCACCTGTTTAGTGATCTCCATGGCTGCCGCAAGGGGTTCCGTAAATACCGCCTGCTCCGGCGCAAGGCCATCCGGTATGGGATGGATGAGATCCGTGGAAAGAGCCATATATTCCGCAAAACACCCGTCTCTTGATATGCCAAGCTCCGCTCTGTTTACACAGTGGCTCTTCCTGCCTGTTTTGCAGTAAATACAGGTTCCGCAGGTCTCGTTCATCTCTCCGACAACGGTTTTGCCGATCAGGGACCTGTCTTCGCTCCCCACTACCTCACCGATGAATTCATGTCCCATAATACCTCTGAAATCCGGTTTGTAGCCTCTTAATATCTCCCGGTCGGTACTGCAGACAGCTGCGAGAATGATCCTGATAAGGCTCTGCCCCGGCTTACACACGGGGATCTTCAGGTCTTCCCTGTATATTGCTTTTTCACCGTCAAAGTAAAGTGCTTTCATATCTGCTGCCCGGCCTATAACCATGCTCCGGCCCATTTCTTCAGTTCATCCGCCGAAGCATTTGCCTGAAAACGTTTTCCCTCTTCAACCCTGGCTCCTTTGGCAATCTCAGCCAGGTTCTTTGCTGAATCACCGATCCCGCTGGATCCGGATGTGGCAAAGGGAACAATGGTCTTTCCGCCGAAATCATATGCCTCCGCAAAAGTATCTATGATCGAAGGTTCACGATACCACCATACCGGAAAACCGACAAAAACCACATCATACTGATCCATATTCTCAACCTTTGATGCAATGGCCGGACGGGATGTACGATCCTTCATCTCAACGGAACTCCTGCTGTTTTGATCCTGCCAGTTAAGATCCGCCTCCGTATATTTCCGAGCGGGGACTATCTCAAACAGATCAGCTCCCAAAGCCCCTGCCAGGGTCTCGGATAATCTCTTTGTAACACCGCTTGCCGAAAAGTACGCAACTAAAGCTTTTGCCATAACATGCTCCTCCGTTTCTCTTATTTTTCACCAATCGTCAGGATACCATAGTCCTTTAAGCATTTTACGAGTCCGTCTTCCACACTGCTGAACAAAACGCCGTGTTTCCTTGCTTTTTCGCAGTTGATCCACAGATTATGAAGCGGCGGACAGTCCTTAACCTCTATATCTTTTCCGGTCTTTTTAATAAAATCCTTCGTGATCTCATATATGGACTTTTGGGTCTCACTTCCAAAATTATAGGCTCCGCCCGGAAGTTTTATGACTTTGTCCATATTTTCAGCCACTTCTCTGACATAGGTGACTCCGCGATAATTTCCGGAACTGAAGCTCACAGATCCCTTTGCATTCAGTATGTTCATGAAGTAATTGCTCCGGGTATCGTCATGATCATACATCCATTCAGCCCTCAGCATCACGGCATCGGGATCAATGTCAAGGACTCTGTTTTCCATTTCAAGCTTATGCTCCGCATAGATATTCCCGGGCTTTGCCATATCCTCGGTGTATGGTCCTTCCCGGTCCGAGGCAGTGTACACCTGGTCGGAGCTGAAACAGATAAGCTTGATATTCTTTGCGGCCTTTGCCAGAAAAACAGGGATCATGACATTTGCATGATAGGAAGCATCAGGGTCGGCGGCACAGGCTCCTATATCCGAGATCGCCGCTGTATGGATAACAGTATCTGCACCGCTGTCTTCTACTATCCGCCTTATTTCATCTTCGGACTTATTTCTCAGTGAGGGACAGGCAATAACACCCTCGCACATTTCCATGATCTTATGGCCCACAAATCCGTTTGCACCCGTAACAAGTATCATGATCATTCTCCCGTCTTCCCCGGATCACAGGGACTGAACCGGTAAAAAAGTCGAGCAGCCAGAACATCAATCAGGGGACCGTCCCTCGTATTTACCGGTCCCCTGATTGTTCCGTCTCCCGTCCTATATCCACGAATAGTCTCCACCAGTGATAGCCAGGCTCAGAAGCGTATCATACCGCGCAACTTCATCGCCTTCCAGCGTTTCCAAAAGATTTGCGGTCTCCCGAATCTCAGGAATAGCATCATCCGGTCCGAGTTCCATATCCGGTTCCGTACCGCAGTACGGACACACCAGTCTGGGTGCGATCCGGATATCCAGAAATCTTTCATGACATTCACTGCACTCATAATATCCCGCTGTTTCTGTATCATCCGGCACATAATACATGATCTTACCACCTGCTTAGCATATTATCTGTTCACTGACATAACCCGTTTATCACATTATTGGTTCGCTTCATTCTTCCTAAGTGTGTTATTCCATATAACTGCATTATAGTCTGTATTCATTGCTTTTCTTTATCAAGATACAGCTTTTTATCCGCACGCTTCATACAGTCATTTACAGGATCATATCCGTCCGTTACCCTGTCATAACCGACGCTGATCTTAAGATCATAGGGCAATTGATACTCCTGCTGCTTTTCCGTCAGGTTTCCGCGGATTATGTCGATGATCTTCTCGGGCATTTCATCCTCTCCCGGATTATGAATAACGATCATAAACTCGTCTCCGCCATACCTTCCGAGAAAAACAGGGGCTTTTATCCGCTCACAGCTCCTTCTCAGCGCCTCCGAGGCAATAACAAGGGCCCGGTCTCCTTCCGAATGACCATAGGTGTCATTGATCTCCTTAAACCTGTTGATATCTGTCATCATAATATAGATTTCCGAATCTTCGCTGTAATGTATCTGATCCAGATAGCGGTTTATCTGTCCACGGTTATTCAGACGCGTCAGATCATCCACGGAGATCATGGTCTGCATGTTATCGATATACAACCACAGCCACATTATGGTACATCCGAAGCAGAAGGTCGGAGTATTCAGAGCTATGACCTGGATCATTCCGAAGGCTCCGACGCTCAGGGGAACGATCCCAAGGATCAGGTACCGCCTTTTTTTCTCCCTTGTCTCTGCTTTCCCTGCATATTTCACGGAAAGGATAAAACCCGCTATAAGGTAACATGACGGTACTCCGATAAGAAGCGGCATGTACAGGTCATTCAGCTCATTGTTTTCGTTTATCCAGAATAAGGGAGCGGCCATGTATGCGATCGTTATAAACAGTATGGAGATAAGGATCGGAAGAAAACTCAGATGTCTCTTGATAAGGCTCTTCCTGAAAGGCATTTTTTCCGATGCGGCTATGAACATGAAGGTTCCATATGCCATCAGACTCAGAAAGATATAGTTTGTATAGTTAAAGAGCACAACAAAAAAACGGATTCTCGGAAACAGGCCGCTTAACATCGCCGCCCAGCAGGCATCGGAGATGAAGTAAAAAATGAATGCCATTATGGCCCGGCCGAACCAGATCTGTTTTTCCTGCTTGGTGTTATATATTCTGTCGGTTATCAGGATCATTAACAGAATGATCACACATATCGCACTTGCTTCGGTATAAAAAACAAAATAATCGAATCCCATAAGTTCTCCGTAATATCAGATCGTGAACCACGCCGACTCTTTTATTGTAACACATACCCCTTTGATCTTATACAGATTTTTATCCCGATGACTCCCCATTAGATTTTTTGTGATCAGCGTTCCGATCTTAACAGGGAATACCAGCACGCATCGCAGATACCCTGATTATTCCTGTCGGAGCTTCGCATGGTCCCCTCATATTTCATTCCGCATTTTTTCATGACCATACCGGAGTGCGGATTTCTCGGATCATGACGGCATTCGATACGATTGGCATAAACCTCATCGAAAAAGAAATCCATCACCGCCCGGAGTGCTTCTGAAGTGATCCCGCGATGCCACCAGTCTTTTCCGATACAGTATCCGATCTGTACCATAGAAATATCGTCGTCAAGCTCCACCGCGGAGATACTGCCTATAGGCTCGTTTCCGTTGTCTTTGGGGACGATCGCCCATTGATAATAATCCTTCCGGGAGTAGGAAGCGGCCCAGTCTTTTAGTATCGCTTTACTTATCTCAACGTTTGCATGTGCGGGCCAGGTCAGATACCGGCTCACCTCGGGATCGGAAGCCCAGTTTCTGTACATGGCTTCGGCATCATTAACGGAAAATCTCCTGAGGATCAGTCCTTTTGTTTCAATGTTCCGTGTTCCGCAGTGCTCCATACCCCTCTCCCTTCATACCCTTATCAGATGTTATCCCAAGGCCGTTCCCTTAGTATTTCACATAATTGTTGACCTTACCTGCTGATCGTCACTCTCTTTTAAGCTCTGCCTCGATCGGCGGCTGTGCGGATGGTTCGTTTGTCGCAGGAAGCCCCTCGGAATAGAACAGTATATTTTTGAAAGATGGATCGTGAGCAGGCAGTTTATCCCTAACACTGATCTCAAATGTGCGCTCTTCATATCCGGCTTTCATGGAGACTTCCACATAGCTTCGGTAATATCTTTTATCCGGAAGCTTTCCGGTAAAGTGAGTTCCTTCGTAATCGAAAGTGACGTCTCCGTTTTCTTTGATCACAAGCTTTGCATCATCTTCTTTCGAAGAAAATGTCCCGACGTAATTTTCTGCCTGCCACCAGATATCCCCGTCAAAATCTATCTCTTCTCCCGCTTCTGTCTTAAGTGACAGATCTCTGATGAGCTTATACTCTTTTCCGCCTATCTCAACATAATGTTCCGGAATCTCCGTCGGCCCCGTCTCATATTGCAAAGACCCAAGCATTACAGGTTCTCCGATCCTGTCCATATACATCCCGTCCACAAAAAAGCTGTTTTCATAACGGGTAACAAGACAAACCTCACTTCCGTCCGACAGCATACAGTCATAGCTGTAGTCCCGCGCCCCGGAATGATAGAGATTATAGTCTCTGGACATGTAATAATATATCTCACTCTCGCCGTCAACGCTTAAAAATCTGAGGACCTCACCCGCAGGGACAACGGTCTTTCCAGCCTTGTCTTCTCCGCCATCCGACTCTGTGGCGGTGATATCATGTAAAAGCCTGCAGCCGACATTGCGGCTGTCAAGCATCAGTTTATCATCGATAAGGGCAAAATGAAGCCACATACCTCCTCTGCCCTGCTCGGGAAGGAAGGAATAATGGCCATTTGGGGCAAAAGAAGTATTCAGTGACGATGCGGCTTCCATGAACCTCCGTGTCCTTTCACGCATATGGACACATTCCGGGTTATAAGGGACTGCCAGATACAGTTCATGCAGGAAGGAGTCAAAGCACTGGGCATTCTGGTTTGCAAAACGCTCAAATCCTCCGTCGGGATGCTTAAAATCATAAACATATCCCCGGTCCTGTGCATCCTCCAGGCGATAGAAATAATACCCATCCTGTGTACGGAATACATAATAATCCGAGCTGTCATCCGCATATTCAAGCCACCATGAATCCTTATTCTTCCCGTTTTTTACCACGATGCGGCAGCTTTCAGTCCCGTTATCATTCTCCGCCTTTTCGACACGGATACTCATTTTGTCGTACGGTAATGAGTATTCGGTGTTTTTTTCAATCTGTGCGATAAAGCAGTCCGGTGTCTTTGCTGCGGCATCCGCCACCGGCCCGTCAAGTGCCTCATAGGGAATGGAAACATGGACAGCCTTGCGGTAATCAAGTCCCTTTTCCTGTTTCTCTTCTTCAGGTATCATCTCACCGTCAAAATAAAAACGAAGGCCGAGATAATCCGCCGTCCAGGCAGGGGCTTCACCTTTATCATCGTAAAGGACGTCACAGCCGTACTTGTTTTTTAACGCTTCTTTCAGTCCGGACGAAAGGCTGCCCTGATCCTTAAGGAAATCCGCAAGTGTTAAGGATCTCCCGCTTTTTGTATCATAAACCGATGCATGAAAGACGCTGCTTTGAGCCTCGTCAATGCTTTCTCCCTCCGACTCTCCGATGCCCGAATCCATCTCCGTTTCCAGAATGCTGATAAGTGTCTCATCGGCACGGGTCACGTTCACGATATATGAAATATTGCGGTAGCGGAAACTGTCTGCTGTCCCGGGATCCTCTGCAATCTCCGGGCTGTCTGTGGTCTCGGTATCTTCTGCCCCGGTGGCTTCTGTATTCCCGGGTGCTTCTGCCACAACAGGATACCCGTTTTCGGAAAGGAACTTCTCCGCTCTTTTTTCCACGTTTTCCTTTGCCCGGGCATTCACCTCGGAAATAAGCTTAGAAAGCACTTCGGGAACCTCACCCTCCGCACTCAGTTCCGTATACCTGCCATATACTCCTATTCCCTTTGCAGGGTCAACCGAGGTCATTTCCCTGAGCGCGGTTTTCACCGCATAAGCCTTTGTGCCGGATCCTTTGCTGACAGGCATCTGATCGCCGCTTTTGTCCTTCCCCGGGGCACATCCTGCCATAAGCAGTGATGCGGAAAACATCACAAACAACGCCGTTATACATACATAGATCATATTGTCTGCTCTTTTCATCATTTTTTCACCATATTTTCATCAGGAACGGGGCGCTCTCCGGCAGATCCATACATCTCCCTCCCCGATCGTAGTTTAAATATACATTGTTTACTGCCAATATACAACACAACACACCGATAAAAGCCGTCTGTACGCAGTCCGAGCTATTCCTGAAAGTTCTCCACCCGATAACGCCCGATCGATCCCGGATTTCCTGGCCCTTGACATTATGATCCGATTGTATTATTATGCTATTGTATTAGTGTTCTAATACAGTAGCTATCCGGCATAAACATATATAACGGAAATAATGAGGAAAGGAGAACTGAAATGTCATGGAACCTGGATTCTGACCGCCCTATATTTGTGCAGATAATAGAGCACATGGAATTCGACATAGTATCCGGTACGCTCCCGCCCGGTGCTAAAGTCCCTAGCGTGCGGGAACTGGCGACCGAAGCGGCGGTAAACCCCAATACGATGCAAAGGGCTTTAAGCGAAATGGAGCGAAAGGGCCTGATGCATACCGAACGAACCAGCGGTCGTTATATTACCGAAGATGAAAACCTGATCGCATCGCTCAGGCAGAATATTGCCTCCGCCTGTGTTGACGGTTTTATAAGTCAGGCCAAAAAAATCGGGCTTGACAGGGAAGAAGTACTGAAACTGATAAAGGAAAACTATTAAGGAGGGATCATGAGTTCATTATTACAGGTAAGCTCTCTTACTAAAAAATATGGGAATTTTACCGCGCTCAGTAATCTTAACTTTGAACTTGAGAGCGGACATATCACCGGTCTTTTGGGACCGAACGGAAGCGGAAAGACAACACTCATCAAGATAATCTGCGGACTTTTGCAGCCGACGGAGGGTTCAGTAACCGTAAAGGGTTATCCGGTAGGCGTCGAGAGTAAAAAAGTCATATCATATCTCCCGGATACCACCTATCTGGGCAAAACCTCTTCGGTTGAGGAAACCATCAGGTTTTTCTGTGATTTTTACGAGGATTTTGATAAAGAACGGGCCTACGATATGCTTGGGAAGCTTAATATAGACCCACGTTCACGCCTTCGGACCCTGTCTAAAGGTACAAGGGAAAAGGTCCAGCTGATCTTAGTCATGAGCCGCAGGGCCGATCTTTACATACTTGATGAGCCCATAGCAGGTGTGGATCCTGCTGCCAGGGATTATATACTGAATACAATAATCACGAATTATGACGAAAAAGCCTCTATTTTAATATCCACACATCTTATATCCGATGTGGAAAACATCCTTGACGAGGTCATCTTTCTGAAACAGGGATGTATTGTCCGCCATTGTGCAGTAGATGAAATACGAAGCAGCGAAGGCAGATCGATAGACGGTTTATTCAGGGAGGTGTTCAAATGTTAGGGAAATTAATAAAGTACGATTTAAACGCAACCTGGAAAATAATGGTTGTTCTGGATGCGGTGATCATATTTTTAGGTATACTTACCGGAACGGTGCTGCATGCGGTTCCCAGTGTCGAGGATTCGATCGGACTTGGACTTATGATGTTTTCGTTCATCGGTCTGTTTTACATAGGCATCATCGCAGCCTCCGTGATAACCATCATATTCCTTGTCATGCGTTTCTACAGGAATCTGTATACGGCCGAAGGATATCTTACTTTTACGCTGCCGGTTAAAACAGATCTGATAATGCACTCCAAGGTGATCACCGGGGCCATGTGGATGTTTCTTTCCTATATCTGCATTATAACCGCATTCATTATCTCAGGCGCAGGCCTGATAAGCGGTGCCGGCGCTTCAGCGGACGAACTTGCAGCGGCACTCCGGGAGTTCTACTCCGTACTGGGATTTCCTGATCCCGGATTTGCAGCTGTTCTCATATTCACATTCATTGTTACGCCTTTTGTCACTGTAGTCAGTATGTACTTTTGCGTAAGCGTCGGACAGCTATGGCAGAACCACAAGATCATTGGTACGATACTGTGCATTATAGGGCTCTATATTGTCAACCAGATCATCGCCCAGGGGATAATGTTCGGATCCGGATTCTGGAAGCTGCTGACGCTCGAAGCCGGGGATATTGATGCAATGTTTGGCAGCATGTACAAAAGAATACTACTGTCCATGAGTATCATGAATCTGATCGAGGGCATCATATTCTATGTCGTAAATATCATCATCACCAGGAAAAAAGTCAATCTGGACTGAGGAGCCGTGCTTTCTGCAGGCAGTTCATACAGAAACAGAAAAGGGATAAGCAATTACCGCTTATCCCTCTGTGGCTTCGACTTTTTATTCATCCAACATCACTTTGCCGATCTTACCCAGACTATTACCAAGGCTGTAATACCTTCCCGAATAAATAACAGGATCAAGAGCCATCAGATCAACATCAAAAGTATCTTCCGGATCAAGCTGTGCATCCATCTGGATGTTTCGTATATAGCAAAAGAAAGTTGTTGATTCACCGGTCTCAACACTTCCGGCCACTTCGCATTCATATACCCACCTGCTTGCGTCAAGAACAGGAACATCCAATACTTCTCCACGGACCACGTCATAGGAAATATCCTTTTTATCACTGTCTTTGGCATGCCTGGATCCAAAGTAATCCATGAGACGGAGCATGTCCGTGCTGACCAGATTTGCACTGAAGATACCTTCTCTAAGTACGTTTGTTTTGGTCTGCTTTGTTCCAAACATACTGATCACAAGTAAATATCCATCGTCTCCCTCACAGGTTGCGCTCACCCATGTGATCGGGGCAAAGTTTGCAGAGCCGTCCTCATTATTCGTACCTATGATAAATGAAGGCTGGACACACATTGAATAGATTGGCTTAACTGATCTTCGTTCTGACATTTTATCCCCCTGTTGTCTAAAAAATGCAAGCTGACTATCATCAGTCATATTTCAGAACCACCGGTTCCATCAGGACATCATCTTCCGCATATCCGGTTTCAGGATCCACTTTTATCCATGCCCAGGTAGAAGTATGATCATCAACATCCTCGTAACACCATACAACCGGCCAGCCCGTCTCCTCGTCATAATGATCTATCTCAACGATCGGCGCACCCGTATATTCCTTACATGCCTTTATTATTGCTTCATCGGATAATGCCCCCGCTTTGCCAGCGTTTTCTGACTCGTTGATCTTTTCAGGATCAGGCTTTTCCCCGGGATTCCAGGTATATGTATATACCGTTTCAGTATAGCTGTTGTCAACGCTTCCTTCCAGCGTTGCTACGGTCTTACATATCCTTTTATACTCGTCGAAATAATATATTGTCTTGCCAAACTCATAAATCACTTCTACTCCGCCATCTTCGACCGGATGCAATTCATACTCCCGATCGTAAAGGGTCTCTTCTCCGGCATCACTGTAATAATGGATTATTGATTTTTTAGCCAATCCCAGATCTTTATCATATACATCTTCAATATCGGACGGTTCACTTTCATCACTGTATATTTCCTTTTCAAGAACACCATTCTCATCAAAAGTGTATTCTCTTACCGCCACAGTATATTCATTGCCTGTCACGGTAACGGAAAGCACATTATCATCATATGAAAAATCATATGTGCCGGTCCGGTATTCATCAAAAATCATATAGCAGCCAAGATAATTATACTCATCCGTCGAAATGAACGTCGAATTACCCTGCTCATCCACCTGATAGCTTTCACATTTACAATACACAAGCTTAGGATCTGCACCATTTTCATAATTGATCAGGATATCGCTCCTGACAATATCTGCAGCCTCTTTTTCCGTCACATCCGATTCCGATTCGGTATTATCTGTCTCAACATTAATACTCTGCTCATCCTCGGATTCTACGGACTTAACAGTCTCTTCTATCGCTGTGGTTTCGTCCGTCGTGGCGACCTCAGCTATATTGGTTGCACTCCCACAACCGGATAATAATACAGCTGAAATCATACCCGCTATTGCAATAGTTTTTCGCATACACTTTCCTCCGTTATGGTCAGAAGCATCATTTCTTCAATAAACCTACTTGCAAATAAATCATATATAAAGACATTAAATCATAAAATTATCTGCCATTACCTCGAAGCCCATTCAATAAACATCCAGACCAGCTTCCATAGCAGCTTATACACAACAAACGCTCCGACACCTATCACCGGCGCGATCCATAAAGGACGATTGATAATGTACAGAACTATCCCCGCGATTACCGTTACCACGCCGATAAACTTTAACGCAAACAAAAACCATGTCACATTAACAACCGCACGTCCGATCTTCTCATTCCTTTGATCTTCATTCATCTGTTTTTTTGTCCTATAATACTGCTTGCATATATCACACTAGCCCCGGGGGGCTGCATCGTCCGCATGCCGGCATCTGATTTGATATCACCGAACCTCCGATGATACCCTTTGGTACTACAATATCTACGGTCTTGGTTTCGTACACCCTGTTTACAGAGTACGAACAGACTCCCCTGCCTTCTTCCTAACCTCATGAGGCCCTTCGTTTTTGCCCGTTTATGTATATTATAGCCTCTTTCTGCAGCAAAGTACAGCCGACTAAACATATTAACAGCTACGTGAAGAAATCCAGGCGGCAGGTCTGGTAATATGAATCGAATATGATGCCGCTTTCACTAAAAAATGTTAAATAATCACTTCTCAAAGAAATTCGTTATATAGGTTTTTTTCTCTTTTGTGCCAACGACCGTGCCAATGACCGTGCACCTTGAAAAAAGAAAAATCCCCCGAAAAATCGAGGTTTTTAGAGTGCGGAAGATGGTACTTGAACAATGCCGGAACCCGCAAATACTGTAAGAAAGGAGAGTTTGGCGCCATCCGCATGAGGGAACCCAAGAGGGAACCCCTGCAGGTTATGCACTCTTTTCCGCAAAGAATGCCGATTACAGGCAAACTCCGGCCTAAAATCTATCACCCAAACTTTTCATTTACATATTTCATTGCTTTACTGCTAACCGCCCTAACACTGTCATCTTCTAAAAATTCCTGTCTCCACCTTGTATAATCAAAAGGCTCTCGATTCATTAGTGCGACAAATCTCTCCGCATCTACATAGCCCAATTCCTTTATCAGAACATTCATGCCTTCCCATTTAAGAGCAGCATCAGTTTTTTCAGCAATCATCTTTATTCCACCTCCTGTTCAGAAATGAATTTAACCGGATCTACAATACTGATACCATCAACCTTATGATTTAACAGTTTTCTGTCCGTAGAAAGAAAATAATCACATCCCGCATTCACAGCACATGCTATATGCAAAGCATCAAAAGTTTTTATACCTTCTTCCCTAAGCCGTTCTGCAAGTTTTATAATCTCCGCTGTCTCTTTAATGTTATGCCTGGCAATACTCCGCCAAGGTTCAATTGAACGTTAGTTCCCAGGTTGACGCGAGTTTTTTATATAGTCTTCGGAGTTGTAATCCGGAGATTTATAAATTCTTTAATATACAAGTAAATATGACTTTTTGTGCTTCAACCGTACGATGCCAGGATAGAAACCAGTTTATTAATGATGCTACCCAGAGCTTTCGTCAGCGGAAAATGAATCAAAAAGTCGAGTATCGAAGCGAAGGCTCTTACTATAAATACTGAATTCGGATCTTGATGAATCTCTTTTATGCTCATAAGAATTACTGATGGATCATATTCTGACAGCAATGAGTGAGTAAAGGCAAATAAAGTATGAAAAAAAACCAGTATTATTGGTAATACTATGAATTCAGATAATTCCTTATCTTTTTTAATAAGGCTTCGCAAAACTATAAATATGGTCACAATTACAGCAAAAACAACCATATATACAATAATATAATAGACGCGATTCTGATGCGTCAGACTAAAGATCCATGCGGTGCCATATGGAATAAGGTAGATAATTCCCCATTTATTGTCGAGCGTAATGCCTGTATATACAAGTATTACCAATGCAATTGCCGCAAACATAAAAAAACCTATTACGCCTACACCTGGCTCACTGCTGTTATTTTTTAGTGCGCATTTTGTAAAAATGAATTCCGCATAGCATATGAACGGTTGAACCCAAACAAAAAGAATTGAAGGATATACTTTGGTGATCAGAAGACGCATAAGGATTAAAGCTATCAGTAGTGACACAGCCGGAATAATTCCATTTTTACCAACTGCGCTTATCGAAAGGATCAGTGATGAAAAAAGAACAAAGCAGATTATTGGCGTCGTTAGCATTGTGAGGATAGGATGATGAAAATCAAACAACATTTCCGCAAATAATCCTCTATCAAAGATTGTCCATCGATGAAACATAGTATTAATACTCCTTTTGGATAGAATAAACTTATGCTAGATATATTTATACAATAAGGATCGGCTTAAAGCATCATTCGGGATAGATGCAATTTTCAATTATCGGTCTTTCGCCGGGAGTTTTTTGTGTAAATGATTTAATTCCTTTAATAATATCCGGTAGCGCCTCAATCGAAGCCTGATGAACCATAGTTCCGTCATTGAGGTCTATAATAATATATGTGGTTGTAAGATTATCATTATTATAATCGAATGAACGATAGAAACCGTAAGTATCAGGAAGATTTGTGCCAATGAAGATATTAGCGACATGTTCATAGTTGCATGTGCTGATCTCTAAGTAGAAATCTCCAAAATCAGCGATGATTATCGAAGGGATTGGACCGAGATCTTCAGTTGAAGTAGTTACTTCTTTTGCACCACAATCTAAGAGATATTGAGTTAAGTCGAAATAGTTAAGGTCCCAATAATCTTCCTGAGATGGTAGTTCGATTGCTTCGTTTTTTGAGACATCTTGCTCGGGTTTGTTATGAGCAGTAGTTATTTCCGCTGTTTCCGATCTATCTTCCTTACTATTTTCTGATTCAGGATATGAAACACTATCTTTTTCCGTTGTTTCAACTTTAATATCTTTAGGATTATTATCTTCTATCAGAGTTTCCGCTATTCTTTCAACTTTTGTGCTGCTTTCGGTTGGTGTAGACTTTGAGCCTGTATTTGACGAAACTGAACACCCAATTAATGTTGTCATAATGGTGGTGAAAATAAAAAAAGCAATAATCTTCTTCATCTAAAAATCTCCGTGTTTTATTGGAATGATTTAAAAAATCATATCATAATTGTTTTATTTTGTGAATTCATACGATATGATGATTTTATATGGTACTTTATTAATTATTCAAGGAGTAACGATAATGGTATATAAAAAACAGATGTAAGTCTTTTTAATGAAAGTTCTTCAAATTATGCTTTTAATGAGTTAT
>JAIKZD010000136.1 GCA_024682555.1 Lachnospiraceae bacterium | reverse complement strand
ACTTTACTGCACTATTGTACCACATCGGATGTTATTGATAAAGCCTAGCTGTCACCTTATGATTTTTTATATCTTTTCGAGTACAGAACCATCATGACAGCAAGACTGAAAACGAATACAGCGGTTACATACATACACATCATGCCCGGTTCAAACGTTCTTCCGAACATTGATGCCCTGAAGTTAAATATATCCCTTATGGAGCTTACGAATGCCCCTTCATCGATCCCGCCGATACCGCGGTCGATATTTTCAAGGACACCGTTTAACAGTGCATTCCTCAGCAGTATGGTCACCTGACTTGCAGGAAAAATATTACATATGGTCTGTACTTTGTCCGGGAACTGCGAGATCGGAATGTAAGCACCGATAACAAAGCCCGATACTGCCGAAAGGATCCCAAAGAAGGCACCGCATGCGGAGGATGTCTTAAAAAACGGAACTATCATCATGAATAACGCCGTAGATGACAGACATCCCATGGCAACCACCAGATAGACCCTTATAAGATCCATAACCCCCATATGAAGGTTCCCGTTTGATCCGAGTATGATAAGACCGAGGGTAAGAATGATCCCGTTCATAAGGATGGCACTTATGCCCGAAGCCGAAAAATACGAAAGCACTATCTGCCATCTTTTGACAGGGGTCGCCAGTATATCCCTGTCCACATTGTTTTCCCTGTCATTGACCACGGTCTGCAGGCAGTTATACGGAACCGTTATCATGGCCGAGCCGGTTATCCCCGCAAGCAGTATGATGTCCGTCAGCATGTCAAGGTCAGATGAGCCTATCCTCTCTCTTATGAAGGGGAAAGCGTTAAGGGCTCCGTCTATGGCACCTGTGAAAGTACTCTTCAAAAACAGCAGGTACAATGCAAATACTATAATGGAGGTCAGCAGCGAAAAAATTATCGACTGCTTATCCTTGAAATATACTAACAGATTTCTTTTTGTAAGTCCCGTATACATCTTCATGCTTCCAACTCCCTTCCCGTCAGATTAAGGAATACATCATCCATGCTTCCCTTAATGACCTCATAATCCGTGATCAGCCTGCAGTTTCTGTAAAGGAAATCCGTTATGGATCCCGTAAATCTTATGTTGTAATGATCTGCCTCATATTCATGATCATAACCTCTTATGATCTTCTCGTTTATTTCCGTATTATCCGTATACCACACAAGTCTGGAGGAGGCATATCTGCTCTTAAGTTCTGCCGGTGTTCCCGAGGCTATTATATTGCCGTGTTCAAGAACCTCCACCCTGTCCGCATCCGCCGTCTCTTCCATGTAGTGTGTTGTCAGGAATATGGTCAGATTTTTCTCTTTTTTAAGCTTCCTTATATGGTCCCATACTACCTTGCGTGATTTCGGATCAAGTCCGGTAGTAGGCTCATCCAGAAAGAGTATCCGGGGCTCATTGATCAGCGCTCTTACGATATCCACCCGCCTTCTCTGGCCTCCCGAAAGCTTCTCGTACTTTCTGTTCCAGATCTCTCCTATCTCAAAATCCTCCATGTACGGCTCAAGACGATCCCTTATCTGCTTTTTGTTCAGTCCGTAATAGGCGCCCCTTGTAATGAGATTCTCTCCTACGGTAAGCTTCTTATCCAGTACGGAATTCTGGAAGACTATGCCGATAAGCTTTCTTATCCCGTCATCATCCTTTGACAGCTCCCTGCCGAACACCTTTACGTCTCCGGCCGTCTTCTCAAGGATCGTGCAGAGGATATTGATGGTCGTCGATTTGCCTGCCCCGTTCTCACCAAGAAAGGCAAAGAGCTCTCCCTCCTCCACTTCAAAAGATATGTTATTGACTGCCGTGAAGCTGCCATATTTTTTTACCAGGTTTTTAACCGTTACCGCTTTTGCCATTTTTCCCTCCCAAACCGGCCCCCTGCGGGGTCCGTTGCTTTTCATGGCCCATTTATATCACACCTTTTTTCGCAAAAAAAGAGCAACCCGACCAACATGCAAAATCATGTGACCAAGTTGCAGTTTTTTTGTCCATCCGGATTTAAAAAAACTATTCCTCATCGCGTATATCTTCGATCGCTTCGTTTATCTTCTTTTCGTCCGCCTTGAGCATCCAGAGTGTCGACAGCCACACAAAGGCATAGATGATGATATACATTATCACTATGAGCATATATCCGGAAAGATCCGAGTACCATCCAAACAGATATCCGAACAATGACACTATGCCAAGCACAAGGAGGCAGTGAATGCACAGTCTGATACGCATTCCCGCGGAGCTTAAGGCAGAATCGTCATACAGAAGAAGGGAGGCTAAGGAGCAGAAAAATCCCACCACCACGATGGACAGCGGAACATACCATTGCCAGTTTACCATATCCTGTCCCGCCGTCAGGAAAAGGATCGCATTCCGTACTCCCATGCCGAACAGGATAGCCGTGGAGATCATCAGTGTCTGGTTGAAGATAAGCTTTGTTTTGTTCATTTCCGGTTCACCCCGAGTTTTTTCTTAAGATCCTTTACATATCCCCTTGATATTATCAGCCTCTCTCCGTTCAAAAGCTCCGCGCTCAGTCTTGCATTAAGCTCGGCTCTCACGGAACGGATCTTTTTGATATTGACTATCATGGCCTTGGAACACCGGAGGAAGTTAAATCCCAGGAGTTCTTCCAGCTCGTACAGCCGGTACTTTGTCTCATGACACTCATCCTTTGTATACACATAGGTCCTCTTGTCAACGGACTCAATGTAATATATGGCGGCCGTCCTTATAAGCAGCGTATCGCCTTCCGATATGACCGGAATGCTGGCACCGTTATTACGCAGTATATCTATGGCATTCCTTATTTCTTCGGTCACTGCGACAGCGTTTATCACCGCGCTTTCATTTTCGTATGAATCTGTTTTGTTTACGGTTACATTCATAATGCACGGCTCCCACCACCGTTTAGATACTTAACCATTGTCCGTTAAACCGGCGTCCCCGTTTCCCGAAGAAAGGCAAATATCCTGTCATAAAAATCCCCGGCTTCTTCGAATGCCCCATGGCCAAGGCCTTCATACACAAATCTGACACTTCCCGGAATCCTCTCCGAAAGCTGTGTGACCGCATCATTTCCTACCGTCTTATCGTCACCTCCGGCAATGATAAGCGTGGGTGCGGTAATCTTTCCCAGTTCATTTCGCACATCAAACCTAAGTATCGCATCCGCATTTCTTAAGAACCTTTCATAGCCTGAGGGTTTTGTGAACCTCGCAAGCACCGGGAACAGTCTGCCGTTTTTTTCGAGGAAACGGTCGGAATACATCTTTTCCGCCGTATCCGTCATCAGTTTTACATGATCTTCATTTTTTGCCATTTCGATCCAGCCGGACACCACGCTTTGTACCACCTCATTGGCACTTGGTGCCGTAACGGCAAGGATCAGCCTGTCAAGTACCTCAGGATGATATATGGCGATACACTGTGCGATCATACCGCCCTGTGATACCCCGCAGACGGATGCCTTTCCTATCCCGAGGATTTCCATGGCCCTCACCTGGTCATCCGCCATGTCTTTGATACCGTAACCCTCCGGCATTTTATTCTTTCTGCTGAATATATATACCGTATGGTCTTTCAGAAATTTTCTGTACGGATTTACAAGGAGCCATGCCTTCCCTTTTACGGTTGCAAGCCCGTCCGACAGTCCCGGCAGCATCACCAGTTTCCTGTCTCCGTCACCGAAAGAAACATAATACATGTCCGTATCGCCAAGCTTCACGCTTCCGTTTTTTATACACATTCCCGTTTTTACCATCCTTTTTTTGTTATCATGATCCTCATTCCCGATCATGTCAACCGTCCTTTTCATTGATGGCTATCCCGTAATGCCTTGCCATAAGGGCAAGTTCGAGACGGCTGTGGAAACCGGATTTCTGCAGCATATTGGTGATGTGCATCTTAACGGTGGACTGACCCATATTGAGCTTTTCGGCTATCTCCTTGTTGGAAGCACCGGTCACCAGCTCCTTAAGTACTTCGATCTCCCTGTTGGTAAATTCGGTGCTCTTGATGTTTCCGATAGGAACCTCGATCTGCTCACTGGGGTAAACGGTTTCGCCGGCCATAACACGGTCCATGATCTCCTTAAGCGGCTGCTCCTGTATCTCCTTCTGCCAGAAGCCTTCGATCCCTATTTCCCTTGCCCTCTTCTCATATGACAGTTCCGGCATGGAGGTGACCACTATTATCTTTGTATCCGGTTTTATTACCTTTATCTTTTCAGCCGCATTAAGCCCGCTCATGCTGCCCGGAATAAGCACATCCATCAGCACGAGATCGGCATCATGTTTTTCAATATATCCCACCGCCTGAATGGCCGTGGGAAAGGATGCCGCAACTTCATATCCTTCGGCCCTTTCCACCGTACTCTCAAATATCTCTCTTATCATGCGGAAGTCCTCCGCTATAACTACCCTGACCGGCATTGCTTTCTCCTTTCGGAAGCGTTATCTTAAGAATAAACTCGGGTGAATATATTATTTCCATACTGCCGTTCACAGCCCGGATCTCGCTTTGCAGGTTTTTAAGCCCGCCCCGGGGTTCTATCTCACCATCCGGCATTTCCCCGTCATTTTTCAGGCTGAGACAGTAACCGGTCCCCTTATCCGCTACCTCTATGGTTACCTGTGTCCCATTGGTATGCTTCAAAGTATTGCTGACCTGAGCCGAAACGGCAGCATCGACAACAGGTATCAGTTCCCTCTCCCCGGGAAGCTCCCCGATTATATTAAGCTTTATACCCATGAGATCTGCTTCTTTGGAAATAACATAATAGGGCAGCTCCCATTCCTCCGGCTCATCGTTCACAAGATGCCTCGCATTATCCTGCCAGAATTCGAGCATCCGTTTCTTATCAACGCTGTCCGGTGCAAAAAGATACCGCTTGGCGATAAGTATGCTCTGGCCGATGTTATCGTGAAGCGCGGTTTTCAGCTTTAGCAGTTCACGATTCATGGAAACATATTCTATAGTTTCCATAAGCGCCTTAAGACGGGTGTTGAGCACCCTCGCCCTGTCCCGTTTTATCTCAAGTTCATTTGTCAGCTCATATTCTCTGCTTATATCGGAAGCGATCAGTTCATAGACCCTGGCACCGCCTGCCGTCACGGATCTCCTCCTGATACTGAATATCCGGTTATCTTTGATCCTTACGATGGCACTGTCGGCATCCTTTGAGACATCCCCGCGGTCACAGGTCTTTATCCTTTCCCAGAAAGCACATGCATCCCTTACACCTTCGCCCGATATGCTTCGTGAGATCTCCTGCATCGTCTCATTCACCATGACGGGAACGCCGCTTTCCGTATAATAGGCAAGACCGGCAGGGAGTCTGTCAAAAGCTTCCTTGACCGACATACCGGTTATATTGGACCGCTGCCATACAACAATGTTGTATTGGATATAGGCGCAATACATCAGTAAGATCACAAGCACCGTGATTATCATCCACACCGGAACATCGAACGAGGCAAGATCTTCCTGCTGATACATCACCATTCCCTGGTATAACGAAAACGCCAGGGCTGACATCACGCAGGTGCATACCAGATAAATGTTTCTTCTGCCCGCATCAAGCATACGTATGATACAGTAGATAAACATGATAAGGATCAGTGTGGCAAAGGCCAGAAGACATCCTCTTGCAGGTTCGGGAAGCGTGGTATATGTCATATCTCTGCCTCCTCTTCCACGGTCTTTTTATGCGGATCGGGAAAACGAAAACAGATAAAATAGGTTTCATCCACATATTTAACCGACAATCTGCATCCCGCAGCCCTGACCTCTTTGTCTTTCCATGCGGAGGATATTGCCTCAGCCGCAGCATCCATCGTTATAGTCATCTCAAAAGAGTCTCCGTCCCCCTCTTTGCATCCCGGCCCGTAACCCAGACTTACGGAGATTGCATGGAGCCGCAGCCACACATCTTCAATGGCATCCTCAAATAATTCGTAAGCAAGCAGAACCGCCTGGGAGCTGAGCTCACACCGGCTCTTCTCGTCCGGAAAGCATTTGCATCCGTTAAGCTTCAGATAATCAAAGGATTCGTAAATTGCCGCGAAAAGTTCCCCGGATGACAGATAAGACACCCCGTCTGTCAGGAGAATCAGGTTTCCCATTCTTTTTATATATGCCCCCAGAACAGATGCATATATGATCTTTTCCCTGTTCTCCTCATCATCTTCGTTATGAAACACTTCTTCGAGCAGCGAATCGGTCCTGACGGCTCTTGTCCTTACTGCTGTCGCTATTCTGTTATAGAGCCTGTTTCTTTCCTCGAAAGAGATTCTTTCCGCACGGATCTCGTTCTCCTTGCGGATAAAATCGTTCTCATCCCCCAGCTCTTCCGTTACCTCTTCTATCTCACGGTTCAGCCTGTTTATATACGACATATCCTCGGTCCATGTGATGTATCCTCCGGAAATGGGTTCCCTGCGTACCCGGGTGTCTTTATCCTCAGCCTTGTTACCCCCGTTCTCCGAGGCTATTACAGGCTCATCACCGCTGCCGTAAATACAGGCGTTGATCCCCGAATGTGCAAAAAGTCTCTCATAACCCGAATTAGCGGGTATCAATCCTATCTGGATGATGCTCTCAAATGCTATGATAAACGGGATACACACAGCCTCCTGCAGCTGGAACAGCTTATGTCCCATGATACGGGGAGCCCCGCCGTTTATGAGATACCAGGTGAGCAAAATACAGCTTACCGATATACATATGACGGGGATGTACCATTTCTTTTTCGCCGCCGATAATGCGCATTTCCTCATCAGAACATATAAGACCCCTATGCTCAGTCCTATCCTGACAAAAAGGATCACCCAGTAGAACCATTCATGGGTATACTCCTTATCGGGATGCACGGTTATCCTGTAAACAAAGGAATGCAGGCCGTTTGTAAAGACCACTGCCGCAACAAAAACGAGCAGTACTATAAGCAGCTTCTCTATGGTTCGGATCAGTCTTTTATTTCCGACAGGCTCCACGTTAAGGGCCGCCATAAACATACAGCCGGGTATGGCCGTAAGGGGCACCATGTATCCGTACCACAGATATTCATTGATATATACATCATCGGGAAAATAAGAGAACTTGCACATCCTCAGGAAAAAAAGGAGCACCATAAAAACACAGGCGGCAAGAATACGATGCCGTATCCCGGCATCAACTATCCTGCGCCTTATGGTTACTGCCCATATAAGGATCATCGTAATATAGGCAGATGCAGGAATGTGATGCAGCTTTATCACAGCTACCGGTATCATGCACGTGATGATCCCGACAACAAACAGTCCCGCAAATATGAGCATTATTTTTTTGTTGGCAAAGCTTAAACGTTCCACACTGTAATAATATAAAAAAAACGGGGGTATCACTACCCCCAAATGTCTAAAATTTTATCATCTTTTTGCATCTTTCACGGTCATCATGCCGTCTGCATCCACACTCAGATACCGGGATTTCGCATCCTCTTCCGACTCGACATCAAGTACGGTATGTATCTCTATCGCCGACGGATCCGTGGGAACATACACGCCATAGCTTGTGGGGGAAGTTACCCAAGCCAGAGCGCCCACCATATTATCTGCTTTGTGAACCGTATCATTTTTCAGATCGAAAGTATCTATGTAAGATACGATATCTTCAACATGAGATATCATCAGGACAGCCTTTGAGTCCTTATATATGAGCATCGCATCATAGTTTTCCCAGGGCAGTCCTTCACCGGGACAGATATCGGATGCATCATAATACTTCACATTGTAATTTACGCATATGCCACCCGTACACATGCCCCGGACATCATCCTCAAACTCACCGGGATTCCATGCGATAGTATCGGTGCTCCCGTCCAGACCATAGTCAAACTTGGTCTCCGTGAAGTGACCCGGTATCTGCATTATCCATTCATCCGGAGCTTTTGCGGAATATTCTTCTTTAAAGATCACCCCGTCGGTATCATCCGAAAATAAGACACTGGCAGTGGTATTTGAAAGCACAGCATTGATATTATCAAACCAGAAAGTGATGCCCTGCGGATCAACCACCCATCCGGCTCTGTCTTCCCTTATGCATTCCTCCATGGATTCACTGCAGTCTATCAGCTCCATATCATTCTCGCCCGTATAGGTTATCATCTTCCTTGTGACCACATAGGACAGTTCGCCGGCCAGCGTATCATAAAATGCTTTTTCGTCCTTAACGATATCCTTAAGCTGCAGTTTTTTTCCGCTTCCCATATCGTATGAATATCCGCGTACCTCGACATAGCCGCCTTCTTCCATACCGGTCATACTGCGTTCCGTTATAAGGCTCAGTACATCCTTATCCGCCCGTCTTACGCATATATTCCAGTCCTCCTTCACCGGATAGTATCCGTAATATAAGGCATCGGACTTTGCCTCGGGATCCAGCTCCTCATATTCATCGGTGTCATCCCTCACCGCATCCCGCTCCTGCCCCGCGATATCACTGTTGATCCCCTCAAGTGCAGCCTTCAGGGCATTATGGGCATTGCTGTCTCCTTCCATATGGATCTGATCCCAGGTATACATCCCTATGCAGTCCCCGTCGACCACATTTTCTTCTCTTTCCACGGATATATAAAATCCCGGAAGCCCGTTCTCCTCTGCCTTCATATCTTCCTTTGTCTCTTCCGGTGTATCTTCTTCCGGTTCGATCCAGACATCAGCATCAGGATTTTTCTCTTCTTCTGTTTCAGCATCTTCCTTCACCGCTTCAGATTCTTCCCTCATCTCTTCCGGTATGTCCTTAAGATCGACCAGGGCAGTATCCGATCCGTCACACCCTGCAAGTACCATAATGCTCATCAGAACGATCAAAAATGCCGCAAATGATTTCTTCTTCATTCTCCCATGTTCCTCCGCAAACAAAAGTTTAAATGCCGCTTCCACGATCCCGGCCGGTCATTTTATATAATAAGCGACAAAACAGAGTATCACTACCCCAAAAAGTCTATATTTTGCCGGCTCAAGTTAAACTTGAATAATATGTTGAAATATCAATTTCCACTCGCTATCATTAAAGTGCGGCATGAGATATGATCATCCCGTAAGGAGGTGATCACATGAAAAACAACGCAGCATATTATCTTATTTGGGATTCTCTGGTAGGAAAACAGGAAGACTGCAGATACTACATCTTCAGAAACGGACAGTGGGAACCGGACAGAGAAAGCATTATCATGGACCATCTGATGGGATATGATCCGAGTGAACCCCCCGGGTCGCCTTACGGATTCGGAAGCGGCTCCGTCATGGATGAAATGGATGAGATCTCTTATGAAGAAGCCATGAAACTGATCGGAGGAAATGTATGAGTATAGGAACCAACATCAAAAGTCTCAGAGAAGAGAGAAAACTCACCCAGGAGCAGGTAGCCGAATCCCTCGGGATCACTTTTCAGGCGGTTTCATCCTGGGAGCGTGATGAGTATAAACCCGATACTGACAAGCTTATAAGACTGGCAGAACTCTTCGATGTTTCCGTATCGGCTATTGCCGAAGAAAAGCACAGGACTTTTAAAACAAAAGAGACGATCTATAACTGGGAACACATGAAGACCTATGTCAAGACCACGGCAAGAAACTTTAAGCTCAAAGATACCCTGAAAGCAGCAGATTATGCCGTAGAAGCTCACGAGGGCATGCACAGAAAGAAATCAAATGTCCCCTATATCTATCATCCTTTAAATCTGGCCTGCCACGCCCTGTCAATGGGCATTATCGAGGACGAGATCATCGCCGCCTGCCTGTTACACGATGTGATCGAGGACTGCGGTAAAAAAATCGATGAACTCCCGGTAAACGATGAAACAAAGGAACTGGTAAGACTGCTTACCTGCGAAAAAACAAATGATGATAACAGAGACCGGATCCTGAATGCATATTATAAAGGGATCGTTGCCAATCCCAAGGCTGCTCTCATCAAATGCATGGACAGGTGCAATAACCTGACAACAATGTCATGGGGATTAAGCAGGGATCGCATTTACCGCATGATCAAAGAAACTGAGGAATACTATCCTGCCCTGATCAAAACTATGAAAGCGACCCCTGAATATAACAATGCTGCCTGGCTGCTCCAGTACCACATCGAAAGCATGCTTGATATATATAAAAGGTTATTGTGACTGCGATCTTTAAGGACAAAACTAAAGTTCATGATAATACGGGCAGATATTCTCGTAATGTCCATCCTTCATCCTGAATCCTCCGGGAATCGTCCCAAGCTGCATAAAGCCCAGACGTTCATACAGGTGTCTTGCATGGGTATTGCTTTCAACGACGGCATTAAACTGAAGCACACGGAATCCCAGTTCCCTGCCTTTATTCAGGCAGTCCAGAACCAGCCGTTCTCCGATATGCCTGCCCCTGGCTTCCGAAGAAACCGCATAGCTTGCATTGCAGATATGACCGCATCTTCCAATATTATTCGGATGCAGGATATAGAGTCCGAATATCCGGCCGTCCTCTTCGGCAACAGCCGTATAACTCTGCGAAGCAAAAAATTCAGCCCCGCTTTCCGGGTCCAGGAATTCCTCCTGCGGAAAAGCAACACCTTCCTCCACTACCTCGTTCCATATCCTTATTATTTCGGGCAGATCCTCTTTGGTATATTCTCTTACTCTCATATCAGTTTTCATTAATTCATCAATATGCGCTTATCACGGAAATCCGCTGCACCTGCAACAGCCATTACTGTTACAGCTCCGATTATCTTATCATACATGTCAGTCACGTCTCTATCCTGTGCAAAGCAATCATAACATGTTTCAATTATATCACAGTGATCTCTTCTGTTTCCTGCGAGGCTGCCTTACCGGACAAAAGAACCGTCCCCTGTCTTACTTTACGATGATTGTGATCATGGCCCCGTGCCTGCCGTCTGCACCGGTCACCCGGATCTCTACTGTCGTTTTTGCTGCAACGCCATCCTTAACAGTTACCGTACCCTTTTTATCAACGGTTGCGACCGATGTATCGGAGCTTCTGTAGTATAAACCTGTATCCGTATATTTCTTATATTCAGCGTAGGTCTTTTTTATCTCCTTATCTTCATCCGAATCCGATATTCCGTTTATTTCGATCACGGGGTAAAGAGTCATCTTCGAATTTGCCTTCATGCTGCCCCGGTATTCGATAACATCCGGAGTTGCACCAATATCAAACATATACACATCATTAACACCGTTCGTTCCTTCCGAAGTCTTAAGCTCCAGTCGCGTTACCGTTCCCCTTACGGTCACGTTACAGGTAAGCTTTTTGGAACCATCCGTGGTGATGCCGGTAAGTTTAACGGTTCCGGGTGTCACACCCATTACCGCAAGTGCCTCGCCGTCCTTTGTCGTAACAGCTTTATCATCTTTATCGGCTTCTACATAAGAAGCCTGCGAAAGAACCTCATCAGGATTTACCGCTGCCAGTTTCACACTATTGTTTGATGCAGTCCATCTTACGGATTTATCACTTGTATTATAGGGAACCCAGCCGGATATGCCTACAAGCCCGTACTGCGTGCCGTCCTGTGTGCCGATCTTAAGCCTGGTCTTATCGAGCTTAACACTCTTAACATTGGCGTATACATCAAATGTAACCGAATCGGAAGGTGCTGTCGAAAGAACCTCTGCATCCCTTGTTACCGCCGTGACGGTTACCGTTCC
>JAIKZD010000115.1 GCA_024682555.1 Lachnospiraceae bacterium | reverse complement strand
ACCGAAAATAAAGAGTCTTTAACTTACATCCTTTTCTTAGAGCACCTGTTCAGATGCTCTGTTTGTGATGCAGTTTTCAAGGTACTAATTGAGGCTTAAGCCTGCCTCCAGGCTATCTAAAACACCTAACGATGTTTTATTCAAAAATCTTCATTTTCTTGTTGACTTTTAATAGTTAGTCTTTCTGATTGCTATTGCGGTCTGTATCCGGAAAATATCCGATATCCCGGGAGGTTAAGCCTCCGGTTCCGGATCCCCGGATCTGCGGTTTTGTTTTGAAAATTCGCAGCCGCAGTAATCCTGCCTGTATAACCCGTATTCTTTCGACAGCCGGATGGAGGTAAGGTATCCGTCCTTCTTTTTAAAATCGGAGGGAAGATGCTTTACTCCGTATTCCTCTCCGACCCTCTCCCCTATCTCGTTTATCCAATCCGCATTTTTAAGCGGAGAGATCGAAAGTGTGGTGGTAAAGTAGTCAAAGCCGCCGTTTTTTGCGTATTCCGCAGCCTTCCTGAGCCTGAGTTCATAGCATTTATAGCATCTTTTTCCGCCTTCTTTTTCTTTCTCAAGGCCTTTTGCCATTTCAAGAAAGAGCTCCGGTTCGTGGTCACCTTCGATAAACATGATCTTAAGGGCATCCTCTCCCAAAAACTCCCTGTTGTACTCATCCGTAAGACGTTTCAGCTCATCCCGCCTGTGACGGTATTCATCCTCATCCGTGATGTTCGGATTATAGTAAAGATCCGTTATATCAAAGTATTTAAGCAGATATAAAAGGCAGTAGCTTGAACAGGGTGCGCAGCAGCTGTGCAGTAAAAGGGACGGCTTTTTTCCTCCCTTTGCCAGGTCTTTTTCGATCTTACCGGTTATCTCATCAAGCTCACGCTGGTAATTACGTTTGTTCATGACTTAAAAGCTTCTCACGTTTTCTTCACCGTTTTCGGAAAAGACAGGCTTATGAGAAATACTCAACTCCCGACTCGAATATCTGCATATCCTGCTTTCCGTATATGTTCACGGCAACTCCGTCGCCTCTTCTTTCGGAATGTCCCATCTTTCCGAAGACTCTTCCGTCGGGACTTAAGATGCCTTCGATGGCCATAAAGGAACCGTTTACGTTCCATTCCTCATCCATGGATATATTGCCGTCGGGGTCACAGTATCTTGTTGCCACCTGGCCGTTTTCAAAGAGTTTTCCGATACAGTCGTCATCCGCAACAAATCTTCCCTCGCCGTGGGAAGCAGGTATCACGTATACCCCCGAAAGCTCCGCTTTCCTGAGCCAGGGCGACCTGTTGGAAACAACCTTTGTATAGACCATTTTCGAAACATGACGGTTTATGGTGTTGTAGGTAAGGGTCGGGGATAACTCATTCTGTCCGGTTATCCTTCCCCCGGGAACCAGCCCCAGCTTGATAAGCGCCTGGAATCCGTTACAGATACCAAGAACAAGTCCGTCACGTTCATCTAAAAGCTTCATCACCGATTCCTTAATGGAAGCATTCTGGAAGGCCGTTGCAAAGAATTTGGCGGAACCGTCAGGCTCGTCACCTGCCGAAAAACCTCCGGGGAACATTATGATCTGCGCCTGATCTATGGAATTTTTGAACTCCTCCACCGAATCTCTTATATCTTCCGCGGTCCTGTTCCTGAATACCTTTGTGATCACATTTGCTCCGGCTCTTTCAAAAGCCCTGCCGGAATCATATTCACAGTTTGTTCCCGGGAATACGGGTATAAATACTGTGGGAGATGCCGTCTTGTGCTTACAGATGTATATCTCTCCGGCATCATAGGATCCTGTATTAATATCCGAAGCCTGTGTTTTTCTGTCCGTTTTGGTGGGAAATACCTTTTCAAGAGGCTCTTTCCATGCATTCAGGGCTTCCTTTGCAGAAAGCGATACACTGCCGTGATCAAAGGTTTCATTATCCGTTACTTCTCCCAAAAGGGTATATCTTATGGAGAGTCTGCTTACATCCTCCGGCCTTACCTCGGCTATGATGCCCCCGAAAACAGGCCTGAAGAGATCTCTCTCATCCACACTGTGCTCTATCTTAAATCCGAATCCGTTTCCGAAGGACATTTTCGAAAGAGCCGCAAATATTCCGGTTCCCTCCGGAACAAAGGCGGATCTTATGAGTCCTTTCTTAATATCCTCGTGGAACTTTAAATACTGTGAGTCGATATCCTCGTAATCCGGAAGGTCGTTCTCATCCCTCTCAGGCAGCAGGATAACAAGCTTATTTCCGCTCTCCTTTAATTCCGTGGTCACCACATCCCCGAGATTTCCCACATCTACCGCAAAGGATACCAGTGTCGGAGGCACGTCTATGTCATTAAAGGTTCCCGACATGGAATCCTTGCCGCCGATCGACGGAAGGGAAAATCTTAGCTGGGCCTCAAATGCTCCGAGAAGGCTTAAGAAGGGCTCGCTCCAGCGGGAGCTGTCCTCCGTCATTCTCTTGAAATATTCCTGGAAGGTAAATCTTATCTTTTTATGATCACCGCCTGCTGCCACTATCTTTGCCATTGACTGTAAAACCGCATATATTGCGCCATGATAGGGACTGTAGGTCGAAAGATAAGGATCAAAACCGTAACTCATCATGGTGACCGTATCGCATTTTCCCTTAAGGACGGGAAGCTTGGCCGTCATTGTCTGGATCTCGGTAAGCTGGTATTTTCCGCCATAAGGCATCGTTACCGTGCCTGCGCCTATAGATGAATCAAACATCTCCACAAGACCCTTCTGGGAGCAGACATTGAGATTCTCAAGGGTCCTAAGCATGGCGCCCTTCTCATCCCCTGATCCAAGACATTCCGCAACGCCCTCGGTTTCGTATCTGTCAAAAAAGTTCTCCTTTTTATCCGGAAGCTTTACCAAAACCTCCGTTTCCTGATGGGCTCCGTTGGTGTTCAGGAAATCCCTGCTTATATCAACGATCTTTTTCCCTCTCCAGGTAAGCACCAGCCTCTTATCCCCGGTAACAACGGCTACCTCCGTGGCTTCGAGATTTTCTTCATCGGCATATTTCATGAACCGGGAAACATCGTCCTTTGCAACCACTACAGCCATTCTCTCCTGGGATTCCGAAATGGCAAGCTCATTTCCGTCAAGTCCCGCATATTTTTTGGGAACCTTATCAAGATCCACCATCAGGCCGTCCGCAAGCTCACCTATGGCAACGGATACACCGCCCGCACCGAAATCGTTGCATTTTCTGATGAGACGCGATACCTCCGGACGCCTGAAAAGACGCTGAAGCTTCCTTTCCGTGGGAGCATTGCCCTTCTGCACCTCGGCACCGCAGGTTTCTATCGAACTTTCCGTATGAACCTTTGAGGATCCGGTGGCTCCGCCGCATCCGTCCCTTCCGGTACGGCCGCCCAAAAGGATTATGATGTCCCCCGGATCCGATGTTTCACGGATGACGTTTTTTCTGGGCGCGGCACCCATGACAGCACCGATCTCCATCCGCTTTGCCACGTAATCCGGATGATATATTTCCTTGACATAGCCCGTTGCAAGGCCTATCTGGTTTCCATATGAGGAATATCCGCTTGCCGCACCTCTTACCAGTTTTTTCTGGGGAAGCTTTCCCTTAAGGGTTGCATCAAGGGGAACCGTGGGATCTGCCGCCCCGGTGATCCTCATGGCCTGATATACATAGCTTCTTCCGGAAAGCGGATCCCTTATTGCTCCTCCGAGACAGGTTGCCGCACCTCCGAAGGGCTCGATCTCGGTGGGATGGTTATGGGTCTCATTCTTGAAGCTTATAAGCCACTCCTCGGTCTTATCGTCTATCGTTACCGGAACGACTATGGAACAGGCATTTATCTCATCGGATTCCTCCATGTCTTTAAGCTTTCCGTCTTTTTTAAGCTTTCTCATTGCAAGAAGGGCCATGTCCATAAGACAGACATATCTGTCATCCCTTCCCGCAAACAGTTCCTTCCTTGTATCCAGATATTTCCTGTAGCTTTCCGTTATAACATCCTTATAATCACCGTCGTCGAAGGTCACATCCTTAAGCTCCGTCGAAAAGGTTGTGTGACGGCAGTGATCGGACCAGTAGGTATCAAGGACCCTTATCTCCGTCATGGTCGGATCCCTGTCTTCTTCGTTTTTGAAGTAATTCTGTATATGAAGAAAATCCTTAAAGGTCATGGCAAGAGAAAGGGAATCATAAAGCTTCCCAAGCTCTTCCTTATCCATATCCTTAAAGCCGTCAAAGATCAGGACGTCCGCAGGCTCCTCATAATCCGTTATAAGGGTATCCGGTTTCTTTAATCCGGTCTCTCTGGAATCCACGGGATTTATGCAGTAGCTTTTTATCTCCTCAAACTCCTTATCGGTTATTGACCCACTCAGACAATAAGTCACGGCGGTCCTGATAACGGGGTTTTCATCCTCTTTCAAAAACTTCACGCACTGCTCTGCCGAGTCAGCCCTCTGGTCAAACTGACCGGGCAGGTATTCTATGGAGAACACCCTGTCATTTTCATCTCTTGCGAAATCCTCTTCATAAAGTATATCAACAGGCGGTTCGGAAAAAACCGTGACCTTTGCCTTCTCATAGACCGGATCGGACAATCCTTCGATATCATACCGGATAAGCATCCTTACCTTTTCAAGCCCGGAAACGGAAAGATAATTGGTGATGTCCGATGATAATTCCGCTGCCTTTACGGCATAGGGTTCCTTTTTTTCAACATAGATTCTTCTTACCATTGCGCCTGCTGCTCCTTTATTATTGTTATGATAAACGTATGACACCCGGATGTGACTCCGGATGTATTACCTGAATATCGAGAGTACTTCCGACAGGCTGCTCACCCCTGTCAGCTTTATTCCGTCACTTTCCGCCTTACCCAGGGTCTTTAGGGTGCTCTGCGGCATCATGCAGGTGGAAAAACCGAGTTTCTTTGCTTCCATGATCCTCTGGGCCGGATTATTTACAGACCTTACTTCTCCGCCTAATCCCACTTCACCGAATACGATAAGGTCCCCGGGAAGTGGCCTGTTTTTATAGCTTGATACGATGGCAAGCACTATCCCAAGGTCAATGGCCGGTTCCATCATCCTCAAGCCTCCCGCCACATTCACATAGGCATCACATTCGGAGGTCTTTATGCCGAGTTTCTTCTCAAGCACCGCCAGAAGGAGATTCACTCTGTTAATATCCGCGCCCGTTGCCTGCCTTTTGGGAAATCCGAAGCTGGTATTTGCGACCAGAGCCTGTATCTCCAGAAGGACCGGTCTCGAACCTTCCATGGCACAGACCACCACGGAGCCCGCCGAATCTTCATCTCTGCCCGACAGCATATATTCCGAAGGGTTTAAAACTTCCGTAAGACCCTCCGATCTCATCTCGAAAACACCGATCTCATTGGTGGAACCAAACCGGTTTTTCACACCCCTCAGGATCCTGTAGGATGCGTATCTGTCACCTTCAAAATAAAGGACCGAATCCACCATGTGCTCAAGGACTCTGGGACCCGCGACCATTCCCTCCTTGGTCACATGTCCGACTATGAATATGGCTATGTTCATTGACTTTGCGATCTGCATGAGAACAGAGGTCGCTTCCCTTACCTGGGAAACCGAACCCGGTGCCGATGAGACCGTATCCGTGTACATGGTCTGGATGGAATCGATGACTACAGCTTCCGGCGTTCTTTTCCTTATGACTTCCGATATGGCGGAAAGATCCGTTTCACAGAAAATTGACAAAAGATCCGTGAATTCTCCGAGTCTTACCGCCCTCATCTTGATCTGTTTCAGAGATTCCTCCCCGGAAACGTACAGCACATTGTGACCTTTTCCCGTCAGATTACGGCAGACCTGCAGTAAAAGCGTGGATTTCCCTATTCCGGGATCCCCTCCTACCAAAATAAGGGAGCCCGGTACTATACCGCCTCCCAATACCCTGTCAAATTCCGCTATGCCTGTACTTATCCTGTCATCCTGAGTAAGTTCTACTTCAGATAATTTAGAAGGCGCATTATCAGAAGATGCGCCTTTTGTTCCCTTACTGCCGCTTTTTATACTGCCGACAGGTTCTTCCACGAAGGTATTCCACTCCTTACACATGGGACACTGCCCCATCCACTTGGCTGATTCATAACCACAGCCTGAGCAAAAAAATACCGTCGTCTTTTTTGTATTTGCCATTTTGTTCCTGTCTTTGATCCCTATAAGGTGACTTTTACGAATACCCCGTATTCACCCGAAAGCTCAACACTGAAGCTTAACTTCCCTCCGAGGTTTGTTTTCATCTTGCCTATTTCCCTGCCGTTTACGGATACATTGTATTCCGTATCCTCCATGAGTCCCACGGTAATCTGTGCATCATCCTTTCCGGATACCGTGAACTCTACTCCGTCCTTTTTTGCCTTAAATCCGGTCACTGCCGTTCCCGGCTCAGATTCATAGACAAACAGTCCGTCTCTCTCAAGCTTTGTCAGCTCACTGTAGGTCTTGACCTTGTACAGATTGCCGTTGTTCTCGAAATCCTCAAGCTTCTGCTTCTCGGAAAGCTCATAATCGCCAAAGCTTATGGTTCCGTCATTCTCAGTCCTTATCAGTTCCTTTACCGCTGCCATCCTTATACCCCCTGTGATGTTTCATACTGCCAACTGATACAATGATACTTTTGTTTTATTATAACTTATCGAAAGATACGAATGCAACTTATTCATTACGGCTTTTAGCCGAATTTCATGCGCCTTTTATGGTCATTTCCCCTTTGACAAATGAGACGGTCACCGTCTCCCCCTCTTTGATCTGTCCCGACAGTACGGCTTCCGAAAGCGGATCTTCTATCATGGTCTGAACAGCACGCCTTAAGGGTCTTGCACCGTACTTCTTATCGGTGCCCTTTTCTATCACCCTCTTCTTGGCCGATTCATTCACCTTAAGCTCCATGTTCAGCTCTTCCTTCATCCTCTTTGCCAGCTGATCCGTCAGGAGAGTTACGATCTTCTTCATATCCGCGTCGTTAAGTGACCTGAAGACTATTGTCTCATCTATCCTGTTTAAGAATTCCGGTCTGAATATCCTCCTCACTTCCTCCATCACGGCCTTCTTCATGTCATCATGATCCCTCTTCTCACTGTTGTCCGTGACAAAGCCGAGTTTCTTGGGTTCCATGATCCTGTTTGCGCCGGCATTTGAAGTCATTATTATAACACAGTTTTTGAAGCTGACTTTTCGACCGTTTGAGTCAGTGATATGTCCGTCGTCCAGAACCTGAAGAAGTATGTTGAAAACATCCGGATGAGCTTTTTCTATCTCATCGAAAAGGACCACCGAATACGGATTTCTTCTGACTTTTTCGGATAATTGACCGCCTTCCTCATAGCCCACATATCCCGGAGGAGATCCTATCATTTTTGAAACCGTATGCTTTTCCATATATTCTGACATATCTATCCTTATAAGAGCATCCTCGGTTCCGAAGAGGACCTCGGTGAGTGCCTTTGACAATTCCGTTTTTCCTACACCCGTGGGACCCAGGAATAAAAATGACCCAATCGGTCGATTTTTC
This sequence comes from Lachnospiraceae bacterium, assembly GCA_024682555.1. GTDB lineage: Bacteria > Bacillota > Clostridia > Lachnospirales > Lachnospiraceae > UBA2868. The sequence goes on along the minus strand of JAIKZD010000115.1, from coordinate 97,902 downwards.
TCCTTCAGGCCAACCCTGCCTCTCTTAATGGCACGGGAAACCGCACTGATGGCCTCTTCCTGACCGATGACTCTCTTTTTAAGTTCCTTTTCCATCTTCAGAAGCTTGGTACCCTCAGCTTCTTCGATCCTCTTTAAAGGTATCTTTGTCCATTCTGAAACTATATCGGAAATATCTTCCTTTGTAACTTCAAGGGCCCTCGACTCGATCTTCTGCTTTCGCCTGAGTCTCCTGTCATGCTCCTTTTTGAGTTTTTCCTGCTCATCTCTTATGGCAACGAAATCCTCCATCCGGTCGTCCCTTAAGGCCTGTTCCTTTTCTTCCTCAAACTCCTTGATCTTCTCCGAATAGTCATCGTCCGATCCGGTCATCCTGTAAAGGGACAGTCTTACCTTGGCCGAAGCCTCATCCATAAGATCTATTGCTTTATCGGGAAGGAACCTGTCCGTGATATACCTGGCAGAAAGCTTGACACAGGCTTCAACCGCTTCGTCGCTTATGGTCACGCCATGATGTTTTTCGTAGCCCTGCCTGATCCCTTTTAAAATCCGGATGGAATCTTCCTCGCTTGGCTCCTCTACGGCTATCTTCTGGAATCTTCTCTCAAGAGCGGCATCCTTCTCGATATATTTTCTGTATTCATCATAGGTGGTAGCTCCGATGAGCTGTATCTCGCCCCTTGCAAGCGAGGGCTTTAATATATTGGAAGCATCTATCTTTCCTTCCGAACTTCCCGCCCCTATGATAGTATGTATCTCATCAATGAAAAGGATGATATTCCCGGCATTGATCACCTCGTTTATTACATTCTTGATCCTCTCCTCGAATTCACCCCTGTATTTGCTGCCTGCGACCATTGCCGAAAGATCGAGGGTAAGCACTCTCTTTCCGATAAGCGTCTTCGGAACATCAAGCGCTACTATCCTCTCGGCAAGTCCCTCCACTATGGCGGTTTTTCCGACTCCCGGTTCCCCCACGAGACAGGGGTTGTTTTTGGTCCTTCTGCTCAGGGTCTGGATTATCCTCTGTATCTCCGTTTCCCTTCCTATCACCGGATCAAGCCTGCCATCTCTTGCAAGCGCAGTAATATCCCTGCTGTAGGAATCCACGGTCATTCCTTCACCTGATTGATTTAAAAAGCCCGGTCTTCCCGCTCCGAACCGGAGACTCTGTATCTCTTCTTTATATTTTGAGACATCCTCTCCCATAGCCACCAGCAGATCCACATAAAGCTTCTGTGTATTTATCCCCAGGGTGTTAAGGATCCTTACGGCCAGATTGTCAGCATCCTTGATAAGAGCTATCAGCAGGTGTTCCGTTCCGATCTCCTCTGCCTTATAGCCCTCCGCTATCTCTCCGGCAAGCTCAAGAAGTGCCGTAAGCTTAGGTGTATATCCGTCCCTTTCCTTAATATCCACAAAATCGGCTATTGCTATCTGATCCCTTATCAGCTGTTCTATGGTCTCTGTTCTTGCACCGTTTTCGGCAAGCACTCTGGAAGCAACTCCGCTCCCCTCCTCGATGAGTCCGATAAGCAGGTGCTCCGTGCCGGTATAGCCGTGTTTCAGCTTTTTTGAATACTTACCGGCAAAAGATATGGCTTTCTGCGCCTTTTCATTAAATTTCAGCGACATATATATGATTCTCCTTGTTGAATCGTCCTGTTGATTTTCCGGTATCAGGGTTAAAAGTCACATGGCACAAAGTGCCATGGTGAATCTGCACAGATATCGGGATGGAAAGCGTGCTTTCCACTCCGATATTTGTGCAGATTGCACATGTGGCTTCGCCGCATGGCACTTTTAACCCTGACATCTAATAATATACCTTTGATCTCTCAATCTACCGGTCATTCTTCTAATCATCATCCCCGGTATTTAAGAATTCAAATTCAAAATCTTCGTCCATTTCAAGATTGGAAGTCCCGGGATCCACCGGACTGGATTTGGGCGGAAGGGATCCCGGATAAACACCGGCACCCTGGCCGTAACCGTACTGGGACTGCTGTGCCTGATATCCCGGATCGTAGGAACCGCCCTGACCGGTGCCGTAACCTGCGCCCGAAGGATAACCCGCATTCCCCGTATTGCCGGAATAACCCGTATTTCCGGAATATCCGCCGCGGTTACCGGCGTTTGTGTAACCGTATTGTCTCTGTGCATCGGAATACTGTCCCTGAGATCCTGCGTAAGGAGAATTCCCCGTGTCGTACTGTCCGCCTCCGGATCCGTACTGGAAAGCCGAATATGCGGATTCCCCGTACTGCTGGCTCTGCTGCCTGTAGGGATCGGGATTTCCTGCCCCATATGGATCATTGCTTCCCGCCCTGTACGGGTCATTCTGGAAAGCGGTGGGATTGCTGAACAAAGCTCCCGTATCATAGCCCTGTCCGTATTGTCCCGCGTTCATTCCGCCGGCTTCTCTTCTCCGGTTACGCTCCTCCTGCTGTCTTAACAGCTCATCACGCTTTCTTTCAAGCTCCCTGATTTTTTCTTCCTGTTCCTCTCTTGCCTTACGCTTGAGCTCTTCGTCCCTGATCCTCTTATCCTCTTCATGCCTCCGTCTTTCCTCTTCGGCCTGATGTCTTGCGTACTCCTCCTGCCGTCTTGCTTCCTCTATGGCACGCTTTCTTGAAAGCTCCTCTTCCCGTCTTTTTGCGGTCTCAAGCTCCCTTTCCCTGACGTTTTCGGCCTCTCTTGCCTCCGAAAGGGTTTTCTCTCTCTCCTGTGCAAGGGCAAATTCTATCTCCTTGGCATTTATATCCGAAGAAGACCTGATCTTTTCGGATCCGTCCTTTATGTCTTTTACGGTATCTCGTATTTCGGATTCGGAAACGGGCTTTTTCTCCGGTGCCTGTTCCTTACGATCCTGTCCGTCTGCTGAAGCTTCCGGTCTGACTGCCTTTTCTTCCTTGGTCTGTATGGGTTTTTCAGGCTCGTTTACGGAAACGGCATTCTTTACCTCCGGTTTTTCCTCTGCTTCCTTCCCTTCCTTTTCCTCACCGTCGGTCTCTATTTCCGCATTCTTATAGTAATCGGGCATACGGCTGTGGTCATTGCCTCTCGGTCTCCTTGTATCACTGGTATCCTTCATGGCACTCTCCATTGCGGCCCAGTCAAAGGATCCGGCCTCCTCTTCGGCCCTTTTTGCGTCCTTCTTTTCCTTTTTTCTGTCTTTTCTGTTCTTTCTTGATGAAAACAGATCGTCATCATCCATGTCATCGGATATCAGATCTTCGTCTTCATCACTCATGGAATTCTTTACCATCTGACTTGCGGTAAGCTTCTTTGCTCCCTTGTCCTTATCGGTCCCCGCAGACTGGTCTGTCCGGGAATTCTGTGAAGCCTTGGTATTCTCCGCATAGAACTCGTCCTCGTCAATATATTCATATCCCTGATATTCCTTGAGTTTTACAAGGGAAATGATCATGATGATCATAAAGATCAGCATAAGTACAAATAAAACACCCACCGCAACATACACCCAGACCGGAAGATCCGTAATGTCCAGAGATGACCCGTCATCGGAAATCGTCACGGAATTTGAATCCCCTAAAGGAAGATATCTCTGATAGGTACCCTCTACCTGGTCATACTGATACCATCCCGTGTTTCCTTCCGAATTGATGGCATACAGTAAAAAGAAATCCGAAGGCACGGCAGCCCCGGGCTCCGGTGTTTCGGAAACGGCAGTGGCATCTGCCATCATATAAGCTTCAAGATTCTGGCCGTTCCACTGTAAGGTAGCCTTTGTATATCCCTTCGGAATGGTCACGCTTTCGTCCGCCTTTAATACGATGATGTATTTTCCGTTCCCGCCGTCTATATTTCTGTAATCGGAAAGCTCCGGATCCGTTCCGTTATAGATCCTGAAAGCACCGTTAGCTCCGGAGTTATCCATTGTATACAGAAGAGTTATATCTCCCATATCGAATTTTGCACACTCAACAGCGGTTCCCTGATATGTCGTCGTATCCTTGTGGAATCCCACCGGAAGGTACTCATCCGGAAAGACGGAAGACACTAAGACCTCACTGTTTGAGGTTGGTATGGAAACCGCCTGTTCTACGGCGGAAACCGGTGATGTCACTATCCCGGATATTATAAACGATGATAAAACGATCCCGATCAACTTACAGATTCTGCTTCGCATCCTGTCTCCTTTCGCAAACACGTTAAAAAACGGATCTTCTAAGTTCAGTGACTTTATGATCATGCTTCATCTATGGCTCTGCCTATATCGCTCCTGCAATACTTATTTTCAAAATCGACCCACTTAACGGCTTCATAGGCATTTGCCCGTGCCTTTTTCAGATCTTTTCCGACGGCGGTGATCCCTAAAACCCTTCCCCCGTTTGTTACGATCTTTCCGTCCTTAAATGCACTTCCGGCGTGGAAACAGAAATAGCCGTCCTTTCCATCGAATGCATCCAGTCCCTTTATCTCAAATCCCTTTTCATATTTAACGGGATATCCTTCCGATGCAAGCACTACGCAGACGGCTGCATTGTCCTCAAAAGACAGATCGATCTTATCAAGTGTTCCGTCTATGCAGGCATTCATCACCTCAATGATATCATTGTTCATTCTCGGGAGAACTACCTGTGCCTCAGGATCGCCGAATCTGGCGTTGTATTCAAGCACTTTGGGACCTGACTTGGTTAACATAAGTCCAAAAAAGATTATACCCTTAAATTCCCTGCCCTCCCGGGCCATGGCTGCAACCGTGGGCTCAAATATATTCTTCTGACAGTATTCGCTTATTTCTTTTGTATAGAAAGGGCTGGGTGAGAACGTTCCCATTCCTCCGGTATTCAGCCCCTCATCATTATCAAGGGCCCTTTTGTGATCCTGAGCGGAGGTCATGGGCTTTATGGTCTTTCCGTCAACAAAAGTTAAAACCGATACTTCCCTTCCCTGCATAAACTCTTCTATAACAAGTCTGTTTCCGGCATCTCCGAATTTTCTGTCGATCATGATCTGCCTGACGCCGTCTTTTGCCTCATCGATACTGCTGCAGATGAGAACACCCTTTCCCAGGGCAAGACCGTCGGCCTTCAGTACTATGGGCATCTGCGCGCTCTCAATATATTTCATGGCATCTTCAGCATTGTCGAAGTTCTCATACGCTGCAGTCGGGATCCCGTATTTTTTCATAAGATCCTTGGAAAAAGCCTTGCTTCCCTCAAGGATGGCAGCATTTTTCCGCGGTCCGAAAACTCTTAAGCCCTTTGCCTCAAGATGATCGGTAAGACCGCCAACCAGCGGATCATCGGGTCCCACGATCACCAGATCCACCTTTTTTTCCAGTGCATAGTCAGCTATCCTGTCAAAATCCATAACGGATATGTTTTCACACTCCGCCAGTGCTGCTATTCCGGCATTACCCGGAACACAGTATATCTTATCCACACTGCTGCTTTGATGCACTTTTGTAACTATGGCATGCTCCCTGCCGCCGCCTCCGACAACCAGAACTTTCATTATTATATATCCCTTTCAGTTAATGATATCAGACCGCTCGTTATCTTCGATCCGGCCTTCGGTTTAAAAACCGCATAACAGGTTCTTCCTGTTATTTAATTATTCAATAACGTACGCTTTCTTTTCTTCGAGTCTGACATTTCCGTGGGCTATGGCGTTTATCACCTTTGGCAGTATTATCCATTCGGCCTCTTCCATCACTCTTCTCTGGAGAATCTGTGCGGTATCGTTATTTTTTACGGAAACTGCTTTCTGCATGATGATAGGTCCCGTATCCGTGCCCGAATCCACAAAGTGAACGGTTGCACCCGTTACCTTGACTCCTCTCTCAAGAACCTTCTCATGGACCTTAAGTCCGTAATAGCCGTTCCCGCAGAATGAGGGTATCAGACTGGGATGGATGTTGATGATCTTTCCCCTGTAATGATCGGTAAATTCCGGCGACAGTACCACCAGAAAACCCGCAAGCACAATGAGATCCGTGCCTTTTTCATCGATGGCACCGATCATGGCTTTATCATAATCTTCCCGGTTTTCAAAATCCTTTGGAGATAAATACAGGGTTTCGATCCCTGCATCCTTTGCTCTCGTCAGTGCATAGGCATCTTTTTTATTGCTTATCACAAGACCTATCCTTGTATCCGTTATCTCTCCCGAAGCGATGGCATCAATGACCGCCTGAAGATTTGTGCCTCCCCCGGAGACGAGAACCGTCAGATTTAACATAATGATATGCCCTTTTCCCCGTTTTCTATATGACCTATCTTAAAGGCCTTTTCTCCTGCAGCCGTAACGGCACCTATGGTTTTTTCTTCATCTTCCTTATTCACCGCGAGCATCATGCCAATGCCCATATTATAGGTATTGTACATCATCTTCTCTTCGATCTTTCCGCTGTCCTCAATAAGCTTAAAGACAGGCGGGATCTCATAGCTGTCCTTTTTGATGACCGCTCTTTTTCCTTCGGGAAGCATCCTCGGAACATTCTCGTAAAATCCGCCGCCGGTTATATGACAGCAGCCCTTTATGGTTATTCCCGCATCCTTCACCGAGTTTAAGGCCTTCACATAGATCTTCGTCGGTGTCAGAAGAGCCTCTCCGAGAGAACAGCCGAGGCTTGAAATATGTTCCGTCATATTACTCTCCCGCATGGGGAAGATCTTTCTGATAAGGGAATATCCGTTTGAATGAACGCCGCTAGATGCTATTCCTATGATACTGTCTCCCTCGGCAATATCCTTTCCGGTTATCAGTCTGCTCTGGTCAACTATGCCTACCGCAAATCCCGCAAGATCGTATTCATCAACCGGATAGAATCCCGGCATTTCGGCGGTCTCGCCGCCTATCAGTGCGGCTCCGGCCATGCTGCAGCCTTCCGCCACACCCTTGACTATGGAAGCGATCTTTTCGGGTTCGTTTTTTCCGCAGGCGATATAATCCAGGAAAAACAGGGGCTCTCCCCCGGCACAGGCAATGTCGTTAACGCACATTGCGACGCAGTCTATGCCTATGGTATCGTGTTTATCCATAAGAAAGGCAAGCTTAAGCTTGGTACCTACGCCGTCCGTTCCCGAAACCAGGGTCGGCTTTTCCATTTTCATGTATTTCTCAAGGGAAAAAGCACCGGAAAAACCTCCGAGACCCCCTATCACTTCCGGTCTCATGGTTTTTTTCACATGCTCCTTCATCAGTTCTACAGCCTTATAACCTGCTTCAATATCAACTCCGGCGCTCTTATAATCCATTTTTTCCTCCATGAATATGTCTTATTTGTTGTATTCTTTATAACCCGTTTCCTTAAGATGTGCATCTTTTTTCATGACATCGGACTTGAGCTTTTCCTTATAATCCTTTAAGTCCTTTTTTATTCCTTCATCCGTGACGGCAAGTATCTTTAAAGCCAGAAGGGCTGCGTTTGCGCCTCCGTTTATGGCTACCGTCGCCACGGGGATCCCGGAGGGCATCTGTACTATCGAATAAAGGGAATCCTTTCCGCCTAAAGAGGTGGTGTGCATCGGTATTCCGATAACGGGTCCGTCAAACAGAGCCGCACACATTCCCGGAAGGTGGGCAGCCATGCCGGCTCCCGCTATTATCACCTTTATTCCCCTGCTTTCCGCGTTTTTTGCATAATCAAAAAATATATCGGGCTCCCTGTGGGCGGAAATGATGTTCATCTCATATTCCACACCGAATCTGTCCAGTATCTCACAGGCTTTTGCCATCACGGGCATGTCGGAATCGCTGCCCATTACTATAGATATTACCGCCATAAATTCTCATCTTTCCTTTCTTTCATAATATATCCGATATATCCCTTATCTTCAAGACAAAGCTCTAAGGGGTTCATTCAGTTCTTCCAGTCCTTTAAGGGCAAAAAGTCCGTCCTTTATTATCTCCGTAACACTTCCGTCCTTATGTACGGCTTCTATAAGGCAGAGCTCATCATAAGGGATCGTGATATCAGTATGGCAGAAAAAATAGGCCGATGCCGGATCAGTACTTCTCTTATCCGAGATCTCGTTGGATTTTGCCACTATCTCCTTGCCGTCGGGATTATATATGTTTACATCTTCCTCATGGGAATAGCAGGTATCTCCTACCGCAAAATGAGGTCCCGTCTTTTCTCCTATAAGTATCGGGAGCCTTCCGCCTATGTTGTATTCCCTGGACATCCTGTAAGCCGTGGTATTCGTCCCGATGGCAAATTCCCCCATGGGAAGGGTTTTATGATGGAAGAGGAGGTTTTCCTCGATGAATTTTCTGTTCTCCCCGTCATCGTCGAAGTTTTTGCAGGAATACTCCGAGATGACACCATCCTTAAATCTCACACGGAGATCGGTAAACTTAAGTCCCTCAAGATAAACCTCCGTCACGTGTAAAAGTCCGTTCGTTCCCTTGAGAACAGGAGAGGTAAAGACCTCACCGACGGGTATATTGACGTCGGCAACACAGTTTTCGAAGATGGTTTCATGCTCCGGATCGTTTAGTTTACATAACTCTACAAAAAGATCCGTTTCATTGCCCGCTTCACGATTTCCGAGTATATGCACCCTCTCCGCTCTGTCAAGCTCATCTATGATTATCTGCTGCATCTTTTCATAAGCTTCCGAATCCAGGGTATTGATCTTCACGGTTTCCTTAAAGACCGCCTCGTAATCCTTTCCTATCTCCGGAATGGGATAGGCAATGATGGTAAAGCTTCTTTCATCTCCGGGTATATATTCGTTTGAGAGCCTTCCGGCCTGATCGGAATAGCTTACAAACAGATCCTGTTGTTTTTTCGAGAATTTGAGCGCCGATCCGTGGCTTTTTGGAGTAAAGGGATCTTCTCCGAAGACTTCTATGACGGCCGGTCCCGCATGGCCCTTTGCAAGCTTCTTATTCTCCTCATATACGGACCGCATTATGTCGATCTTTCTGGTAACATATTCGTTATCAAGGAAAATGGCACTGTCCTCTTTATGGTCATAATCAAACTGCCTGTTTGGAATTGCCCCGTAGTAACCTGTTCTTATATGGGAGCTTCTGATCCCGGCAAGCGAAGGGCTGCGATACAATATCACCTGTAATCCCATCTCGTTGAACTGTTTTACCGCTTCCCTGATTATCAGCTCAAAGCCGAGGCAATAGCGGATATTTACGGATATTTTTTTATCAAGCGGCTTCCCCGCCTTGATGAATCCGGTCCTGTATGCCCCGGTATAGGTGGCGGCCATCTCTTCTATCTCTTTTTTCGGAAGGGTGTTTAAAAATCTTACAGTCTTTATCTCGTTCTCCGAAATATACTCGCCGAAATCATATAGATACCTTGTATCCGTAAGATCCGAATTCATTATGATATCAAGGGCAAAGGTCCTTTCACAGGATATCCTGTCAAGAACCATATCCTTTACAAGTATGTCGATATTATCCCTTTCAAACCAGTAAAGGGTCTCATAAACCTCTCCGGGATCGGGGATAACGGAATCCTTAAATGCAAACAGAAAGATATCATAGACCTGGATGAACAGTTCAAGATAGCTGACGAATATCTCCCGCCTGTTTTCCACCGCATAGGGGATCAGGCCCCTGAGCTGTGCATACAGAAAACAGAGATACTGCGAAAGTTTCGGATCGTATCCGTATCCGGATGAAAGATCCTTCATATATTCCGGATTCCCGTAAGAGGAACCGTAATTTTCCGGCAAAATGTCCCTGTAAAGCTCATGATTGAGTTTTACTGCCTCTTCGGGATTTAGTTTACATAACTCATTATAATCTCCCTCGGGAAGTATGGAACGAAGCAGGATCAAAAATTCCGCCGTATCCCTGAAATACGCATAAAATGGCATTTCTGCGGGGATATCCCCATCTGTCATCCTGCGTATTCTGTCTGTGGATAACTCCAGTCTTTCATCAAGCATGGTCTTATGTCCCCCAAACAACAAGTAATATCCAGGCTATCATATCAACGGCATCGGCCACAAGGGCGGCATTCGGCACCCAGACATAAGTATCTCTTTCACTGAGACTGATGAAGGCTCCAATGACGCTGGTAATGTTCATAAATACCGCCGACAGCCCTACCGCACCGTAATGCGAATCGACGTTTCCGCCCCCCGAATAGGCGATGAGTACGGAAAAAACAAGACCAAGCAAAGATATGACGGCAAGAGCAAGTGATACTATCCCGGTAAAAGAATAATGCCTGGTCGTAAACATGAAGCTCTTTTTCTTTTTTATCTTTTTAGGCTTTGGCATTACCTGACACCGTATTCTTCATAATACTTATCAAGAGCGGCCTTTATACCGGGATCGATCAATACCTTCCCGTTTATGTTTCGGCCGGTAAGGTATTCGATCACCTCAGGCATCGTAACTATGGCCCCTGTTTTCAGACCGTAAGTACTGCTTATCTCCTCAAGAGCGGTTTTATTCTCACCGCCCGATCCTCTTTCCATTCTGTTTAATGACACCATAAGTCCTATAACATTTACATCGGCCTGGGCTTTAATGATGGGAAACGTTTCCTCTATGGATTTGCCGGAAGTCGTTACATCCTCGATCATCACGACCCTGTCACCGTCCTTAAGCCCGGATCCGAGAAGGATTCCAGTATCCCCGTGATCCTTGATCTCCTTACGGTTAGAACAGTATCTTATTTCCCTGTTATACAGGTTGTGAAAAGCGACCGAGCAGACAACAGCCAGAGGGATACCCTTATAAGCCGGTCCGAACAGGACATCAAAGTCATCGCCGAAGCTCTCATGGATCGCCTTTGCATAGTATTCACCGAGTCTCATAAGCTGGCCGCCGGTAACATAGGCGCCCGCATTCATGAAAAAAGGGGATCTTCTTCCGCTCTTCAGAGTGAAATCCCCAAATTTCAGGACATCACACTCTATCATAAAGTTAATGAACTCTTCCTTATATGCAGACATTGATATCCTCCTTCATGTCCAGAACGGCGGCCCTTGCCGCATCGGCAAATGCCGTTTCCGGATAATCCTGTGAATATTTTTCATTCTTATAGGCCGCTATTATACCGCGTGATGAATTAATAATAGCACCTAACCCGTCTTTATTAAAGAAGTATTTAAGGTCGCTTCCCTTTCCGCCCTGGGCACCGTAGCCGGGCACAAGTATATATGCTTTCGGCATTATCTCCCTTAAGATCTTTCCAACCTCCGGATAAGTCGCTCCGACAACGGCTCCCACATTACTGTAATCGGTTCCCATGCAGTCACGGCCCCATTCATCCACCATCTCTCCGACGGTCTCGTAGAGCATCCTGCCGTCTTTATCCGAAAGTCTCTGATCCTGAAATTCCCCGCTGCTTTTGTTGGAAGTTTTTACAAGAACAAAGATACCTTTATTCTCGCTGCGGCATACATCGATAAAGGGCATTACGCCATCCGAGCCAAGATAGGGATTTACGGTGACAAAGTCCTCATCAAATGCGGGAACAAGCTCGCCATCAATATCGACCTTTCCCAGATGTCCCAGTGCATAAGCCTCCGAGGTGGACCCGATGTCCCCTCTTTTTATATCCCCGATAACGATGAGCCCCTTTTCCTTACAGTAATCAACCGTCTTCTTGAAGACCATGACCCCTTCGGGGCCGAACTGTTCATACATCGCTATCTGCGGTTTTACCGCAGGTATCAGGTCATATACCGAATCCACAAGAGCCCTGTTAAAATCCCATACTGCCTCGGCGGCTCCCTTCAGTGTCCTTCCGTATTCTCCGAATGCCTTTTTCTTTATATGATCCGGGATCATTTTAAGCGTAGGATCCAGCCCCACAACTATCGGTGCATTTTTCTTTTTGATCTCCTCTGTCAGTCTGTCGATCATAATCTTCCTCCATGTTTTCGATTGATTTTCCAGGTTTGATATTTCAAGTTTGATCCTTCAAGCCTGATCCTTCAGGTTTGATCTTCCGGGCAGGATACCGGATTCCCGGCTGACTGCCACAATAAAGAAGGAAATGCACCCGTGCATTCCCTTCCCCTTTATCATTCGGATATCCTTTTATGATCCATCTCTCTTTTTCCTTTATAAAGACCACAGTTCCCCTCTGCGGTCCTTTGCATCCTTCCCGAAACTATGCAAGGATCATATCCTTTTCGGCCGCATACTTCTTGATATTTGAAGCATTTGCATATTTGCGCACCTCATCGCCGTTTATGACAACCAGGGTGGGCGCCTGCATTACGCCATATTTCCTTGCCAACTCCGAATTTTCCTCTGCGTCGATCAGAACGACCTTTTCATCCTTTAAGTACTCCTTTGCAAGCTTACAGTTGGGACAGGTCTTGGTGGTGAAAAGATATTTAACATTCTCAACGGTCGAGAACTTCACCTCATCATTGCTGTTAAGTCCCTTAAGTGTAACCATTGCAGCCGTGGGTCTCTTTAAGGAAGAATTCTCTAAATCATATACTACCCTGTTTTTGTATTCCTGAGCCTTTCCGTCGTTCCAGTTCTGAACAGGCCTGTAATAACCGGTGATACGGCTGTAAACCTCGGTAGTCTTGCCGCACTCGGGACAGGTCTTGTGTTCACCCGCAAGATAACCGTGATCCCTGCATATCGAATAGGTGGGTGACAAAGTATAATAAGGAAGCTTATAATTCTCGGCGATCTTTCTTACAAGATCTGCCGCTGCCTTCCAGTCGGGAAGCTTTTCACCGAGAAAAGCATGGAAAACGGTGCCCGACGTATATAAGGTCTGAAGTTCGTCCTGAATATCAAGAGCATCAAAGATATCAGAAGTATACTCAACAGGAAGGTGTGAGCTGTTGGTATAGTAAGGCACATCTCCGGGCTTTCCCGCGGTCTTGATGGAAGGATATTTCTTCTTGTCATGCTTTGCCAGACGGTAGGTGGTACTCTCTGCGGGAGTTGCCTCAAGATTATAGAGATCATTATACTGTTCCTGATAATCCGAAAGCCTGTTCCTCATATGGTTAAGGACTTCCTTGGTGAAATCCTGAGTCCTCTTGTCCGTAAGATCCGCTCTTAACCAGTTTGCATTAAGACCGACCTCATTCATTCCGATGAGTCCGATGGTTGAAAAATGATTCTTGAAGCTTCCGAGATATCTCTTTGTATAAGGATATAATCCCTCATCCAGGAGTTTGGTGATGACACCCCTCTTAACCTTTAAGCTTCTGGCGGCTATATCCATCATCCTGTCAAGACGTCTGTAGAAATCGCTCTTGTTCTGTGAAAGATATGCTATCCTCGGCATATTGATCGTAACAACACCGATGGAACCGGTGCTTTCGCCCGCGCCAAAGAAACCACCCGTTTTTTTTCGGAGCTCCCTGAGATCCAGACGAAGTCTGCAGCACATTGACCTGACATCACTGGGCTTCATGTCCGAATTGATGTAGTTTGAGAAATAAGGTGTTCCGTATTTGGATGTCATTTCGAACAGGAGCCTGTTATTCTCCGTATCCGACCAGTCGAAATCACTTGTTATTGAATATGTGGGTATGGGATACTGGAAGCCTCTGCCGTTTGCATCGCCTTCTATCATGGTTTCAATAAATGCCTTATTGACCATGTCCATTTCCTTCTTGCAATCCTTATAACAGAAGTCCATTTCCTTTCCGCCGACTATGGCAGGAAGCTCGGCAAGATCCTCCGGTACCGTCCAGTCCAGGGTGATATTCGAAAACGGTGCCTGAGTACCCCAGCGGCTGGGAGTGTTTACTCCGTATATGAAGGACTCTATACATTTCTTTACTTCATCATAGGAAAGATTATCCTTCTTAACAAAAGGAGCAAGGTAGGTATCAAAAGATGAGAATGCCTGGGCACCGGCCCATTCGTTCTGCATTATCCCGAGGAAATTGACCATCTGGTTGCAGAGCACGGACAGATGTGATGCAGGGGCGGAAGTGATCTTTCCGGTTATGCCGCCGAGACCTTCCTTTATAAGCTGCTTGAGACTCCATCCGGCGCAATATCCCGTAAGCATGGCAAGATCATGAATATGGATATCCGCATTACGATGAGCATCGGCGATCTCCTGATCATAGATCTCCGAGAGCCAGTAATTTGCCGTAACGGCACCGGAGTTGCTTAATATAAGTCCTCCCACCGAATAAGTAACGGTGGAATTTTCCTTTACACGCCAGTCCTCTACCTTGACATAGCTGTTTACCACATCCTTGTAATCAAGAATGGTGGATTTGATATTACGCATTTTCTCCCTCTGCTTACGATAAAGGATATATGCCTTTGCAACCTCGGTATAGCCAGCCTGCTCCAGAACAGTCTCAACACTGTCCTGAACATCTTCAACATGAATCTTATCGCCATCCAGTTTACTCTGAAAATCTGCCGTGACCCTTAAGGCCAAAAGATCGATCATGTCATTATTATAGTTCTTGTCACAGGCATTAAACGCCTTCATAATGGCATCATTGATCTTTGTAAGATTAAAATCCGCTATTTCTCCGTCTCTTTTTACAACACTGAACATTCCGGTAACAACCCCTTCCTTTTTTAAGAACCGCAGACACCCCTAAGCTACTTCCGGATCGTACTGATCCCTTCACTGAAATTATCGTGCTACTCTCCCTTATTTTTTTGACCGGTTCGGTCATGTTTTTCGGTATTCTCCCTGCCGAAGAACACATTTAGTATATATAAAAAAAATTAGTCCGTCAATACAAAAACACAATATCTATTGTTCTTTTTTAAATACCCGAACAAGATATTGTGCTTTACTATAATAATCTTATGTCTACCGGTCAGCCCGTAAAATCGCTATATATTGGGGTTTGGATGATCAGTTCCCTGATATTGACCATCTTGGTCATAATTATGTCATCCACAACAGATAGTTTATCTTGTACTGAGAAAAATATTTTCCCTTACTGCTTTTTCATCATCCGGGTATCTGCTCAGATACTCTGCCATTTTATTTTTGGCCGAACCGAAATCAAGCTTATACTCATAGGTTACTATCTCGTTAAACAAAAGGCTTTGCATCACGGCCTCGTCGCCGGTGGATATGCCGTTCTGAAATGCGGTCAGTGCCCCGTCCAGGTCACCGGATTCAAGTCTCACAAGTCCAAGCTCGTTATATATCTCCGCATTTGTGGGATCACTTCCGAGATAAGCTTCGAAAAGAGAAGCCGCATAACCGTTATCACCCAGTTTCTTATAGGTCTTTCCCAGATACGCTATGAGATCGGAGTTGCTGTTCTTACTCCTGGCCTTTTCGAGATAGGTCCGTGCATCATCATATTTCCCGAGATAATATGAATAGATTCCCCTGTGATAATCACTGATCTTCGGATCGCTCTCCAGAGCTCTTGTAACATAGACCTTTCCTTCTTCTTCGTAACCGAGGGAGGAAAGATCCAGATATATCCTTTTATAAAGGTTGGGATCATTCTTAGTCAGGGCCACTGCCTTATCGTAATCCTCAAGCGCTGCCTCCTTATTGCCTTCGTACAGGTTTACCCTGCCCCTTAAATAATAGGCATCGGCAGCCTTGTCATCCATTTCGATTATGGCCGTATATATGTTGTAGGCCTCTTCATGATTTCCGGCCTTATATTCGGCAATGGCAAGGTAATAGGAAATATCATAGTCAATGTTCCTTACTATACCATTGGATCTTTTCAGGGCCGCTTCAAAGGAGACTATCGCATCGGTATATCTCTCCTGTTCCATATACGCGATACCCTGCTCCCTGAAATATTCCTTGCTGTTAACGGCAGGCGCCCCATGTCCCGCTCTTTCCGAGCAGCCGGAAAGAAAGGCCCCCGCAAGAAGCACGGCCGCCACAGACACAGATATTTGCTTTTCCCTTTTTCCGGTTTGTTTCAGCATATATCCAGAAGCTCCAAAGGTGAATAAATAATGTGATCCGGTTCAGCCACCCTGCCAAAGCCGTATGCGGCAAAACAGATGGGAACACCGGCCTTCATGCAGGCATCTGCGTCCATCTGGGTATCCCCCACGTAAAGAGGTTTTGATAGACCGTATCGGTCAATGACTATTCTTATATTGTCGGCTTTAAGCTTTCCGGTGTCTCCCGGGCATATCCCTTCTATGAAATACCGGCCAAGTCCGGTCTTTCTGTACAGCAGTTCTATGTACCCGCTCTGACAGTTACTGACTATAAAAAGCCTGTGAGTCTCCGAAAGTTTTTTCAGTGTTTCCGGAAGCCCCTCATAGACGGTCCCGGCTTCCTTTTCCAGAAACTCAAACTCATATTTCGAACATACCGGAAGAAACGCCTTTCTCTGTTCTAAGGTCGATTCGGGCACTATATCCTTTATTATATCAAGCATTGGAAGCCCGAATAACCCCTTCAGCCTGTCAGCGGTAACGGAAATATCGGGAAAGCCGTTATCGGCAAGGGCTTTATTCCATGCCTTTTCCACCACGGAAGTGGAATCCCACAGGGTTCCGTCCACATCAAATATTATTCCGTCATATCTCTGTTCCATTTCCTTCTCCTTCGGATAAAGGCCGGATCCGACCTGTTGTCCGGTTTATTTTAAATACCTCTCATAAAAAGCCGCCGTATATTTTTCCGCCCCGGCCTCATTCAGATGAGAGGAATCACCGAAGTATCTGTTCTCATATTCGGGTATGGAGGTTTCAAAAACTCCCCCATTATAATAGGAAGAAAGACCTTCTATATAGTTAAAATATTGACTGAGGTAGTCAGCATCGAGTGCGGCATATGAGGTTTCATTCATCGGAGGCTGACTGAGTATGATATTTACTGAGTTTTCCCGACACAGGTCAAGGATTTTTTTCATATATTTATCGATCAGCGGATGGTCTCCGTCCATTTTCATCCCGGTATAATTAGCTTCATAATTCAGATCACTGCATCCCTCCATGGTGCCGAACAGACCATGGCCTCTCTGCTCTATAATCTTATCATACTCTGAGATATTTTCATCATATCTGCCGAAAAATCCGGAATTAAGTATGGCAGGAAGATAACTGTCGGGCAAAAACAGGATCCGGCTTATCAGATCAAACAGATCATGTTCTCCATCCTCAAAGGTATCAGCCCGTAGCTTCCTTCCCTCGGCATATACTTTGATAACATCAGTTACTTTAAGATGATGAAAATATGCCGTCCTGGTCCAGAAATTGTCCATATAGGAATAATGGAAAGGTGCAAACATTATCACTACGGTCTCCGGCACTCCCACATTTTCGATGTGATCCTTCAGGGTATAATACATCTCAACGCTGGTGGCACCTCCAACGGCAAGGTTGACCACATCATCCCCGAGCCCCGCCGGAACAAGATCAGCCATAGCCCTTGAGTCTCCTATGATAACCGTATTTACCGTTCCGGAGCCTTTAAGTTTCGTGCTTCCCTTCTGTTCTTCCTTTGTATACTTCCAGGAAGGATATTCCTTATCCATATATCCCATGGGGAAGAAAGCAGTATACAGTATCATCATTATGAAAGGCATAAGCGCTAACAGGCACTTTGCCAGAAATTTCCCTGTTTTTTTCATTAATAACCGCTTCCTCTGCAAATTCAGAATTGCTGATACAAAAACTCTGTTGTTGAAAGGTTGAGTGAGAACAGTATCATTATAATAAGAAGATAATAATATCCCCACCTGTATAATGCCCCTGTTCTCTCAAAAAGACCCGAAATCGTACATTTTCTTTTCTCACACATAACATCGGTAAGTATAAGTATCAAAACCGCCGCTATAACAAAAACAAGATTCCTGGTTCCCAGCCCCAGTTCAAAGAGACTGCCTCCGAAGGAGCCGTTAAAACCATTATTCGTAAAGATCGAACGAAATATCCCGAAGGCCTCGGAAATACTTTCGGATCTGAAGGGGATCCAGGTCAGTGTCACAAGGATATAGGTCCCAAAGATCTTCCCGGCAGTCCGCATGCCCGATAACCTCCTGCCGCCCCGGGCAGTTGAGGAAGCCTCACCGGTTTTCTTAACCGGGGAGGTCCCGGTGCTCCCGGATACCCCGAGAGAAACCTTTCCGATGATATAGCCTGCCACCTGATACAGTCCGAAGAGAAAGCCCCAGAACAGAAAAGTCATGTTTGCACCATGCCAAAGCCCGCTCAGCAGAAAAACTATCATTATATTCACATAACGGCGGACCTCGCCTTTCCTGTTTCCTCCAAGGGGTATATATAAATAATCCCGAAACCAGGTGGAGAGCGAAATATGCCATCTTCTCCAGAAATCGGCTACGCTTTTTGCAAGGTAAGGCTGTCGGAAATTGACGGTAACATCATACCCGAGTATTTTTGCACAGCCCGCAGCAATAAACGAGTATCCGGCAAAATCGGAATAGATCTGAAAGGAATAGGCGGCTACGGAAACAAGGATCAGATAACCCTTAAGATCTTCATAAGATGAGAAAACATAATCCGTAAGTATGGCAAGTCTGGATACGATGACTAACTTAAGGAAATAACCCCACAGCATATACATGAGACCTTTTTTGCATCGCACCGGCTCAAAATGCTTATCCTCTTCCCTGTCAGTCTGTATAAGGAAGTTTTTCGATCTCTCTATGGGGCCCGACAGGATGCAGGGAAAAAACGAAACGAAAAGGGCATATTTCAAAAAGTTCTTTTCTTTTATGCCTTCACCCCTGTATCTGTCAATAATATATGTTGTTGATTGGAATATATAGAAAGATATCCCCGCCGGCAGCAATGGGTCAAAAGAAATACCCGTTCCGGAAAGGCCAATGAAAAAAGCCCCGTATTTCAATATTATAAGAGGAAGCAGATTTATTATAGCGGATGTTATTGCAATGCCTCTTTTTATCTTTGGCCCTGTTATTTTATCCATAGCGTTCCCTGCGGCCCACGATATAACAGTTGCTATTATAAGAAGGAGGGGTGCTGAAGAATCGGCGCAAAGGTAAAAGAAATAACTGCAGAGAAGCAGCCATAAGTATCTGTATCTTTGCGGCATTATAAAATAAAGGATCAACACTATGGGGAAAAACACAAGAAATTGCAATGAATTGAACAGCATCGTCTACCCCTCTCGTCCGCTTGTATTCCATCCATGATTATACTATAATACGATATTGAGGTCAAAACGGTCGCAGGCCTTTTATCCTTTTTTGCAGAAGCAGAGGACATGATTTATGAGAAACAGTGCCATCAGTGAAGAGATCAAAGAATGGATTATAGCCATAGAAGTTGCTGTGGTCCTTGCCGTTGTGCTTAATATGTTCATCCTTGTGAATGCCGTTATACCCTCCGCTTCGATGGAATCAACGATAATGACTGGTGACCGCATATTCGGAAACAGGCTTGCGTATATAAACAGCGAACCCAAACGCGGAGATATAATCATTTTCAAATTTCCCGACAATGAAAAGGAACTGTTCATCAAAAGAGTTATCGGACTTCCCGGTGAAACTCTGGAAATGAGAGACGGAAAGATCTATATCAATAATTCCGCGGAACCTCTTGATGAACCTTATGTCAAGGAAAAGCCCATAGGCGATTACGGACCCGTAACGGTACCCGAGGGTGCCTATTTTGTCATGGGGGACAACAGAAATAACTCCGCCGATTCAAGATACTGGGTCAATACCTTCGTTTACAAAAAGAAGATCCTGGGCAAAGCCATGTTCAGATATTACAGAAAGCCCGGCAGGATAAAATGATAAACATCACCGATTATGTACGAAAATACGGAAACAGATCCTTAGACGACCTGCCCTTTGGGGAGGTCGATTCTCTTATTCTTTCCCAGCTCTCATATCTGAAATTTGACAGCGTGATCTTTATCGACGAAACCGTCACCCTCAGGCAGATATCAAGACGTCCCGGCATCGATGACGCATTTCTTGACAAGAGATACGAAAAGATCAACCGCGAGCTGTTTCAGGCCGCATCGGAAAGTGTCCGTTACGGGAACATGTATCTGAAGAACTATGTGAATATCGTGGACCCCAAAAAGGAGATCCAGTTTTGTGCGGTAACCTTCCTGTTTCCCGGGAAACTGGCCTATGTTGCTTTTCGCGGGACCGATGATTCCATTACCGGGTGGAAGGAAGATTTCAACATGGTATATGAAAGTCCCGTGCCCGCCCAGCTTCATGCCCTGTCCTATTTAAACAATATCGTTGACAGACTGGGAAGTGTCATCTATGTGGGCGGACATTCAAAGGGAGGTAATCTTGCGGTCTATTCCTGCGCAAAATTGAGCGACGAGAAGAAATCAAAGATCAAAAGGATATATTCCCACGATGGTCCCGGTTTTACATCCGGAACAATAACAGATATCGAAAAGGCCTTTGTCAGAAAACACTTAAGGAAATCGGTCCCCGCATCTTCCATAGTCGGAATGCTGCTCACGGAAACCGATGACCTTGATGTGGTTGAATGCAAGGGTGTTGCCCTGATGCAGCATAATCCTTTTAACTGGGCCATCAGCGATCACAGATTCAAAAGGGATAAATTGAGAAAACGTGCCTCCATGCAGGATGAGTCCATAAACAGATGGCTTATAAGCATGTCCGAGGACGAATTAAAGGTTTTTGTAAAAACGGTATTCGAGCTGTTTGACAAAGCCGGGGTAACCAATGTAAACGAGTTTTACTACAATCTCGGAGACGTGATACTGCGAATGGCAAAAGCCGCGGATAACATCGACGAAGACAGAAAGCAGCTCATGCATGCCTTCCTGAGACAGCTGGTCATCTCAGGCAGGAAAACACCCTTCGAAGGTACCGTAAGCGAATTCCTGCGGCTGCACAAGGATTTTTCCGAGTTTATCAGAAACCTTCAGGACAGGATCAACGGGAATCCGGACCGTATAAACGGAAAGCAGGGCCGGAAGGCTATAGCAGCACCCGGGAGATCAGCCAGATCAAAAGCAGGTGTCCGGGGTATACAAGATAAAAAAGATACTTGATCTTAAGCCCTCTCTTCCCGTTATAGAGCATTAAGGGTATCAGGGAAAAAAATGCCGTCGGCTCATATTCAAAGATCGCTTCTCCGGCCAGAAGGGCAACAGGCCTGATCTTATGGAACAGGAACATTATCACCACCGCTATAACGCCTTTAAAGCTGTAATCCGTCTTTAAAAGCCATGCGATCAGCATGCAGAGACCGACCGATACGTAAAAAATGATAACCCTGACCAAAGCAGTATACTTCTCATTCAGGGCAAACCTGTCCACACAGAATATGGCAACGAGACTTAACAGAAGGGTAAATGCAACATTCTGATAGGACGGATCGAAGAACTTTCCGTAAAGGGCAAGATCAAAGGCCGGCTCCGATACGATCGCCATCACAAACAGGGAAAGAGCATATCTGTACACATTTTTCGTATGAAAATACCCTTCCACAAGAAGAAAGCAGAATATGGGGAAAGCAATCCTTCCAACACCCCGCATGATATCATATAACCTGCTCATCCGTTCAAAGGATTCATAAGGCATGTTTCCCACATTTTTATAGGCATAAGGCTGAATGAGCATGGCAGCCGTATGATCTATGAACATTATAAAATATGCAAGTATTTTAAGTGTTGATCCGGATATTCCGTGTTTCTCCACGAAAGAATCCCACCTGGTCAGAAAATCCTTCATGACGGTACGTGCCGGCAGGCATATCCCCCTGTTTTCTTATATTTTTTCAGCAGACAAAACAATCACATAAAACTTTCAGTTTTGCATGACTAATATTATATTTTGTGTTATAATCTTTCAAGTAGTTTTTCAGACACGGAGGAATATAATTATGAGGAATAAAAAAGCACTCCTTCTTATCACGCTTGCTGCCTGCCTTGTACTTGCAGGTTGTGACAAGGATAAGAAGAAAGGGGAAACACCTGCCACAGAACCCGCTTTTTCGGATCCCGTGATACAGGTTATTACTGATGACGACAAACAGCCGGCTCCCACAGAGGCCGTCGAAGAGACAGTTGTTGAGGAAGAGACAAGAGAGGGGATGTATCGTTCCGAGCTGACAAACCGCTGGATCGACGAATCCTTAAAGGATCAGAGACCCATCGCAGCAATGGTTGATAATGAAA
Organism: Lachnospiraceae bacterium; assembly: GCA_024682555.1. Lineage (GTDB taxonomy): Bacteria > Bacillota > Clostridia > Lachnospirales > Lachnospiraceae > UBA2868. The sequence goes on along the minus strand of JAIKZD010000115.1, from coordinate 75,882 downwards.
AGACCGCTCTGCCGCACTACGGGCTGACAAAAGCCGATGTCGTATATGAGATGACCAATTCTACCGCAAATGAAGGTGTTACACGATTCATGGTACTGGTAAAAGACTGGGAGAGCATCACGCAGCTCGGTTCCATACGAAGCGTAAGACCTACCAATCTCCAGATCATTCCCGAGTGGAATGCCGTTATCTGCCACGATGGCGGTCCTTTCTACATTGATGATTATCTTGCAAAGGATTATGTTGAAAACTTCTCCGGTACTTTCTCGAGGGTAAACAACGGAAAATCAAGAGAGTTTACCGAGTACATCTGCACCGGCGATCTTGATAAGAACTTCGACAGCAAGGGCTACAGCAGAACCTACAACGATTATTATCCCGGACCTCATTACCAGTTCGCTTCCGAGACAAACAAGGTTGATCTGTCGGAAAGATCAAATGCAGTGGATGCAACCCATATCCAGCTGCCCTACAGACACAACAAGCCTTATCTTGATTATGACGAGGCAGAGGGTGTTTACAAGTATTCTGAATACGGTTCGCCCCACGTGGATCCCGGTAACAACAATGAGCAGCTTTCATTCACAAACCTGCTGATCCAGAATGCCAGATACGTTAAATTTGATGAGAACGGATATATGATGTTCCATTCCATCGACTTTAACAGGGACGGATATTATATCACAGGCGGAAAGGCAATTCCCATTACCTGGTCCAAGGAAGACGAGCTCACACCCACGAGATATTATGATACAGACGGAAACATGATAACTCTTAATACGGGAACGACCTATGTAGCACTTGTTCCGGATGACCTCTGGAGCGGTCTCGATATCCAGTAGGAAATACAATTCCCATAGTGTCAGGAACTTACGCCGGAACAAAAAAAGAAACCCCGAAATGCGTACCTCATGAGGTCAGCGTTTCGGGGTTCTTTTATACATCCGTTTCTTATTGTTGTTTTATTCCGCACCCGCGTCGTTTAAGGTTTTCTCCTCATCCACATCGTTTTTGGTTTTCTCCGCATCCGTGTCGTTTACTTCACTCTCCGGCTCCATCCACAAGGGCTTTACATTCAGCTTTCTGTTGATTGCAAAGAATACAATGGAAAAAGCTAGAATAAAGAATGAGATAAACTGTGAAGTCGAAAGAGCGCCAACGGAACCTCTCTCATCATTTCTCAGACATTCAACCAGGAATCTTCCTATGGAATAGGCACAGAAATAGGTGGCTCCGATATCCCCGCTCCTCTTAAACTTCTTAAACAGCACGATCAGAAGAATACCCAGTGCAAAATCAAAGGCAGCCGAAATAAGCTGGGTCGGGATAAGCGGAACGCCCGCCGGTGCCAGAGACCCGGGTGGAAATACGACTCCGAAGGGGGATGTTGTTTCTCTTCCGTAACAGCAGCCTGCCATGAAGCAGCCCAGTCTTCCGAAGCCCTGATTGATGGCAACACAGGGAACCAGAAGATCGATATAATTAAGGAAAGAAAGCTTATTGATCTTACAATAGACAAATATGGACAGTACCCCTGTGATTATACCGCCGTATACCACGAATCCCTCGGAACCGATCACACTCATGGGATCCGCAAGAAGCCGCTTAAACTCAACTATCATGTACATGAGTTTTCCGCCGAGGAATCCTATTATAAGGGTGAAGATCGCTATATTGCTGTAGTGGTCGGGTGAAAGGTTCACCTTTTTAGCCCTGTAGCTCCCCAAAAATACAGCTACCAGAAAACCGAGACCTATCAGTAATCCGTAACTGTGAACCGTAAATTTTCCGATTGAAAACAAATCTACTTTCATGATGACACTCCAAAACTCCGTATATTTTTATTATTTTTCCGTAACTATCTTTCGTCCGTTTCCATCCGGCATTTCCCTCAGATCCCTTCCGATTGGAACATGCCACTCTGCTTCAGATCATCCTATCTCATGAGCCTGTAGAGATCCCTTATCTCGCTTCCCGAAGCAAGCCCGTCCGAGAAAGCGGTGGCGGAACCTGCCGCTATTCCCATGATAAATGCGTCTTCAAGGTCATGGGCCTCTAAAAATCCCGCAATGAATCCGGCGACCATGCTGTCCCCCGCACCCACGGAATTCTTGACATAACCGCCCGGAGCCTGGCGGCGGTATACTTTACCGTCTTCCGTTATTAAAATGGCTCCTTCGCTTGCAAGAGAGACCAGAACATTTCTTGCTCCGTTTACCTGCAGACGTCTCGCCGCCTCTTCGATCCTGCTTATGTCCGAAGGGGAAAACTCTTCGTTGAAAAGCTCCGAAAGCTCCACATGATTGGGTTTTATCAGGAAGGGTCTGTAGGGAAGAATGTTAAACAATGACTCCCCCTGGGTGTCCACGATAACCCTTGTGGCATTATCACTGAGCCTCTCGATTATCATGGCAGGCAGATTTCTGTCTATGTTCTCGGGAACGTTCCCGGCAAGCACCAGAATATCCTTCGGGCCTATCTTGTCGATCTTCTCAAACAGGGCATTTATATCGGAGGCATCTATCCTGGGGGAAGCAGCATTTATCTCACTTTCCACATCGGATTTAAGCTTGATGTTGATCCGTGATCTTCCCGATCTCAGATATACAAAATCCGTGTTGATCCCTTTGCGTCTGAGTCCGTCATCGATCTCTTTCCCGGTAAAGCCGGCTACGAAACCGAGAGCCGTATTATCAATTCCAAGTTCATAAAGAACCTGTGAAACATTTACACCTTTTCCCCCGTAATAGATCTCATCATGTCTTACGCGGTTTATCCTGCCGCTTTCAAACTCATTATCCAGATAGAGCACATAATCGATCGACGGGCTGAAGGTCAGTGTATAGATCATTTGTACCTCTCCATTTATCCTGTGATATCCCGTTTATTAACCATTAAATCACGATGTCACAAACATCGCCATATCACCTGCAGTGTGATAACCTCTACATCGTGAACTCGCTTACTATGGATTTCAGCTGTTCAACACACTGCTGGCTTTCTTCCACAAGACCGTTGGTCTCGCTGGTCTTGGTAACCATATCCGTTGTTTTTCCCGCTATATCGGTAACACCGAGAGTCGATTCTCCGACTGTTGAATTGATCCCCGAAAGGGCATCCGAGATCTTTGCTATGGAATCGGCGAGATTATCGATGGAGGAATGAATATCGCCCATGCTCTCCCTGAACTGTCCCGCATCGGAGCTGTACTGCTCGGAAACCTCGGCAAACTCGGCATAATCAACTAAAACCGTATTTTCAAGGAAACCGGAAGTCTCCTCCAGACAGGCCGTCATATTTGACACTGCAGCGTTGACTTCGCCAACGATATTATTGATATCGGCTACGGTCTTTGAGGTCTGTTCCGCAAGGTTACCTATCTCCGTAGCAACAACGGCAAAGCCTCTTCCTGCCTCTCCCGCTCTTGCCGCCTCTATCGAAGCATTAAGCGCTAAGAGCCCGGTCTGCGAAGAGATCGCCATAATATCCTCAGTAAGCTCATTTATCCTGTTAACTGCCTTGGAGCCTTCGATGGCTCTTTCCGATCTCTCCCTGACGGAATCGTAGGTTTCTTTGGTCTTTCTTGTGGCTTCCATGGTCTTATCCTTAAGGTCGGAAGCCCGGTTCATTACCTCTCCGGACATTCTCTCACCTTCTTTTGAAAGCTGTAAGATATCCTTCGCACCGGTCTGCATATATCCTATATTTGCATAAATACTCTCGGCCGTAGCCGCAGTCTGCTGCATTCCCGCAGCCAGCTCCTCGGTGGTTGCGGAGTTATCGGTACACATGCTGTTTACGACATTTGTAACATCCTGTAGTTCCTTTACGTTAAAATCGATCTTTCCGCTGGCATCATCGATGCTTCTGACCATATTTCTCAGATTGCTTCTCATCCCTGAAACGGCCCTTGCCATGACACCGGTCTCATCCTTACGCTTCCTGAGCTTTTCGGTCTTCGCTCCGCCGCTCTTAAAGTTAAAATCGGCGGTGGTCTCGATTATCCCGGTGAGTTCCTTGATCGGTCTGGTAAACAGCGTGCTTATGACAAAAGCGGCAGCTATACATATCAACGTTATGATAACGGCTACGATAATGGCTTTGTTTCTGGCTGCGTGAATGGTCTCAAAAGCATCATCCTCATCAGCCGTTACCACTAAGATTGCCTTGGAATCCGCCGTTTCAAGCAGGGTATAGCCCGCATATTTGTTCTTCCCTTTGTAGACATAGGAAACACCGTCAGAGGTCTTTGGTGTTCCTCCGGACTTTATGGTGCTGACAAGGCCGCTTACCAGGGGATTCTCCACAGGCTGCCCGATCTTTTCCGGGGTGGGGTGATAGAGCATTGTTCCCGTATACCCCTCAACCAGATATGCATAGGAGCTGTCAAGGCCTTCGGCCTTTACCCTGGAAAGAGCATCCGTCAGAAAGGTTGAACTTGTCTCCCCCTCAGCCCTTGCAAGCTGTGCATCAAGGGTTTCCCCCGCGGAAACGGCAAGAGATGTAAGCTCATTCAGTGTAGTCTCCCGCATAACATCTTTTAATTCACCGGTTACTATCATAAGTACCGCACCCACCGCAACGATGAGAGCCACGGCCACGAGCCCGATTATCTTGGTGCTTATGGCACTGAAAAAGGGCACTTTGTTGGTCAGGGTCTTTGTTTTATCCTGCTTTGCCATTTTTTCGTACCTTCCCTAATTCGAAATAATAACATTGATATTTTACCATTTTAATGTATATAAAGCAATAAAAACAAGCATTCCGGGCTGCTCCGTTTTATCCGGCTCTTCCTACATTTTCAGTATATAAGCCGACATGGGCGGCATGGTAAGACCCGCCCCGAAGTCCACATACTCACCGGTAAGAAGATCCAGCGCATTTCCCTGACCCCAGTCTCTGTGGGCGGTATATTCGGAGGAATCCGCATTGACGCAGACAATGATCCTCTCATCCTCGAAGGCTCTTTCAAAACAGCACTGCCTGTTCGTGAGTACAAGTGAAGTAAAATTGCCGTAATTAAGCGCCTTGTGCTCTTTTTTTATCGCGGCGAGCTTTGATATGTGCTCACTCAGATCCGTCCATTCGGGCTTTTCAAAACAGGGCCTCAAAGCGGGATCTCCCTCTCTCTTGTCAGCCTTTGCACCCCATTCGCTGCCGTAATAGACCATGGGTATACCCGGCATTCCGAAGGCCATGGTGTAGATGAGGGGCAGATGTTTCTCTTCATTAAGGACCGAGGCGATCCTTGAAACGTCATGATTATCGACAAAGGATACGAGATGCCTGCCCTTATAGAGGGTCCAGTTTTCCGGTCCGAACTGTCTTAAGAGGGAATGCACGATCTCAAACATGTTCATGGAATTAAAACTCGAATAAAGGCCCTTGTAACACTCATAATTGGTGCAGGAATCCAGCATGTCATCATTGACCCACTGGTTATAATCCCCGTGCAGAAGCTCCCCCAGAAGGAAGAAATCCTCCTTGAGTCCCTTGCATAAACCCCTGAGTCTCTTTAAGAAATCCTTGTCAAGGCAATAGGCCACGTCAAGCCTCAGTCCGTCTATGTCAAAATCCTTGACCCAGCCCTTAACCGCATCAAAGATGTGATTTATCACCTCTTCGTTCCTCAGGTTGAGCTTTACCAGATCATAATTGCCTTCCCAGCCCTCGTACCACAGACCGTCGTTATAATTGGAATTTCCGTCAAAGCTTATGTTGAACCAGTCCTTATACCGGCTGTTCCATCTTTTTTCCAGAACATCCTTAAAAGCAAAGAAACCTCTTCCCACATGATTGAAAACCCCGTCGATGATGACTTTAATCCCGTTTTCATGCAGTTTCCCAACAACCTTTGAAAAATCCCCGTTGGTTCCCAGCCTTTTGTCGATGACGGTGTAATCCCTGGTATTATAACCATGGGTATCGGATTCGAATACCGGTGAAAAATAAACCGCATTTATATTCAGTTTCTTCATATGCGGTATCCAGTCAATGACCTTTAAGATCCGGTGATCCTGTTTTCCGTCATTCTCAAAGGGAGCTCCGCAGAACCCCAGAGGATAGATCTGATAAAACACACTTTCATAAGCCCACATAAACGTCTCCTTATATTTCTCACTTATGATTGTTCCAGAAGCTTCTTACCCCGGCGGAAACGGAATCGGCCGAACAGACCCGATAGTCTCTCCATTCTCTCGGGAACAGCTTTTTATAGGAAACAGCAAGAAATCTCTCATCAAGCAATGCCACTATACCGACATCGTCTATTGTCCTTATGACCCTGCCTCCGGCCTGAAGGACCTTATTCATGCCGGGAAATCTGTATGCATAATCAAATCCGTTAAGCCCGGCCCTGTCATAGGAGCTCTTCATTATCTCCCGTTCATTGCACACCATGGGAAGTCCGGTTCCCACTATGATCGCACCGATCAGGGAGTCATTTTTCATGTCAATTCCTTCCGAAAAAATGCCTCCCATAACGCAGAATCCTATAAGCGTTCTTCTCACCTCATCATGCTCATTGCGGTAAAAGGTGTCAAGAAATTCTTCCCTTTCGGTCTCTGACATGACATTCTTCTGCTTTAGCACAATGGTCCGAATGTCCGCAAAATTTTCTTCATATAGCTCGTAAACACTGTTCAAAAATGCATGGGACGGGAAGAATACCATGTAATTTCCGGGATTCTGAGCCGTGATATCCGCAATATATCCCGCTATCCTAAGGTATTCCGTCTCGTTGCGCCTTGTATATCTGGAACTGACATCGTTTGCGATGAACAGACCCCTCTTTCTCTGATCAAATACGGAAGATGCATAAACGGCATAATCCTCGGGATCACCCGAAAGCATGTCCTTATAATACTGGACCGGCAGGAGAGTCGCGGAAAAAAAGACAGTGCTCCTTGCCTTTATCAGCCGCTGTTTCAGGTTCTCCGAAGGATTTGTACATAACAGCTTTAGCATGAGCTCCTTTCTGGCGCTGCGTCGGCTATTCTCCTTAAGCTCAGCATAGATGACATAGTCATCTTCCCCCATGCAGTCAAACATGTTTATGAAATGTCTCAGTTCAAAATAAAATTCCAGAACCTCATCCCTGCCCTCAAATCTCTCAACCTCATCCAGAAGTTCATCCAGTCTTGCTATGGCCCGGTTTATCGAGAGAACGGCATCCGTGATGTCATCAAAAACCCTGAAGTCCGGGGTTTTGACCGTCCTCACCGGTCTGCCCCTGTCATCTCCCGGTGCGGCTTCTTCAGTAAGCGTAGCCGTTAAGATCTGTTTCTTGAGGATCTGCAGCTTTTTATTTACGGATTCAAGGGCTCTTTCCGATTTTATGTCAACCTGCTTGAGGAGATTTTTAATATGCAGCACATCCTCCCTGTACAGCTCTGCGCTGTACATATCCATTGCCCTCTCCGCAAGATTGTGCGCCTCGTCCACCAGAAAGATGTATTCCGCCACGGAGGTGTCGGAGAAAAAGCGCCTCAAATATACATTCGGATCAAAAACATAATTATAGTCACAGATCACGGCATCCGAAAACAGGGCTATATCAAGCGACAGCTCATAGGGACAGACCTGATGCTTCAGAGCATATTCCTCGATCCTTTCCCTGCAGAAATCGTCATTATGCGTCAGAAGATCATAGATCGCATCGTTTATCCTGTCAAAATGACCCTTTGCATAAGGGCAGACAGTCGGGTTGCAGTCGGAAGTCTCAAGAGGACAGGTCTTCTCCTTTGCTGTTATTATCACGGTTTTAAACTTAAGACCGTTATCCCTGAGGATGTCAAAGCATTCCCGGGCCACCGTCCTTGTAATGGTCTTTGCCGTAAGATAAAATATCTTGTTGCTTAAGCCTTCGCCAAGTGCCTTGACGGACGGAAAAACCGTGGATATCGTCTTTCCCACACCGGTAGGGGCTTCAAGAAAGAGCTTTCTCCTGTGATATATGGTCCTGTAAACCTGGGACATCAGTTCCTTCTGCCCGTCTCTGTATTCAAAGGGAAACTCCGTATGCTTTATGGCCTCATTCCGGGTATGGAGCCATTCAAATTCAAAGACAGCCCATTTTTTGTATGCCGAAAAAAGGTCATCAAACCAGTTCTGTATTTCTTTATAAGTGTAACGTTCGTGGAAAAATCTGATCTTCTGATCGACTCGGTTAACATAAGTCATCCGAACCGTTATACAGGGCAGTCTGTATTGTCCGGCAAAAAAACAGGCATAGCACTTGGCCTGAGCAAGGTGAACCGGATCGGGAGCGCTCATTTTATCCACATCACGATAGGTGGTTTTGATCTCATCGATGGTAACCGCAGATGATTCCGATACCGGATCCGCCGGATATGCCACGGTATCATCGGGCTTTACTTCATTTGTGATTTGGTTGACATAATGATTGACGGAATAATTTCCGTTAAGGAGATCGTCCTCCTTATAGATGATCCCGTCTGCCCGGCCTTCAATGACTATATTGATATAAGGGGATGTGTCCGGAGGAAGGATTTCCGGATTTATGTCAACCGTTCTTGTCTCCCTCAGCAGCACCTCCGCGTGGTAATCGGTACCCATCCTGCTCTGTATCAGCCTGTGGACCCTTGCACCCTCCAGCATGTTATCGGCATCCGCCGATCCCTTCCTGCGGTTGTCTATATCTCCGGAACGAAGGATGAACTCTACAAGATTCCTGACCGAAACCCTTACAACGCCGGCAGGCTCAGTATTTTCTTCCCGATTATCTCTTATTTCCCCGTCTGTATTATTCATAAACCCCTGTGTCCCCGATATATCCTTACCTTCAAGATGTATCAGCAGCCGCCGCCGTAGCACATGCCGCCGCCGCCGCAGCAGAGATTGCAGACAAGATTCCAGAAACAGAATTTAAGACACATATTGTTCGGAACCACCGAAGTGCCCGAATAATCATTCTGTCTTTCCCTGTAGTAATTTCCGACGGAGGAGAGTCTTTCATACAGATCTCTGTACCGGGAATTCCCCGGTTCCAGGTTGACGGCCATTCTGGAATACTCCAGAGCCTGTACATTGTTCCCTAACCCCGAATGGGCATAGGCGGCCATATAATACCACTGGCCGTCCCTGTTATTTATTCCCGAAAGAACGTTAAGGGCTTCCTGATACCGCCTGTTATTAATATAGTTTGCCGCGGCCTGCATGTGAATGCTTCTTTCATCCCCGCCGGAGGTCGTTCTCCTGCCCTGACCGTAATCCCCGTTATTGCCCGTAAAAGTGCCGAACCCGAAGGCTCTGAAGAAATCCTCGAAGCCGCCGAAATCAAATTCCCGGTAGTTGGGTCCGCCGCCGTTTCCATATGAGGACTGTCCTGTACTATAACTGCCGTTACTTCTTGCTCCATACCGGTCGTTATAGCTCGAATAACTGGTGTATCCCTTTTCCCTCATGTCCATTATCTGCTGATAAGCCTGCTGGATCTCCTTGAATTTCTCTTCAGCCTGGGCCTTGTTGGGATTATTTATATTGGCATCCGGATGATATCTCCTGCTCAGTGCCCTGTATGCTTTTTTTATCTCTTCCTCGGTAGCCGTTTCCGGAATCCCGAGTGTGGTATATGGATTGTTCATTTTGATTCCCTGTTCCGTATCTGATTATATCTGCACCATACTCCCGAATACAGAATGTTCCTGAGTATGGAAACGTTCCGGATAATGGGAAGCCTCTCGAAAGCCCTGGCGCACTCACCCATCATCATCATAAGCATGTTTTCCGTGGAGGATATCAGCTCATCATCATAACCGTCGCTGTTAACATCGGTAAAACCGGCCTCACCCTCCTTCATCCTGTTCCTTATATTGATGGGATTGTAATTGCCCTTTTTCTCATCTTTTTCCATATCCTCATAGGCATCCATGATGTAAATGAACTTACCCAGATAAAAACCCAATTCCTTTAAGTCCTTCTCCCACTCATCATGCCTGTAGCACATGATCTCGGCCATTATATCCCCGAAGGCTCCCGCCGGAAGATCGATAAGGGGTTCCTTCTTTTCCTCATATTCGGCTATGGTCTCGAGTCTCTCCTTAATGAACAGGGCCTTTTCCCTGTACTTCTCCTCGATCTTTCCGATCTTTCCCTTCAGGGTTTTGGCATATAAATATCTTCCGAACTTTTTTTCATCCTTCCAGTCATCAATGCATTTGTAATAAGTCAGGAGAACATTCATATCCGATGCATACTCTGTGTATATATTTGTCCTTGCAGGATGCTTTTCAAAGGGATGGGGAACGCATCTTACCGTTTCCTCCCTGTCATCCGGTTCATAAAGGGAGGTTAAGAGCATAATAACAAAGGTCATATCATTGCTCAGGGACAGCTGCCCGGTCAGTCCGTGCTCCCTTTTCAGACACTTGCACAATCCGCAATAATACGACCTGTATATGTCAAATTCCTTAAATTTCAGTTCCGGCTGGTCTGTAACTATATATCCGAACATATCTTAAAACGGTCTGCCTCCTTCCGTCCCCGGTCTTTTCTCCGACCTCCGTTATGATCCTTACCTTAAAAAATCCGGGGAGCATCCTTCAGCTCTGTTTTATGAACTTTGTCCCGCATTTCGGACAGGATATCTCTATCCTTCCCTTCCCCCTCGGCACCCTTATCTTCTGTTTACAGGTGGGACACTTATAGATATGATGGGTTTTCATATCAATGAGCATTCTCTTCTTCTGCCCCATGAAACCGGTAACCCTGCCCGATATACTCAGAAATTTCCGGTTTTCCTCATATCTTTTGGGGATATTCTTTGAAAAGACCCGGAAATACATATATCCGATCAAAGCCAGCACGGCGGCATCAAGCAGCAGAACCTTCACAAAGAAACCTATGACAATAAGAAAAAAAGCGGCTCCGCCGAGAAAACGGTTATACTGATCCATGCCATAACGGCCGGTCATAAATGCGGCAAACCGGTATCTCATCCGGTCAAGCCACTGTCTGAATCCATACATAAAACCTCCATTCCTGTTCTTCCCGGATCACCCGTATCATGAGGGTTTTCGTAATTCCGGAAGCTGTCCGGAACTCATCCGGAATCTATTCGAAACTATCGTTACGTAACGCCCCAAAGCATTAAAAAAATTAAAATTCCACCTGATATTTATAGCCTTCCTTCAGCTTGTCCATAAAGATATCCCCCCTGAGAGGCTTATCAAACAGGAATCCCTGTACGTTATAACAGTTCATGTTTAACAGGGTTCTGGCCTGATCGGGAGTTTCCACGCCCTCTGCGATGACCTCGAGATCAAGCTCAGCAAGGAGCTTTAAGATGGCCGAAATGATCATCCTGTCCGGGGCTCCCTCTTTATTGATATTGTCAACAAAGGACTTGTCGATCTTGATAACCTTGACCGGAAAATCCGTCAGCAGGTTAAGAGAGGAGTAACCTGTCCCGAAATCGTCAAGAGAGGTATATATGCCGTTCTCTCTGAGTATCCGGATGAAATTCTTCATTTCCTCCATTTCTTCATACCCGGTGGTCTCTGTAAGCTCGATCTCTATGTACTTGGGATCGACCTTATGATCCCTGACAACTTTGATGATATCATGGGCAAGATTCTCGTCCCTTAAATGCATCTTTGAAAAATTCACGGAGATCCTGACGGGTTCAAGCCCCATGGACTGCCATCTGTATATATCCTCACACACTCTTGTAAGTATATGAAAATCCAACGGTTTTATGGCCCCCTGTCTTTCAAGGGCAGGCACAAAGCTTCCCGGAAGCATTATGTTTCCGTCCCTGTTCCATCTGACCAGGGCTTCCGCTCCGACTATGGTCTTATGTATAAGGCTTACCTTCGGCTGGTAATACGCCTCAAACTGGCCGTTTTTAAGGGCATTCGGAAAAGCCGCTATGATGAGTCTCTCCCTTCCGGATACCTCTAACATCCTGGTATTGAACTCAAGCCTCTTTTTGTTCAGCTTCTTGGCGTTTTCAACGGCTATGCTGGATCCGTTCATGGCATCGGAAAAGGTCTTTCCTTCACTTACCAGGTAAACTCCGCTTCTTGTCTCCACATTGACGGTACGTTCAATACCCGCCACCGCTCTCACCCTGATCTCTATCCTGGCGATCTTTGCCATATATTCATCGAGATCGGCTTTCTTAAGGACTGTGACGAAATTATCGCCGCCTACTCTTCCCACCATTGCATCGGGTTTCAAATAGGAACTTACCTTTTCCGCATAGATCTTCATTATGGAATCACCTACCGGAACCCCCATCTGCTGGTTAAAATAGTTGAAATTCCTGATATTGGTGAAGACGACCGCATATTCCCTAAAGATGCCCCTGTCAAACAGCTCCTTCATCTTTTCCTGAAGGCCTATGAAGTTCGGGATCCTTGTAAGGGGATCTATAAACCGGCTTTTCCAGGTAAGATCCATTACATGGACCCTGCCGACATTGCCGTTAACCGTCTGATTGATAAATTCTAAGTTTTCCTTGTCTTCTTCCGTGAAATGGTAGCCCTTTACGGGATAATAGGAACAGGACGAGGTTTCCCCGGTTCTTGCCATGTAAAAGATCACAAAGGGGTCGTCCTCATACCCGTCTTCCGAACGGTAATGCTCCTTCTGTTCGCTGAAGGGCTCTTCGACCGGACTTCCCGGAGAGGAAAAATCGATACTGATCCTTCCGATCTTTAATTCTTCCGCAATATATCCATAGGCTGTATTCAGCCTGTCAGTCAGATCGGACATGGTCGGATAATCATCCTGGAGGATACTTACGAATTTCTTATAATTCTCACTGTACAATCCTGTCATAAAAGAAACTCCTGTTGAAATGTCAGAAATCTATATTGAATATTATATAGCATTTTCGGGATATTTAGAAATTGATTTTTCTTTTCCCTGCATTATATGGTATCATACGGTCTGGAGGTACGTAAGATGTCAGATATTTTGTCCTATGAAACAGTCGACCTTGATGAGGAAAAAAAGGTTCTTAAGATCATCGACCAGACATTGCTGCCCGGTATCACGCAGATCCTTGAATTAACCGAGCTTGAAGACGTCTGGGAAGCGATCCTGTCCCTTCGGGTACGGGGTGCCCCTGCAATCGGAGTGGCCGCCGCCATGGGAATGTATGTTTTTGCCGAAAACCTTGCAGCCGGAAAAGCCGGCATCCCCTTCGGAGCATCAAAAGAGGCCGTAAACAGGGCCATGACCGATCCGGCTGAGTTTATAAGTATATACAGACAGGCAGGTGCTTACCTTAACAGTGCAAGACCCACGGCCGTAAATCTGTCCTGGGCCCTTAAGCGCATGGAGGATAAGCTTTGCGAGACTTACAAAAATCTGACAGGCTCCTGCGAAGCAGGTCCTGACCAGAAAGCCTGTTCGGAAAGCCCGGCCTTTAAAGAAGAGCCGGCAGGAGAAACGGGGCAGATCATCCCAGGGCTTCTTAAAGTACTCCGTGATGAAGCTGTCCTTATCAAAAAGGAAGATACCGAGGTCTGCAAAAAGCTCGGTGAAAACGGCCTTACCCTCATAAAAAAGGGAGACGGGATACTGACACACTGCAATGCGGGGCAGCTTGCCACCTCAAAATACGGAACGGCCACCGCTCCCATGTATCTCGGGCACGAAAGAGGATATTCCCTTAAGATATACTGCGATGAGACAAGGCCTCTTTTGCAGGGCGCAAGACTTACATCCTATGAGCTGTCCTCAGCCGGAATGGATGTGACCCTGTTATGCGACAACATGGTCAGCTCCCTTATGCGAAGCGGAAAAATAAATGCCGTCTTTGTGGGCTGTGACCGTGTGGCAGCAAACGGTGACGTTGCAAATAAAATAGGCACCTCCATGGTAGCCCTGTGTGCAAAGCATTATAACGTGCCCTTCTACGTTTTTGCCCCCACATCAACAATAGACATGAATACCGCAGCCGGAGACGATATAAAAATAGAGCAAAGACCTGCAGATGAGGTCACTACTCTGTGGTATGAAAAAAAGATGGCTCCGGATGATATAAACGTATACAATCCCGCTTTTGACATCACCGACAGCTCGCTGATAAGTGCCATAGTCACCGAAAAGGGGATCGTGTACCCTTCTTACGGAGAAAATCTGAAAAAGCTCTTCCGATAAAACATTCTGATCGAAGCTCTTCCGATCAGGCGATGTTTTCGTTCATCTTTGACAGCTTGGCTGCCTGATCGGCAGCTATGCAGGCATCGATGATCTCCTGGATATCTCCGTCCATGATCTTGTCAAGCTTGTACAGGGTCAGGTTGATCCTGTGATCCGTCACTCTTCCCTGAGGGAAATTATAGGTCCTTATTTTTTCGGATCTGTCACCGGTCCCGATCTGGCTCTTTCGAAGCTCCGCCTCGGCGTCATGGGCCTTCTGCTGCTCAAGATCAAAGAGCTTAGCTCTTAAGAGGGCGAAAGCCTTCTCCTTGTTCTGAAGCTGGGACTTCTCGGTCTGCGAATAGATAACGATCCCTGTGGGATAATGGGTGAGCCTTACCGCAGAATCCGTGGTATTTACGCACTGGCCGCCGTTTCCGGAAGCACGCATCACATCTATCCTTATATCCTTTTCATCGATATGTATATCCACATCCTCCGCCTCAGGCATAACCGCCACGGATATGGTGGATGTATGGATCCGCCCTCCCGACTCGGTCTCGGGCACACGCTGAACCCTGTGGACTCCGCTTTCATACTTCATGATGGAATAAGCGCCCTTTCCGGTGAGCATGAAGGTAACGCTCTTCATCCCTCCTATGCCTATCTCATCCACTTCCATGGTTTCCACCTTCCAGTGTCTGCTTTCGGCGTAATGAACGTACATGCGGTAGATCTCGGCAGCAAAGAGGGCCGCCTCGTCACCGCCTGCTCCGGCTCTGATCTCCACGATCACATTCTTGTCATCATTGGGGTCCTTAGGCAGCAGAAGTATCTTTAGCCTTTCCTCAAGGTTCTCGACATTCTTTCTTGAATCGGACAGCTCTTCCTTGAGCATTTCCCGCATTTCCTCATCCTTTTCGCTCTCAAGCATTACAAGGCTGTCTTCTATGTTCCTCTTATTCTTTTTGTATTCCTTATAGGCCTCAACAATGGGTGCTATATCGCTCTGCTCCTTCATGAGAGAGGTATAGCGCGACTGATCCGCAAGAACCGACGGATCCGAAACCTCATTCATTATATCTTCATATCTAAGTACCAGATCATCAAGTCTGTCAAACATTTACAGTCCCCTTTCACAAAGGATAACTCTGTCATTTCCCGCAAGGTCTTTTTTTACCCTGATACTCTTATACCCTGCATCCTTCAGTATTTCAGATACCGGACCGGCCTGATCGTATCCGATCTCCAATATCAGCTTTCCGCCTGCCGGGAGGTGCTTTAAGGCTTCTCTTCCAATCTCCCTGTAAAAATACAGTCCGTCGGCATGACCGTCAAGAGCGATAAAGGGATCATGATCCCTGACCTCTTCCATCAGCCCTTCTATATCCTCACTCCTTATATACGGAGGATTGGAAATTATGGCATCAAACCGCTCATCACCGAGAGAGCCGAAAAGATCGCTCTTTACGAAATTTATGTCACAGCCATGGAGCTTTGCATTTTTTTCGGCCACCAGAAGAGCATCCCCGGAAATATCCGCCGCAACACCCTCTATATCGTTTTTATACTTCATAAGGCTTATCAGGATGCAGCCGCTTCCCGTGCACATATCGAGCACCTTCATGCCGTCGCTTATCACAAGCATCGCTTCCTCAACAACGCACTCGGTATCCGCCCTGGGGATAAGGACATTCCCGTCAACATAGAATTCAAGGCCCATGAAATCAGCCTTATTTGTAAGATGCTGGACAGGAATATGCGAAGCTCTTTTTTTTATGAGCTCCATAAAACGGTCTGCCTTATCTTCATCGCAGCAAGCCTCGGGATGCAGATACAGGTAATTTCTGTCTATAGAAAAAACATGCTCCAAAAGAAGCCTTGCATCGGTTTTGGCATCCTCCTTCAGGGCATCCGACAGAAAAGAAGCGCCCTCCGAATACAGTTTACCCAAAGTCATATAAGTACCGTCTCTTTCATAAATCCGGATCTTAAGAGACCGGTGAGCTAAGCATAATAGTCTACTTCTTCCTCATAGGGGATCTCTATCCTGAATTCCTTAAGCAGGTATGCCCTCCAGTCAAATACCGCCTCAACGGAAGCAATGGCAACCTCTGCCATCTTCTCGTCCGGTTCCCTGGTGGTGAGTTTCTGAAGCAGCATTCCGGGTGAGGATATGAGCCTTATGAGAAAATTGTCATATCTGCCGGCAAGTCGTATGATCTCATATGATATGCCGGAGATCACAGGTATGAGCAAAAGCCTTATGACAACCCTGAGCACCGGCTCCTCCACTCGTATGAACATGAATAGGATGATGCTTATGAAGACCACAAGAAACATGAAGCTTGTGCCGCATCTTTTATGCTGTCTTGAGGCTCTCATCACGTTTTCAACGGTCAGCGCATTGCCGGTTTCGATACAGTTGATGCACTTATGCTCCGCCCCGTGATACATAAAGGTCCTCTTTATATCACTCATAAGGGAAATCAGCAGCAGATACATCACAAAAATGACGATCCTGATAACACCTTCGGTTATTGCGATCACGGTATCGGAAACTATGAATCTTCTCAGGAAGTCGGAAATGAAATAAGGCAGCAGCATAAAGATCCCTATGGCCAGTATAAGGGAAAAGATTACCGTTACCGTGCTCAAAAAGCCTTCGGCCTTATCCCCGAGGATCCTGTCAAGCAGCTTTTTCTTCTGGCGTCTCTTTGTTCTGAGATCCTCCTCCTCGTAAAAAGCAGCCGAATAATTAAGGGTCTTAATGCCTAAGATCATGGAATCGATAAAGGCAAACACTCCTCTTATGAAGGGAAGCTTTGCGATGAAATTATCGGGTCCGAAGGGAACGTATTCCTCAACCGCAACGTTTATGTCATTGTCAGGGGTTCTTACGGCTACGGCATAACGGTTTTTGTTTCTCATCATGACTCCTTCAAGCACCGCCTGTCCGCCGATCCCGCTGTAATGATCACTCCTTTTTCCTGCCATAATCCTGTTTCTCCAATCAGATGCGGAATATAATGTTATTTAACAAAAAAGGCTGAGCGTTGCTCAACCTTTCAGCCTTTTTATAGTTACTTGCTTTCAACGCCGTATTTCTTATTGAACTTCTCAATACGTCCATCTATTCTGGCTGTCTTCTGCTGTCCTGTATAAAAGGAATGACATTTGGAACAGATCTCCACGTGTATCTCCGGCTTTGTGGAACCAACCGTAAAAGTATTTCCGCAGTTGCAGGTAACCGTCGCCTGATGGTAGTTAGGATGTATTCCGTCTTTCATGATCTCACCTCTTTATCTATTACTGTTTGATCCGTCGATAACGCCTGCATTCAGGCTTTATCAGGATTGTGTCCGTAAATCTGTCTGCACAGCTTTAACATTGTAACACAGCTTATTTTTCAGTGCAAGCATAATTTTCCGCTCTTTTTGCAAAGGGTACGGTCAGATGAACCTGTACTTCTTGGCGATCTCCATAAAGTCCCTGTTGTTCTTTGTTTTTACAAACATATCCACTATACGTTCAACGGCTTCTTCGGCCTTAATGCCGTTAAATGCCCTTCTGATCATATTGATGGTGTCAAGCTGTTCCTTTTCAAGCAGCAGATCATCCCTTCTGGTACTTGACTTGGGAATGTCTATCGCAGGGAATACCCTTCTCTCCGAAAGCTTTCTGTCAAGGACTATCTCCATGTTACCGGTGCCCTTGAATTCCTCATATACCACGTCATCCATCTTGCTGCCGGTGTCCACCAGAGCAGTGGCCAGAATGGTAAGGCTTCCGCCTTCCTTCATGTTTCTTGCGGCGCCGAAGAACCGTTTCGGCATATGAAGAGCCGCGGGATCAAGACCGCCCGACAGGGTCCTTCCACTGGGTGGAACGGTAAGGTTATAAGCCCTTGTAAGTCTTGTGATGCTGTCAAGCAGTATCACCACGTCATCCCCGTATTCAACAAGCCTCTTGGCCCTTTCGATGACCATCTCGGATACTCTCTTATGATGCTCGGGAAGCTCGTCAAAGGTGGAATATATGACCTCCACATTATCTCCCTTTATCGCTTCCTTCATATCGGTAACTTCCTCGGGACGTTCGTCTATAAGAAGGATGATCAGATGTATATCGGGATAATTGGCCGTGATGGATTTTGCCACATCCTTTAACAGAGTGGTCTTTCCGGCTTTGGGAGGTGATACGATCATTCCTCTCTGACCCTTGCCCACCGGACACATAAGATCCATTATCCTCATTGACACGGGACATCCCGGTCTCTCGAGTCTGATCTTTTTATCGGGAAAAACAGGTATCAGGTCCTCAAAGACAACCCTTTTGCTCATTTTTTCCGGCTCATATCCGTTAATGGTTTTTACGAATAAAAGTGCGCCGAACTTGTCGGTGGGACTCTTGATCCTCATATTGCCCACAAGTATGTCTCCCGTTCTCAGACCGAACCTTCTTATCTGACTGGGAGCAACATATATATCGTTTTCTCCGGGCATATAATTATCGCTTCTGATGAAACCGTAGCCTTCGGAAAGAACATCCAGGATGCCTCTTACCTCTATTCCGCTGTCAAGGCTCTTCTTTTCATCCGACAGTTCCGAAGAAAGCCTCGGAGCATCCTTCTCGGATCTTTCCTCCTCCTGCTTTTCTGCCCCGGCCTGAGGCGCTCCGGCCTCGGTCTTTCCGGATTTTTCCCTGTCCTCGGGTTTCGCCTTTGCTTCCTGCAGTACCTTCTCTTCCTGTCCGGTCTTTGCTTCCCTCTTAGGCTTTTCTTCCTTCCCCGTCTTTGCTTCCTTTTTTGTATTATCTTCTTTTGTATTATCTTCCTGCTTTGCTTTTTCCTCCTGCTTTTCCTTTTCTTCCTTCGCATCGAGGTCAAGCATCAGCTCGATAACATCATTCTTTTTAAGGGAAGAAACACCCTTAAGTCCCCTTGCTTTGGCAATATCCCTCAGAACGGTCAGCCCCAGAGATTCGTATTTTTCTCTTTCCATAAACCTCCTTTGCAGTTTTCCTGCCTTATTATACTCTGATTGATTTCCTTCATATTCCGTTTCAGGTGCTTTACTCCGCTTCCAGCAGTTTCTCAACGCTCACAAGCTTAACACACAGGGCAAACAATGCTGCTGCCTCCTTCATTTCCTTAAGCGTCGGATAAGAGGGTGCGATCCTGATATTCGAATCATCGGGATCCTTTTTATACGGGAAGGTCGCTCCGGCACCTGTCGTTACCATGCCCGCTTCCCTGCATTTTTCTATGATCTTCTTTGCACATCCCTTCATGGCCGTAAAAGAAATAAAATATCCGCCGTTGGGCCTTGTATAGGTCCCTATGCCAAGATCCGAAAGTTCCCTGTCAAAACAGTCAAGGACGGCATCAAACTTCGGAGCCATGATCTTTGCATGCTCCTTCATCTTATTTCTGATGCCCTCTGCGTTTTTAAAATATCTTACATGGCGCAGCTGGTTGATCTTGTCATATCCGATGGTCTGTATGGTCATTGTGGACTTTATCCATTCAAGGTTTGCCTTTGATGTGATGACTGCGGCGATCCCGGCTCCCGCAAAGGTTATCTTGCTTGTGGATACAAACTGATATACCATATCTTCGTTTCCGTTTTTTCTGCACTCCTCAATGATATTTAAGAGCACATCTTTTCTGTCCTCATAAAGATCATGAACAGCATAGGCATTATCCCAGAATATCCTGAAGTCCGGAGCCTTCGGCTTTAAAGCCGCAAAAGCCCTTACCGTTTCATCCGAATATGTGATACCCGTGGGATTTGAATACTTGGGAACACACCATATTCCTTTAACGGTATCGTCATTTTCCACATATTTCTTAACCAGATCCATATCCGGACCATCTTCGTTTAACGGGATATTTATCATTTCGATCCCGAACTGCTCGGTTATGGCAAAGTGCCTGTCATAACCGGGAACGGGGCACAGAAACTTTACCTTCTCAAGCCTGTTCCATGGTGTGCCCTTATTTACGCCGAAATTTACGGATCTTGAAACCGTATCATACATGATGGGAAGGGATGCATTTCCGAAGACAAAAACATTATCCGGATCAACTTCCATAAGCTCCGCGATCAGACATTTTGCCTCGCGTATCCCGGTAAGTTCCCCGTAATTTCTGACATCCACTCCGGATTCCGTTATAAGATCCGAACCCGAATCAAATACGTCAAACATATCCATCACAAGATCGAGCTGCTCGGAAGAAGGCTTTCCCCTTGCCATATTAAGGCTCAGTCCCTTCCCCTTAACGTCCTCATACTCTTTTTTCAGTATTTCCCTGAGGTTTTCAAGCTCAGCCCTTGTCAGTTCGCAATAAGGTTTCATTTCCCAATCTCCTTTTTGTGTTCTTTTTTACGGCATAAAGCATCAACTATGCTCTTTTCTGATCGGGGATTCACATATGAACTATTAACAGTGAAACAGTAAACGAAATATCAATCTGAAGATCCGAAACGCCAAAATGCGGTCACACAAAAATCATCCGCATACCTTTTCAGTATTTTGGCCCGCCTTTTCGGTATTCCGGTCACGGGACAGATCCGTCACATGGCAGAAAGCCGAAAAGCACGCCCACATAAAAATACAACATAATCATTTATTTTGCAACGATAACAATAATTATATCTTAAAATCTTAAAAATACCCGGATCCTAGGAATCCTGAGAATTCTTTAGCCGCATCATATGTTCATGGATCTGCTTTTCAAATCCGTTTCCCGAAGGCCTGTAAAACTCATGTCCGGTAAGCTCATATGGCAGGTATTGCTGTTTTACATAATGATCCGGGAAATCATGCGCATACAGATAGCCCTGTTCGCGCTCCTGCCCTGCCGAATCGGCATGAACATTCTGCAGATGCCTCGGTACCGGATAGGTCTCGCCGCTTTCGACCATACTCAGGGCTTCATTTATCGCAAGGTAGGATGAATTGCTCTTGGGGGCGCAGGCAACATAAACCGCTGCCTGGGATAAGAGAATCCTCGCCTCCGGCATTCCCACACGTTCTACCGCAAGAGAAGCGGCCACAGCGACCTGCAATGCCTGCGGATCGGCCATTCCCACATCTTCGGAAGCACATATCATGATACGTCTGGCAATAAATTTTATGTCTTCTCCCGCCTTAAGCATTCTGGCCAGATAATATACTGCAGCATCGGGATCCGAACCCCGCATGGATTTTATGAAAGCCGAAATAACATCGTAATGGTTATCGCCCGTTTTATCGTACCGGACCACCCGCTTCTGTATGCATTCCTGGGCGACATCAAGGGTAATATGTATCTTACCGTCCTCTGATCTGTCCGTGGTCAGAACGCCCAGCTCGATCGCATTAAGCGCCGCCCTTGCATCGCCGTTTGCCATATCCGCAAGAAAATCGGCGGCATCCTCATCGATGACGGCATCATAGCTTCCCATCCCCTTTACTTCATCACTTACCGCTCTTCTTATCAGTTCCTTTATATTATCCTTTGAAAGGGGCTTTAATTCAAATATCCTTGAGCGGGAGATAAGAGCTGTATTTACCTCGAAATACGGATTCTCGGTAGTGGCGCCTATGAGTATCACCGTACCGTCTTCCACAAAGGGGAGCAGATAGTCCTGCTGGCTCTTATTGAATCTGTGGATCTCATCGATGAAAAGGATGGTCCTTTTCCCGTACATCCCCATATCTTCCCTGGCCTTAGCCACCACTTCTTCCATATCCTTCTTGCCTGAAACGGTAGCATTTAACTGGGTAAAAACGGCACTGGTGGTATTTGCGATAACCTTGGCAAGGGTTGTCTTTCCGGTTCCCGCAGGTCCGTAAAAAATGATGGAGGAAAGCTTATCGGCCTTTATGGCCCGGTACAGGAGTTTGTCTTTTCCGATGATATGCTCCTGCCCCACCACCTCGTCAAGGGTCTCGGGCCGCATCCTCGCCGCAAGGGGCGATTCTTTTTCCATATTGCTTTCCCGCATATATTCAAACAGGTCCATTGCTTCTCCCATCCGGAGCTCTTCATTCCGGTTTATACATCCGGTCTCCTGCTAACCGGGTCAGTTCTGTCCGGATCCATACAGCCATTTATATCTATGTCAATAGGTGTCCTTCAGTGTTCTAATGACAAGCTGCTGCTCTAACTCTACTCCGTTCTGGATCTCGGGGGTTCCCGGGATCAGATATCTGATATCCGATTTTTTCAGGGTAACGGCCTTTTCACGTTTGGAGGTGAGATGGAAATAGTTTTCCGAGAATACACCGTCAGCATTCCTTAAGTCAAGCTCCACAAAGGCAGCAAATCCGCCTGCCATCATCCTTATCACGTACTCATCTATAAGCTCTATTACCGAGTAGGATATTGAGGAATTCCCAAGCTCCAGCCTTTTATAGGGTACAAATACCTCGATCTCCGTGGATTCAACGTTATCATCCTCATCGATGAATTCCGCCTCTATGAACACTCTTTTTTCAATACCGTCTATGAAAGGTGAATAATCCATGCTGCAGACCATCAAAACGGCACCCGGCATCAGCTCGACCTCATATTCCATCTCATGAAGGAGTCTGAAATCAAAGGTCTGAAGGGATACCCTGACACGCCTTACCTCTATGTCAAGGGTCTCGTTCTGCAGATAAACGGAAACCACGTTTCCGACCCTGTCTATGGAACCCGCTATGGGTGCAAAAAATTTTGCGGCCATATACTGAAGAGCCTTATATCTTCCGAAATAATCGATACTGGACCAGGAAGCCACCGGCCAGCTGTCGTTTAACTGCCAGTAAAGTGCTCCCATACACCTTCCCCTGTTCCGTCTGAAATGCTCTACCGCCGTCTTCATGGCTACGGCCTGCATTATCTGGGTCAGATATATAAGGCTTTCAAAATCCTTGGGAAACAGGAAGTTCTGGGCAAGGTACCATATCATCTTTCCGTTTGCCTCATCATTTTTCTGGTGGCTTTCCATAACCTCGGAAAAAATGTTTCTGTCCTCTTCCCTTGTGAAGGTTTTTATGGTCTTTATCCCGGGGAAAGACTGGAAACCGAACTCCGAACAGAAACGCATGTAATGATCCTTATATGCGGAAAATGGCTTCTGTCCATGCCAGACATCCCAGTAATGACTGTCACCGCGGTTCTCATCATCCGGATCGTCAAAATTTCCGCCCGATGAAGGGGATGAAGGCCAGTAAAAGGTCTGAGGCGCATACTGTTTCACGACTTCGGGAAGGATCTCCTCAAATATCTTTGTATAATCGGCCTTAAGGGCTGCGGAATGATCCGAAAAGCCCTTCCAGTGATCCCAGGCCGATTCTATCTCATTATTGCCGCAGAAAAGTCCCAGACAGGCATGATGTCTAAGTCTCTTGACATTATCTATGGCTTCCGCCGTTATATTGTTTCTGAACTCGTTATTCAGCTCGTAAACATTGCAGGCAAACATAAAATCCTGCCAGACTATGATGCCGAGCTCATCGCACATGTCATAAAAGGTATCGGAGGGATAATATCCGCCGCCCCATACCCTTAAGGTGTTGAAATTGCTTTTTTTTGCCGCTCTCAGCAGATAATTGATCTTCTCCTTTGTGATAAAGGAATAGATGGTATCCTCGGGAATATAATCGGCTCCCATGGAAAAGATCTTTACGCCGTTGACCATGAAGCAGAATTCACTGCCGTACTGGTCCTTTTCCTGCGAAACGGTAAGGGTCCGGAGTCCTATCCTGTAGGTCTTTGAATCCCACTGGTTACCGTTCATGTCAAGGGCATATATGCTGACGGTATAGAGTGGCTGCTCGCCGTAACCGCTGGGCCACCAGATCTTCGGACTCTCTATCTCGATATTCACGGTGGCATGACCGTCTATTAATGTCTCGGTTATGGCAGATGGCGTACCCTCGGGGGTCACAAGCTCTGCCTGTATGATATAGGTGTCCGGCTGTAACAGTTCGGCATTGACATTTATCTCAAGGGTTACTTTCTTTTTTTCATGATGCTGTATTATGACAACCTCATCCAGCCTTATGAGACTGTAACCGATAAGATCGATACTCCGCCAGATACCGCAGTCGGGGATCTTTGCGCCCCAGTCCCAGCCGAACATGCAGTGAGCTTTTCGGATATACTGATTGCCCTTCATACAGCCCGTGGGAGTATAGTGTATCTCTTTATTAAGGCCCGGTCTGACATTCTCGATATAGTTTAAGGGCGAAGCTATCTCTATGGTGATTGTGTTGTTCTCCGGCCTTAAGTATCCCTTTATCTCAAAATAATATGTACGGTGCATGTTCTCGGTATGGCCGATCAGCATGTCGTTTATGTATATCTTTGAGAGGGTGTCTATACCCTTGCAGCAGAGAAAGATCTTCTCCTGGGCCATAAGCTCCGGCTCAAGGTCAAAGGATCTTGTAAAATAGAAATCGCTCCTGAATATCTCCCGGGCCGCATATTCGTTTGTTCCGAAAAACGGATCCTGTATCCTGTGCTGGATAAGAAGGGCGGAAAGGACCGAACCCGGAACCTTTCCCTCAAGATAACTCTCCGAGCCTTTCTCATTTATCAGCCATCTTCCGTTTAAGGTCTGAAATACCATTATTTTTCCCCTTTAAATAATTCCTGCATAATGTATTGATATAGCTCCCCATGCTTCTTTTCGAAATTGATGCATACCGACTCCGCATCGGTCTTTGACGGAAGGGCGACCCGTATGTTCAGAAGATCGGACCCCGCTTCTTTTATCGTAAGCTCCGCCAGATAACTGCCGTCATCAAGCCTGTCGATCCCGGTCTGAATGGATTCTTCATTCCGAAGTTCGTAATCCTTTTCCGTAAGGTACTGCCTTATCTCTTTTTTTATATCATCCGGGATCTCATTTGGAAACATATCTATAGTATCTTTTCCTGAATCCGTGATCATCAGATGGGAAGTGTTCCGCCTTGTCTGTGAAGCTATGAGGCCGGTATCCATCAGTTCATTAAGAATGCTGTTTACCTTGAAATAATCGGCATACTGTCCGTCTCCCATAAAATCGTAGAGCTGGGCCGTGGTAAGGGGCTGCCCCGCAAGCTTCAGCATATAAAGGATCATTAATTTATACAAAGTAGCCGGTTTTGTATTAAGCGAGCTGTTTTTGGCCATTCTTGTCTAAACTCCTCCGTAAAGAGTATCACTTAAGAAACAGATCATTTTGATTTGGGAAAACGAAAAGACAGCTGTCGGAAAGATTATACTCTCAATCCGCTATGTTTTAAAGTATATATTCTTTTCGTTCTCTGTGTTTTTTCAGACCCGTCTCAGTCCTTTCGGGTAATGATTTTTCATGATATTCCCCGCAAGTTTTCCCCATCCGAGGCTGTATCCCTCTGCGCAGATGAGATGGAAGCCTTTTTCACCCTCATGATAAAAGGTCATTCCCTTCAGATAGGATTCCGCGCTTTCCGGATCTGTCAGGTTTACATAACGTTTTACGTTCTCCGGTTTCAGTGTAAGTGCCAGTGCATGGGAGGGTTCAAACCGCCCTTTCTTTATGCTCCCCAGATGGAGACCGGGGCGCAGGCATTTGAGGCCGCCAAGGTCCGTAAATCCTTCGGGTGCTATATACAGATTGTCACCGAAGGCTATGGGCTCTCCGCAGGTTATGCCTCCATATTTTTTCAGATCGTTAAAAACCCGCAGTGCCAGTGGAAGCATTCCGTCATCATGCGGGACCTCTCCCGGCCGGACTTCCTGCCCGTTGGGGGCTTCGGACCGGACTTCCTGCCCGTTGGGGGCTTTCGGCCGGACCGCTTGCCCGTTGAGGGCTCCGGACTCCGAAACATAATCTCCGTCATTTATAAGATTCTCCCGTGCAAAGCCTTCAAATATCTTCAAAAACGGCAGAGCGTTTTTTCGTACCGATAGCTTTGAGGGTTGCAAATGCCCTGATGATCCTCCCCGGGGTCCTATCTTCACAAGCTTTGCGGCATACTGGCCCTCGCCCTCTATCCTGTGGGGATAGAGCTTCTTTTCGCAGATAAACTTAAGATCCTCATGTCTGGACAGTAACCTTCCGATACAGTCCTCGTCCTCTTCTTTGTTAAAGGTACAGGTTGAATAAACGAGAATCCCGCCATATTTTAACATGGTAACGGCCTTATCAAGGATGTCATCCTGTCTTTTTGCGCACATCTCTACGTTTTCGGGACTCCACTCCTTCACGGCCTCTTCGTTTTTCCTGAACATCCCTTCTCCCGAACAGGGTGCGTCAACAAGTATCCTGTTGAAATATCCGGGGAATCTTTTTTCCAGCCTGTCGGGAGTTTCATTAAGCACCAACGCATTTGTTACCCCAAGGCGCTCTATATTTTCGGATAATATCTCCGCCCTCTTCTGATGGATCTCATTTGCCACCAGGACCCCCCGGCCTTTCATCCTTCCGGCGATCTGCGTTGTCTTGCCCCCGGGTGCGGCACACAGATCGAGGATCGTTAAAGGCTGGTCGGAATGCAGGGGATCCGGACTCTCCGGATCCTGCATATCATCTTCAAACAGGAGATTTACCGGATACATGGCGGAGGGTTCCTGTATGTAATATACCCCCGCCTCATGAAGAGGATGTTTCCCCGGGAAATCCTCTTCAGAATAATAAAAGCCCATATCCTCCCAGGGGACAGGGCATAAATGAAATAACGATAGCGCAAGGAACTGCGCCTTGCCCGTCTTCAGCGGGTTAAGACGCAGTGCCTTACAGCTTTCAGATTCATATCCTGCGATGAAGGCTTCATATTCATCTTTCAGCAAAGCCTTCATATTTTCACAAAAGCGTACAGGAAGCATAGACTAAAAACTACTCCTCAGTCTTTTTGATCTCCATAGGCTCCATCGCAAGACCTCTGTTGATATCGCCCTTTATGTTCTTTCCGAACTCATAATCGTTTCCGGGTAATACCGCATTTAAGATGATCCCCGCAAGAGCTGCTATGGCAAGTCCGGTAAGTGTGATGGAAGCAGATCCGATATTAAAGGTAAGTCCGTTTGTAAATCCGAGACCGCATACCAGGATGACAGCAGCGATTATAAGGTTTCTCGACTTTGTAAAATCAACCTTGTTTTCCACTACGTTCCTGACACCTATGGCTGAGATCATTCCGTAAAGGACAAAGCTTACACCGCCGACAATTGCTGACGGAAGTGAACCGATGATCCCGGACATCTTGGGTATAAAGCTTAAGATAACCGCATAAACCGCGGCTATACGTATAACCCTCGGATCATAAACATGGCTCAGCTCCAGAACGCCCGTATTCTCACCGTAAGTAGTGTTTGCAGGTCCGCCGAAGGCTCCCGCAAGAGCTGTGGCAATACCGTCACCGATAAGTGTCCTGTGAAGACCCGGTTCTTCAATAAAATTCTCCCCCACCGTAGCCGAAATCGCCGACATATCACCGATATGCTCCATCATCGTAGCAAGCGCTATGGGAGCCATAACAAGGATGGCTGTCAGATTGAACTTACAGAGCATGAAGGGCGGAAGTCCTACCCAGCTTGCTGCCGCAACACTTGAAAAATCAAGTATGGCAGAACCATCGGGATTTGTTACCCCCGCAGCATTTAAGATGAGTGCGAAAACATAGGAAATTGCCACACCCATAAGGATGGGGATTATCTTGAACATTCCCTTGCCCCAGATGTTGAAAACTATGATGGTTGCAAGAGCGATGAAGGCAAGAAGCCAGTTGGTCGATGCATTATTGATCGCAGAAGGAGCCAGGCTCAGTCCGATGCAGATGATCATGGGTCCCGTAACGACCGGAGGCAGATACTTCATAACCCGCTTAACCCCGAGGACTTTTATGATCAGGGCAAGCACAAGATACAGAAGACCCGCAACCACAATACCGCCGCAGGCATAAGGAAGTTTTTCTCCCATGGTCATTCCAGCAAATATGCCGGTATCAAGATTGGCCACCGTCTGGAAACCTCCGAGAAAAGCAAATGAAGAACCTAAGAATGCAGGTACCTTAAGTTTTGCGCATAAGTGGAAAAACAATGTTCCCAGCCCCGCACAGATGAGGGTTACCTGAATCGAAAGTCCTTCGCCGTTGAAATAAAGATTGACTAAGATGGGTACTAAGATAGTTGCGCCGAACATGGCGAACATGTGCTGCAATCCCAAGATCAGCATTTTAGGGACGCCTAAGGTCCTGGCGTCACGGATCGGTTGTTGCTCCATTGTAAGTCTCCTCCCTGATAAGAATTAAAAAGAAATGAAATAAATCCGTGCACCCCTTATCAGACCCTCGTGAAAAAGAATACTACATGTAGTGTTCAGGTGCAAGGGCAAAATACAAAATCAAGTGTTTTTTAATGCTTCGTACGGCTTCTCTGTTTACATTTATATCGCCTATGATAGAATAATAAAGATATGATAAACAACGGTAAACGAAATAAGGTCGTTCACCGCATAAATTGCAAAGGAATATGCGGATCATGAAAGAAAAGCTGTATACAATCCCTCTGAATGATGCATTCAATGCGGATGATGAATGTCCTTTCTGCTATATAGAAAGATCTCTTGAACAAAATGCTCTCGATTTCGTTCTCGGAAGCGGAGCATCATATATGGAAAGCGACATCCGTGAAGCCACGGATAATGCGGGTTTTTGCAGGCATCACCTTAAAATGATGTATGATTACGGCAATTCCCTGGGAAACGGGCTCATACTGAAAACGCATTTCAAAAAGCTGAGCGCCGGATTACTCAAAAGCTTTGACGGATTAAAGCCTTCAAAGCACGGTTTATTTGCCGGGAAAAACAAACAGGAAAAAAATTCCGTTTCCGAATTCATAAACGAGCAGGAAAAACACTGCTATATATGCGAATATTACAGGGATATTTACGAAAGATACGTCGATACCTTTTTTTATCTGTTTGATCATGATGCCGGATTCAAAGAAAAGCTGAAAGCTTCCAAAGGCTTTTGCGTACATCATCTCGGAGAACTGTTAAGCAGGTCCGAAAAGGGCTTAAGCCCCGCAAAACAGGAGGAACTCTTTTCGATCCTCAAAAAGCTTTGTGAAGACAACTATGCACGGATCACGGAGGATATCACCTGGTTCTGCGATAAGTTTGATTACAGGAACAGGGATGCGGACTGGAAGAATTCAAAGGATGCCATACCCCGTACAATGCAAAAGATCACCGGCGGTTATCCCGCCGATGATCCATACAGAGCTTAATATATTCTCTCATCCTTCATTTCCCGGATTGTCAGATCCGTCATTTTTGTTCTTCCCGCCAAACAGACCGCCGAAGAAGGATTTCTTTTTATGCCTGCCCGACTGGTCCTCTGTTCCTTCAGCCTGATCACCGGAAGAGCCCGCCCGATCCGATCCGGGATCATTACCCATCTGCTCCCTCATATACTGTTCGGTAAAGGCATTTCTGTAGGCAAGAACCTCATTTACCGGCATTTCATTGGTATTGGCGTTCATATCGTACTGGGGCTCATAATATCCGCCGGGATTACCGTTCAGATCGCTTCCGTAATCGAAGTTGACATTATTGTAAAGCTCCGCAAGAGCCGCCATATCTTCCGGAGAATAACTCATATCCTGGGGATAATAATCGTAGCCCGGCTGTCCGGGGTATCCGTTTCCATCCTGGTAATAACCGCCCATTCCGGCATTCTGAGGATAATACTGCCCGGAGATCTCCTGCATATCGGGATCCATGATCCCGGGGCCGTATCCGTTATCCGGATAGCCCATACCTTCGTACATGCCGCCTTCATACCCGGCACCGTTTCCGTAATCTGTTTCCTGCACATTCATGCCGTCCGCAGTTCCGGGATCCTTATCCGGTCCTTCTGCTTCACGATCCGCGATATCGGTCTTTTCTGCACCGTCCCCGGCCGCATCGGTCTCGCCGAGATCTGATCTCGTGATCTTCTTAACTTTGATCCCCTCATGGTCAACCATGTTTTCGGAATCACTTTTCTGCAACCTGACGGTTCCCGTGCTGACTTTATTGAGAAAATCGGCCACTTCCTCGGAAACATTTCCGCTCACTTCGGTGACAAGCTTTTCAGCAGATCCGCCGGAGGATTTATCCCTTCCGGGGGCTATGGTGATATCGTCATCCTCGCCAGAGCCGTCAGCTGCTTTTATTATCACCGTTTTCTTATCTAAGAAGGTTTCGTCGCCACCGCTCTTTGATCCGGAAGCGTTATCAGCCGTGTCGGCTTTCTTTAATACCGGTCTGTCGGTTCTTACATCGCTTTCAATGGGTTCATTTTCCGCAGACTGTCCGGAGGCTTCGGTCTCCTTATTCTCTGTCCCCTGACCCTTTCCGTTATTATCGGAAACATCAGCTGCGGCAGCTCCCGCCTTATCCTTATCCGCAGGCTTTTCGGCATTCTCTGCGGTTTCGGCAGTTTCCTCCTTGGGCTTTTTCTTGGGCGCAGGTACACCGAATACGGATGTGTCCTTAATGGCGAGCCGTTCCTCAAATGAAAGCTGCTCGGGTGATTTGTTGAGCTCCCTTAACAGCGTGCTGGCAGACTTCTCCTGCTTCATGTAGCCCATGACATTATCTTTGTTGACCGCATCGGTCTTTTTATCCTTTTTCCCGGATTCGCTGATATTTCGGGCATTAAGCAGTATACCTGCAAGAGATCCCGGAACATAAGG
Source organism: Lachnospiraceae bacterium (assembly GCA_024682555.1). Taxonomy (GTDB): domain Bacteria; phylum Bacillota; class Clostridia; order Lachnospirales; family Lachnospiraceae; genus UBA2868. The sequence continues at coordinate 45,083 of JAIKZD010000115.1, read as the reverse complement.
TGCCTCTTCTTCCTCTTCCTTTTTTGATACGGCTTCTGAGGTCCTGTTATCTCTTCTGTCTCTGTCTGCCCTTTCACCTGTCCCTGATCCCGCGGACATAAGCGGCGATGCCGAAAGACCCATGGGAGTCCTCTGGGCGGTAACCTTGTACAGATGATCCCTGAGCATCAGCAGATATCTGGAGAATTCCTCGTTCATCTCATCAAGATCGGGATCGGCTTCCCTGAACTTGTCCTTTATAAAGCCTTCGGACATCCAGCCGATCATCTTAATGACCCTTCTGACATCTATATAATCATCGAACTTGGTCATGTCAGCCTGCCTGTAAATGGCATTGTATGTATCCCTCAGCACATCCTTGTCCTCGCCTATGGCAAGCAGGGCATCCGGATGGTTCTCAAACCGGATACTGTCAAGGAACTGCTGCATATAAGGATAATTCTTCATTACCCTTGTCTTTACGCCCTCGATGGTTCTCTGTATTTCGAAAAAATCACGTTCCTTTTTACTGACCGATTGAGTCAGTTCAAGTATCATATATTTAAGACTGTAATCATAAATAAACTGATACGCACCCTTTTTCGATTCAAAATAGTGGAATAAAAGACCTTTGGATATGCCGGCTTCTTTGACTATGACATCCGTACTGGATTTCTTGTAACCGTTCTCTGCAAAAATCTTCAAACAGGCATTTATTATGGCATCCTGTTTTTCTTTTTTTACATCAAAAAATTTCGGATTCATTTATTTATCCTCCCCAAGATAAAATAAAACCCACACTGTTTTGACCCTTCAAGTCAAAGCATAACATGTGTTAACATGCGGTGTCAAGGGAAATCTGAGCATTTGAAGCGAATTAGGCTCTGCATGATTACTATTCACAGCCATATTGAGTACAGAACCGCAAAACTCATACTTGAAGCGGATGCGAGAATATAAAGTACAGGTTTTGCAAATGAGAGGCAGAGAGGCTGTTCTCAGAAATTAAAGTATATGAAGGGATTATGATATCCGAGTATAAGGAAGGATACTGACCATAAGAAGAGGAATACAAGCACTGTCGGCGATATTATCCCAAAAGCGGTCCTTACACCTTTGATCCTGCTTTCCTCAAGTCTTGTCTTTATCACTTTCACAAGCGGGGTTGAAAAGATCACTGCCGCCCCAAGGAAAACGGCATATTCCCTGATCTCATGCACAAGCATTGCCCCGGACTGTCCCTTATTTCCATAAAGGCCGAACATTCCCTTTATATATTCAAAGCCCTTTCCGACAGTGTTACTGTTGAACATCACCCAGGCAAGGTTTACGGACACAAGGGTAACGATCCGCCAGAAAACAAGAAACAGCTTTGATCTGTTCCGGGGTTTTATGATCCATTTTTCAAAGGAAAGCATCACGAAGTAAAACATTCCCCAGACCAGAAAAGTGGTATTTGCGCCGTGCCAGATACCGGTTAAGAGCCACACGATGAACAGGTTCAGTATGTTCCTCGGTACGGATACTCTCGAGCCTCCCAAAGGGATATAGACATAATCCCTGAACCAGGAGCTTAAGGATATGTGCCACCTGCGCCAGAATTCGGTTATCGATGAGGAAATATACGGATAGTTAAAGTTCTCGTCAAATTTAAAGCCAAACATCCTTCCCAGTCCTATCGCCATATCCGAATATCCGGAGAAGTCAAAAAAAATCTGCAGACTGTAGGCTATCGAACCGATCCAGAGAAGAGCCGGTGAAGTAACTGCCGTATTTCGGGAAAAAATATCGGCTGCCAGAACGGAAAGGTTATTTGCGATTATCACCTTTTTGGAAAATCCCAGGAAAAACCGGCAGACCCCCGCGGAGAAATCCTCAAGAGTCTCCTTCCGGTCCGTTATCTGTTTTTCTATCGTGTTATATCTGACTATGGGCCCTGCTATCAGTTGCGGGAAAAATGAAATGTAGAGCGCAACATACAGGATGTTTTTCTGAACCCCGGTCTTTTTCCTGTACACATCTATGCAGTATGACATGGCCTGAAAGGTGAAAAAAGAAATTCCGATGGGAAGGGCAATATCCGGAAGGGGTATCTCCGATCCGGCCGCCGTATTGATCATAGTCAGGGAAAATCTGAGATATTTGAATATGAAAAGAAGCAGCAGATTAAAAGCGATATCAAGGATCAGAATGTTCCTTGCGGCCTTTCCGCGCTCCTTACGCTGCATTTTATCTATCCATAATCCCAGGAAATAATTGACGATCACAGAAAAGATCATCAGGAATACATACTCAGGCTCGCCATAGGCATAGAATATGAGACTTGCGATAACAAGCAGATAATTCCTGTATTTTTCCTTCACGATATAGTACAGGATAACCACCACCGGAAGGAAGTAGAATGTAAAGATCAGACTCGAAAATACCATGAAGAGATTATATCATATTTATGATATAATTCTCTACATGAGTGATCACATGAATTTCTACTTGATATATGACCTTATTGCAGGTGCCCTGATCCTGTCTTTCTGCATCTGCGCCCTAATAAGACGCGGACAAAAGGATCATGTCAAAACCCTTAACAATGCTTCCCTTTCCGCTCTTATAAACAAGTACCACCCGGTACTGCTGTTTCTTATATTTGCCGTTTTTCTGTTCTCGCGTCTGTTCAGACTGGCAGTGAATCCCGCAGGGATCCACCTTGATGAGATCGGTATAAGCTATGATGCCTTCAGTCTCCTGCATTTCGGTACAGACCGTATGGGCCGGGCCTATCCCGTATATCCCACAAACTTCGGTGACGGCAACAGTGCTATGTATACCTATCTCGAGATGCTTAGCCTTAGATTTCTGCCCTTTTCGGCCTTCTCAATGAGACTTCCCGCGGTGATCTGCGCACTTCCCTGCTTTTTTTCCTCATACGGCATACTGTATGAGATTCGAAAAGACAGGCTTTTTGCTCTCTGGGGACCCATACTCGTTACGATCACGCCATATTTTTTCTCTTCGGAGAGATGGGGACTTGACTGCAATCTGATGTTAAGCTTTATCACCGTTTCCCTGTACTTCCTCATAAGGGCCTCAAATTCGACAGCTGCCGGCAAGGCAGATACAGGTTTAAGATCCTCCGCGGGATCCGGCTCTACGGGAAGGGACTCCGAAACAGAAAGAAACACGGATACCCGATGCATCCTCCGGTTTGTGATCGCAGGTATCATGTTGGGGCTAACCCTTTATACCTATATCCTGTCTTATCTGATGATACCCCTGTTCATACTGATGCTTGCTGTTTATCTTGTTGTTAGAAAAAAGTTTAAGCTGTCTTGGTTCATCGCTCTCTGTCTCCCGATTTTTCTGCTTGGGATACCGCTTCTTATACAGCAGCTTGTCAGCATGGGGCTTATCCGGGGCTTTCATTTTCTTTTCTCGGATTTTCTTCCTTTGCCCGCATACCGGGCTTCCGAAATATCCTTAAGAAACATTCCCGGAAACCTTATAAATATCTTTAGGCTGATTCTTGGCGGCGATCCCCTGACCTTTAACTGTTTCAGGGAATTCGGACCTCTTCTTCGCTTAACGGTACCGCTCATCATCGTCGGGATAATATCAGTGATCAAAGAAGCCAGGGCTCATACCGCTGCGGCAAAACCCTTATGCATAATAAGCTTATACGGACTGTCCGTTTATTTCGTTTCTCTTCTGCTTTCTGGCTTTAATACCTATAACAGCAACAGTATCTACATTGTATTTGTCATACTGACTGCCGAAGGGATCCATTTTGTCGTCTCCGGAAGCAAAACAGCCGGCAGAGCCTCCCACACATCAACCGCAGACCGTACCTCCGATACTTCTGCGGCGGATGATATTCCTATGTCATCCGGTACTCACACGGCAAATGATACCTCCGGGATCTGCAGTTCCTTCCGGCTTAAATTTGAGCATCTGGCTCTGACCGTCATCTGCGGCACACTTCTGTTATCCTTCCTTTTGTACTCGGAATTCTATTTCAGAAGACAGGGAAATGTTTACGGGATACATCCCGTATTTATGTCAACCGAACCCGGTGATATCTTAAGATATGCCGAGAAAATTTATGCCCCTGACCATGACAGGGACATCTATATAGAGGTCAACTACAGCGAGAGAGATTATTCGGATCTGCTGATAGCTCTTTTTACCGAAAAGGATCCTGCCCTCTGGCGGAAATATGAGGAAGAAAAACAGGCGGGAAACCCCGATCCCGTCCTTGACAATATACACATGAAGTTTCCCGAGGAATATGACGAAAATGAGAATGCAGTATACATTCTCGGCACCGACTGGGGACACATCGCCGCCTACCTTATTGACACAGGATGGAATCAGGATACTGCTTTTCCGGGTTACACTATCCTTTACAGATAGACCTGCCGGTCCGACCCCGGTCTATAAGTCTTAACATCATACGAACCCCTTAAATGCCGCCGATACACGCATTTCGCGACGGAATCTTGTTTTTAGTGTCGATCTTGGCCTCTACGGACACTATTTTTGCCACGAAGTCCCTTTTTTAGTGTCGGTCTCAGTCTGCCCAGACACTAATTTTGCCTCGAAGTCTTGTTTTTAGTGTCGATCTGTTCCCGCCGATACACTAATTTTGCCTCGAAGTCACTTTTTTAGTGTCGGTCTGTTCCCGCCGATACACTAATTTTGCCTCGAAGTCTTGTTTTTAGTGTCGTTCTTGGCCTCCCCGGACACTAATTTTGCCTCGAAGCCCCGTTTTTAGTGTCGGGCTTGGCCTCCACGGACACTAATTTTGCCACGAAGTCTTGTTTTTAGTGTCGGTCTCTGGCTTCCCAGACACTAAATTTGCCACGAAGTCTTGTTTTTAGTGTCGATCTTGGCCTCCACGGACACTAATTTTGCCTCGAAGTCACCTTTTTAGTGTCGGGCTGTTCCCGCCGATACACTAATTTTGCCACAAAGTCTTGTTTTTAGTGTCATGGGGTTGACCTGAACCGAGTTGAGCCGAGAAAACACACAAATCCGGTCCACATGATATCGATATCAGAGAGCTCCGGCATATCACCTAAGGTGGCATATCATCTGCGGTGGCATATCATCTGCGGTGTCGTATCATCTGCGGTGTCGTATCATCTGCGGTGTCGCCGGTGAGAAACTTTCAAACGGCGTCTGAATGCCGGGAAACAGTATCCCGCAAGGATCGCAAGCAGAGCTGCCAATGAACCGGCCTCAAAAAACCTGTATATCACAGGCTCCCTGTATTCAAGATGAAGCCCTCCCGAAAAACCTGCCGGTATGCGGACCGCAATGGTTCCTTTTTCCGTTTCCAGAAGTTTTGTATCAAACGGAACCCCATTTGTAAAAATACTGTCCAGTTCGTAACCGTAATAGTACAGAAACGGCAGATACAGAAGCTTTTCGTCACCGGAAGGATTATCGATGACAAAGGTCGCCTTGGTTCCCGATCTCTCATAATTCTTTATAATAAGGGCCTTCCCCTCACTCTGATCTTCGTAATAAGCAGGATCCATGATACCCTGCAGCTCTTCAACGGTATAATCCACATTCAGATCCTTAAAGCCTTCGGGCTCGTACTCTCCCATCCCGGTTCCTCTGTAGGTCAGAATACCCGCGCTGTCATAGAATCTCTGTTTAACAGCCTGTTCCGGTGTTACGGCAAAGAAGTATACGGCAGGTATCAGGGTGATGATCACCGAGAGAGACAGCAGGCTCCAAAAAAGAGCCCTTCCTTTCCCTGACAGGCCGTCAAACCGTGAACCCGGGGACCGTACTTCGTCGGAGGATGCCTCATTCGAAAGAACCGGGATGGAAAGATCCCCCTGCGGATTATGCTTCCCACGGGTCGAAAGATCCCCCTGCAAACAATACTTTTTCAGGAAACATATCCATAAAGAACAGACAGAGAAAACTCCGAAAACCGTGACTATCGAAAGATATCTCCATGGAAACTGCACCATGCACAGCATTTTTGCAAAAAAACTGCTCTCTATACGCCCTTCCGGATAGACCCAGGGAAAAAGCTCCGACGATAAATACATTGCCAGAAGAGCAAGTATCGAACATACAAGCCCAAATACGCGGATACTCTTTTCCATACCGCTATAAAACACTGTCTCCCTACAAGTATCTGCAAAGCCTGTAAAAGAAGCGTGCCAAGATGAATCCGCAGAATAATCCGCAGAATAATTCTCAGAAGAACTATCAGAAGAATTATCAGAAGAACTATCAGAAGAATTATCAGAAGAATTATCAGAAGAATACACGGAAGAATCCCCGGAAGAATCCCCGGAAGAATCCCCGGAAGAATCAACGGAACCGCCCGCAGAAGAACCTGCCAAAAGATTCCCGGAAGCATCCGCGGAAACACTTTCAGAAGATTCCGCAAAAGATTCTTCAAGAGCATCCGCGTATGACATGTCAGAAGAAGTCCCGGAAGTGCCCGCACTACCCCCGGATGACCTCCTAAACAAAGATATGGCATAGAATACAATAAACCCGATGATCCCTGCAAATATCACGATCCCGAGGGAGAAATCCCCTCCCTTTTGATCATTTGGCATTACCTGAGGGCATCTGTCCACAAGAAGGGAAATGAATTTCATGGGATCGAGAGCATTTTCCGAAATGGAATAGGGGGTCTGGGTAAATACCTTGTAGGTATCTCTTCTAAGCATATCCGCAAAGGGAAATAAAAATCCCGCTCCCAGAAGAAGTGTCCCCGCCCCGGCCTTTACAAGCGCTAAGAGCCTCGCAGGATCCTTAAAACGATACACCTGCATTAACACAAGCAGTATCAGAAAGATCCCTGTCATTTCAAGGCTTAGCACGTGCGAGTAGACTATACCGGTCATCCCGAACATTAAGGGCAGAAATGAGCGCCGGTATGAAGCATCCGAGGTATCTTCATACAGGATCGCATACATCCCCGATACCACAAGAGGCAGAAAGATTATCGCGAGAAACTCCCCAATGGAGCCTCTTTTATACATATCAATCATCCTGTATATGGAAAAAAGATAGAGAAAACTGCCAAACAAAGCCGTTCCCTGATCCTTAAAGACCCTCTTGAGAGAATAATAGCAGACTAACGCCGTAGCCAGATTAACGGCAAAAAGAAATATCTTATAGGAATCCATGACCGAAAATCCGATCAGCCTTAAGATCCCGGGAAGATATACAAACAGTTCGGGGTAAAAATACGGAAGAGCATAGCCAAAGCCCAAAAGCGTATACGGATGAACGCGGACAGGGAGCTGTCTGTCCAGTATCCCGTCGCGTATGCCTTCGATCTTTATATAGGAAAAAGCAAAATCGTCATAAAGCGTCAGGTTGCCGCCGAATAAAGGAACGGAAACCAGAATGGAAAGGCCCGTAAGGATAAGAAAAGCCCTGTAAAAAGAATTATTCTTCGGCGTAATGCCCTTAAAATACAGAAATAGCACCGCATCAAGGCAGAGCATCAAAAACAGGACAATGCAAAGAATACAGGGGATATCCCTGTTGCTTCTCTCTATGAATATTCCCTCGATCATGAATGTCTGAAACCCGCAGTACTTCATGTAAACATCGAGATCATCCACATCACGGGTCACGAGCATCTTCGCGGATCTGGGATTAAAGATATGATCAAGAGCTATCTCATCGCATTTCACCGCACCGGGATCCGAAGGTGAATAAAGACTTATCTTTGAAGCCGCATCCGATCTGTAGCTTACGGTAACGGTATAATAACCTCTGGGGACGGACAGCTTTAAATGCCAGGGAATGATCTGATCCGGGGATTCAACCTGTTCGGCAGCATCAAAGTCAAAATGAAGGGCATTATCCCTGACCTCCCCGAGATCGGGAGCAGCCTGATAGACCGGAACCGAAAGGTCAAAAGCCGGTCTTTTGTATAAAAAAAGAGCCGAAACCATCAGAAGGATCATTTCGATCGTTATGATAATCCCGGCTTTTTTTCTCATAAGTCTGTTTCCTTTATCAGTGTCTGAAATGCCTCATTCCCGTAAATACCATCGCAATGCCGTACTCATCGCACTTATCTATGGATTCCTGATCCCTGATGGATCCTCCGGGCTGGATAATGGCTGTGATGCCCGCTTCATGTGCGGCTTCCACGGTATCTGCAAAGGGGAAGAAAGCATCGGATGCAAGTACTGCACCCTTTAAAGCATCTTCATTTATAAGCTCTTTTGCATGGTCGATACACTGTTTTGCGGCCCATACCCTGTTTACCTGTCCGGGCCCTATACCAACGGACTGCGTATTTTTTACTACCACAATGCCGTTTGACTTGGCATACTTTACAATCCGCATTCCGAATCTCATATCGGCAAGCTGGGCCTTAGTCGGTGCGGTCTTTGTAACCACCTTAAGGTCAGCCTCGTCATAAAGCTTCGAATCTATGGTCTGAACGATTATGCCGCCGTTGACCTTTTTAAGGTCGAGGGCATTCTCATCCTGAGGAACGGAAATATCCTCAATTTTAAGGATCCTTAAGTTCTTTTTTTCCTTTAAAAGCTCAAGAGCAGCATCATCAAACGAAGGAGCGGCAAGAACCTCCAAAAATACCGGTTTCATTGCCTGCGCAAGCTCTAAGGTCACCTTTCTGTTTACCACGCAGATCCCGCCGTATATGGATACCTTATCGGCCTCAAAAGCCTTGTTCCAGGCCTTCAGGATGGCTTCCTCCTCGGTGGCCGCGCTGTCAGCGCCCTCGGAAGCCGAAACAGAGCCTGCTACCGCTACGGATCCCACTCCGCAGGGATTGCCGTGTTTACAGGCGACCACGGTGGGATCATCAAATTCCTTAAGAAGCTCCAGGGCTCCGTTTGTGTCATTGATATTGTTAAAAGAAAGCTCTTTCCCGTTTAACTGGACGGCATCGGCCAGAGAGCCTTTTCTTTTCCCGATCTCACGGTAAAAAGCAGCCTTCTGATGCGGATTCTCGCCATATCTCATATCCTGAACCTTTTCATAGGTAAGAGTGAGAGTTGCGGGAAGATCATGGTCATTTCTCTCTTTCCTGATATAATCGCAGATCATGGCATCATAGTTTGCGGTATGCATGAACACTTTCTGCATCAGGTAGAACTTTGTGTCAAGAGAAACCTCACCGTTTTCCTTAAGCTCCGAAAGGACCTTTTCATAATCGGCAGGATCGGTAACAACCGCCACATCCTGATAATTCTTGGCAGCCGAACGTAACATGGTGGGACCGCCTATATCGATGTTTTCAACAGCCTCTGCCCTTGTAACACCATCCTTAAGGATAGTTGCCTTGAAGGGGTAGAGATTTACGATAACAAGATCTATTGTATCCACGCCAAGATCCTTAAGCTGGGCCATATGGTCCTTATTCGATCTCATGGCAAGAATACCCGCATGAACCTTGGGATGCAGGGTCTTCACGCGACCGTCGAGACACTCCGGAAAGCCGGTAAGCTCTGATATCTCGATGGCCTTAATGCCGTCATCCTTCAGTTTTTTGTAGGTTCCGCCTGTGGATATTATCTCTATCCCAAGCTTTTCGAGCTCTTTTGCAAGCTCCGTGATCCCGGTCTTATCCGAGACGCTTATAAGTGCACGCATGCTGTTCTCCTTACATTCTATTCTATTATGTCCGGCCCGTAATATCGATTTTTCCCTGTCCGGTTCGATCAATATATCCTTTCCCGTACCAGATCCATATCTTTTCCCGGCCCGTTTAACTATCGTAACTTCATCAGAGCCACTGCTTCGTCCGGTCTGTTTAACTTATCCGATCCCCTTATCCGATCCTAATCCATATCCGGATGGTCCATGGCATCGATGCAGTTGGTCACATATTTGTCTTCAAATGCGGTTTTCCTCATGGGTCTGTCAAAATAGAAGCCCTGGATCAGTCTGACGTTCATATCATCAAGCACCGCCTTCTGCTCTTCTGTCTCGATACCCTCAACGCAGATCTTAACCTTAAGGGCCGCCGCAAGCTCACCCACCATCCTTATAAAGGACTGGGCATAGGGATCGGTGGCAAGATCCGTAACGAAGGTCTGATCGACCTTGATAACGTCGATCGGAAGCTCTCTTATATGATTTAGGGAGGAATAACCTGTTCCGAAATCATCCAGGGCTATCCTGCAGCCGAGAGCCTTTATGGCATTTAAGATCTTCTTCATACGTTCAAGATCGTTGATGGCAAGGGACTCCGTAACCTCCAGCGTGAGGTTCCTGGGATTGATCCCTGTTTCCTTAATGGTTCTTGCGACAGTCTCCACGATGTCATTCTGCAAAAGCTGTACGACCGACAGATTCACATTGACCTTATAATAGGGATGGCCTGACTCATTCCATCTCTTACATTCAAGGCAGGCCTGCTTGAGCACATGATTTCCGATGGGATTTATAAGCCCCAGATATTCCGCAAGGGGTATAAAATCACCGGGAGTCACAAATCCAAGAGAAGCCGAATTCCATCTGAGAAGAGCCTCCGCGCCGGTACAGATATTCCCCTTTGCGGTATCTATGATGGGCTGGTAATAGACCTCGAACTCCTTAATGGTATCAGCCGTGGCATCACGCATGCTCTTTTCCATATCAAGCCTGTGGCTTGCCGCATTTTTGGTCTCCGATGCGTAATGGGAGGTTCTGTTCTTGCCTGCACGCTTGCTCTCATACATTGCAATATCGGCTTTTCTGATTATCTCCTGAACAGTATCATCTTCATCGGGGAAATCCACAACACCGATACTTGAGGTGCAGTAATAATCCCCGCCCTTTAAGAACCAGGGCGTGTTAAACATTACCCTCACGGTCTCAAGGATCTCATCCTTATTGTCATAATATTCGCTTGAGATGATGGCGATAAACTCATCACCGCCCATACGGTAGCAGGCATCCTTGATACCCTCTATCTTGTTAAGCTTATTGGAAATGGTCTTTAACAGGACGTCGCCGTACTGATGTCCGAGGCCGTCATTGATATGCTTGAAATCATCAAGATCCAGATATAACAGGCATCCTTTCTTGCCTTCCTTCCTGCACTGTGTGATATGGATATTAAGATCCTTCTCACAGCTCATCCGGTTATAGAGACCGGTCAGATAGTCATTATTAGCCTGCTGCTCGATCTTTTCCTGATAGACTTTTTTATCCGTAATATCAAAAATGGAAAACAGGATAACCTTACGTCCGTCCACCCAGTCCATGGGCGTACGGTTAACATCATACCAGTGCTTCGAATCGGTCGACTGCACTTCAAAGTATGATGCCATCCTCATCTCATCCGGATTTGCGGGCCCGAAAAGCCTGTCGAGAGAACCGTTCTCTATCTCTCTTGCAAACATGCTTTCAAAGCTTTTATTCTTGAACAGGATGTTTCCCGTATTTATGTCTTTTACATAGATCGCACTTCCGACATTATTCAGTACAAAGGTAAGGGAATTGTAGGAGGCTACTATTGAGAGCTTGTGCAGATGCCTGTCAAAAATGCTTTGAAGGACCTTGGCTGCTTCCCCGAAAAATTTGATGTCCTCCCTTGTCCATACCTTCGCGGGATCGTTATCCGCAAAGATCAGATAATTGCTGACAACTCTTGAAGGTCTTGCACGGAATATGGGCAGCACCACAAAACCTATGATCCCGAGCGTTCCTATCCAGAGCCTGAAATCATAGTCGATCTCTGTCCTTGAAGAAACAACCATGGGCTTGTCACCGACAACAGCGGCATATTTGAGGATATCCGCAGGGTTAACCCTCTCTATAACGGGGTCCGCACTTTCCGATCTGTATTTTCCGAGTACATCTATGGCATTTGCGGCCTTATTGGGCTGCAAAACATAGGCATGGGAGATATGTGTCGCTTCGGCGGCTTTTTTCACTATGCTTTCACAGATGTTTTCATAGGAATCATCCGAATCAAGATACTGGACGATCCCGTTCATCGACTCCGCCAGGCTCAGTGCGGTCTGAAGCTGTGATTCCTCCGCATGCTCCCTCTCACTCATGGCTATGGCGTTCATTTCCCTGAAGGCTCCCGAATAGATTTTGTCAAAAACCTCCCTGATATAATCAAGGCCTCCGAAAAAGAGCTTCTCATCCACGGTGGAGCGGATGTTCAAAATGGCATTCTCGCCATCCTCCTCAAAATAAACCGCCGCCACGATAAAGCAGATGACCGCCTCGGTTCCTACCTTGACGGCAACAGCCGCAAGCTTCATATTCGAGAACTCGGTATTTTCCACGATCTGCTCTTCAAGCTTTGTGAACATCACGCGCCTGAAAAGATCCTCAACCTGGTTTTTATTGATAAGATCGGCAATCCTTGCCGTCTCCCTCATATCTCTCCCGGAAATATCGGTTATCTGCCTGCCGTTTTTATCTATTGCAAACAGAAACAGGCCGGATATATCCGCATAAAAATCCTGGATCTTCTGGAGCCATTCGCGATCGATATCTATTTTAGGTGTATTTTGATTTTCTTCCACCTGTCCTAACCTTTCCTGTCTTCACTTGAATTCTTTTTTATTGTAATAAACCGCACCGATGACGGTAGATACGATAAAATATATTATCCCGAGCGCGATGGTGAGAGGAATGTTCCTCGCGGGATCGGCCGGATAGGGAATAAGCGAAAAATTCTGGGTGACCGTGAGCCGTCTCAGGGATTTGAAAAAGCCAAGCTCAAACGGTTCCGCCGCAAGCAGCATGATCCCTCTTTCCAGTATGAGCGTCAGCAAAAAATATCCTATATATGCCTTCTTTTTATTCTCAAACAAAAACAGAAACATGGTGCCGATGCCTATGCCCGCTATCCAGAGCGGAACGGCGCATCCCATCTTGCCGAAAAAATCCCTGATATTGTAAAGCTTAATGGTGCCATCCGAAATATGGAACAGCACCGTGATAAGGATAAGCAGAGCGCAGGCCGTTATCGCAAAAATAACCGCTAAAAGAACGGACGCAAGGACCTTTCCCAGATAAATCTGCGTCCTGTTCAGATATGCGGTATGCCCGTCCTTTATATGGGGATTCGGGTACACCTTTCCGAACACGATATCCGCTATGAAAATGCAGGTATAATACGGGATAACAAAGCACCAGGTAGCATATTCGATTATATTATACGCAAAAGTTCCCTCGTTGGTACCATATACCATACGAAAGCCCACTACTGCAAGGTTTGCAAGAAGACAAAGGGCAAAAATGCCGATTATATAAAACCTTGTCAGCCTCCTTGAAAGAGCATTTTTCAGCTCGATGGCAATATATTTAAACATAACTAATATAAATCCTGTGAGTTTACATAATATTTTTCGGCGATCCGGTGCACTAATGATCCGGTACACTAACGATCCGATATACCGATGATCCGGCACGATGATACATTAATGCATCGGTACATCGATACCCCGAAACTCCTTAATTTCCGTCGGAAGAATAGTTGGGAGCTTCCTTGGTTATCTGGATATCATGAGGATGGGACTCCTTAAGGGATGCGGCCGATATCTTGACAAATCTGCCGTTTTCCTTGAGTTCCTCTATGGTAGCGCATCCGCAGTAACCCATACCGGATCTGATACCGCCCACAAGCTGGAATATGGTATCCTCAACCGTTCCCTTATATGCCACACGGCCCTCAACACCTTCAGGAACCAGCTTCTTGGCATCATCCTGGAAATAACGATCCTTGGATCCGTTCTCCATCGCGGCGATGGAGCCCATGCCCCTGTAAACCTTGTATTTACGGCCCTGATACAGTTCGAAGGTTCCGGGAGACTCGTCGCAGCCTGCAAAAATAGAACCCATCATGCAGACATTGGCGCCTGCTGCCAGAGCCTTGGTCATATCGCCGGAATACTTTATACCTCCGTCGGCAATGATGGGAATTCCGTAATCCTTTGCAACCGCATAGGAATCCATGATAGCCGTTATCTGCGGAACGCCTATGCCTGCTACCACACGGGTGGTACAGATGGAACCGGGTCCTATACCCACCTTGACGGCATCACAGCCTGCCTCGATAAGGGCCTTCGTACCCTCGCCGGTTGCAACGTTTCCGCCTATAAGCTGAAGATCCGGGAATTTTTCCTTGATCATCTTTGCACATTTTATGACATTTTCCGAATGGCCATGGGCGCTGTCAAGGACTACCACGTCAACCTTGGCATCTACTAAGGCCTCACATCTTTCCAGAACATTGGCGGTTATGCCCACACCTGCCCCGCACAGAAGCCTTCCCATGGAATCCTTCGCGGAGAGCGGATATTTGATGGTCTTTTCAATATCCTTTATCGTGATAAGCCCCTTAAGGCAGTAATTGTCATCTACTATGGGAAGCTTTTCCTTCCTTGCCTTTGCAAGGATTAGCTTTGCTTCATCAAGAGTGATCCCTTCCTTTGCCGTGATCAGGTTTTCGGAGGTCATCACCTCTTTGATCTTCTTGCTGTAATCCGTTTCAAACTTCAGATCCCTGTTTGTTATGATCCCCACAAGTCTGCGGTTCTGGCCTTCAACAACGGGAACACCCGAAATGCGGAATTTTGCCATCAGATCATCGGCATCTCTTAAGGTATGATCGGGGGATAAAAATATCGGATCGGTGATAACGCCGTTTTCGGATCTTTTGACCTTATCGACCTCTTCAGCCTGCTCTTCAATGGTCATATTTTTGTGAATGATACCGATCCCGCCCTGTCTGGCAATGGCGATGGCCATACGGTGTTCCGTAACGGTGTCCATTCCCGCACTCATCATGGGGATGTTCAGTCTGATCGATTTTGTCAGATACGTCGACACATCGACCTGATTTCCTACCACATTTGAATAAGATGGTACTAATAACACATCATCAAAGGTAATTCCTTCAGAAACTATCTGTCCCATTGGCATATCCTCCTATCTTTTTTTGCTGTTTTTATGTATCTTCCAAATCCTGCCGGATCTATGGATCGCAGGATTCTCCGAAGCCCTTTAATAATCCCTGACCTTACGCATCGCGATCTGTTTGATGCATTTGATCATTTCTTCATTCGGTTCAAACTTCACAAGGCATTCTTCTTTTTCATCATGATAAGCCATCAGATATGCCTTATGATCCGGCATATTTGAACTGAAATCACGAACCTTTACGTTTCTTGCCTTATATGAATCAAACTCGTGGGAAGTCTCAGGAGCTAAAAGCTCCATTTTACCGAGATCGTAAACCGCCATGCGCTTACGACGCTGTTTAGACATGATCTTATCTATGGTTATCTCTCTGTCGAGATACAGGTACTCATATTCGATATCAAACATGGGAATAAGAAAATATGCACCGAAACCAAGGGCGATCGCAAGTATCATGATCACTATGCTGCCGCTGAAAAGCCCCAGGATGATGCATATCGCCACCACCGCAATGAGCAAACCCTTGAGAAAAATGTCAAGCGGCCCGGCCTTCTTTGCAACCAGGCATTCTACATAGGAC
The DNA here is from genome assembly GCA_024682555.1 of Lachnospiraceae bacterium. GTDB lineage: Bacteria > Bacillota > Clostridia > Lachnospirales > Lachnospiraceae > UBA2868. The sequence continues at coordinate 29,629 of JAIKZD010000115.1, read as the reverse complement.
TCGTTCATAGCAAAGCCTCCCTTATCATCATCAATACCCTAACCTTATTACCCATATGTTTCGTTATCCATCAGGGAAACGCCGATCAAAGCATTCCTTAGAATATGAATATTTTACTGATTATAGCAAAAAAATGACAATGTCACAAGTATAATCAGTCCTTAAGCGTTCGGTTGATCTGCCGGAAATCAGACAGCGCCCTTCTTCCGATCTTAAAAATGCTTTTCAGGTTTATGGAATTGACTCCGCCCTGTCTCGGCCTGAAAGTGATCGGCAGATATTTTACGGAGAGATTCTTTTTTGCATATATGACCGATATAAGAACATTCGAAAGATTAAAGCCGTCGGGAATATAATGCCGGTATTTTTTGAGTGTCTCCGTCTTCATAAGCCTGAAGGGAGTATTGGCATCGGGTACCGTAACGTGAAAGCAGAGCCTTATAACGGTCTTTAAGGTCTTTGTCACAAATACCCTTGAGGAACCGTCCTGTCTTCCGATCCTGTTGCCGATGACCATATCATAGTCGGATCTTATATTCCAGAAATCATGAAACTCCGAAGGAAGTGTCTGCCCGTCCGAATCGGTCTGGAAGATGTAATCCGCATTCTCGCTTATCGCATGGTCATATCCGAACAGCACGGCAGCACCATGCCCTCCGTTTTCCTTGGTAAGCGGCACAAGCATGGGACGGGATTCCGCAAGCTTAAGAAGCTTATCATAAGTCGAATCCTTACTTCCGTCATTTATCACAACGAGCCTGGAGGCGCCGCCCCCGTTATGCTCTTCAATGACCGGATACCAGTCATTTACCACGTTTTCTATATTCTCTTCCTCATTATAGGCAGGTATGACTATATATAAAATGTCCATCTGTGCAGTCTGTACTCCCGTTCTTATTCTGTCTCCCCTGCTGAGGCGGTTTTATACAGCAGGCATCCATCAGCTTATGGCTTTCGTGTATTGTTCCCGGTATTATACTTACAGTTTCGTGCCTGTTATCATCTCAAGGAACTGAACCGCATGAGAGAGTCCCTCTTCTTCCGCTACCGTTGAAAAAGTGAACACCGGCGGATCCTCCCTGACAGAAAAAGCTCCGGCCACGGACAGTCCGTTTAAATAATCACTTTCGGCTACGTATATACCTATACAGACATCCTTATCCTCAGGCACCGAGGGATCCAGATCCTCCTCGTCAACGGTCTCACTGTATTTACAATAATACAATTTATATCCCGCCGCCTCAAGTTCTTTTATCTGCTCATCCGAAAGAACCTCATGGGGATCAAGGAATGCTGACATTTTCTTATATCTGTCGATAACGGATACCGGTGCCATGAAGGCATCTACCTGTCTGGCCGCATAAAGGGCCATGATCTTTTCCGCCGAAGTAATATCCGTTGTGGCCATATCCGTTCCGCTGAAATTAAGGGTGGTATCGATATACAGCTGATACTTTCCGGTATCGATATCCGCATACTCGACAAAATCGTCATAGAGTTTCGAATCACCGGAATCATATATCAGATCTGAGTTTGAGATTATCAGGTTTAAATACACCGGCTTTGAATTGTTGACCACATCCCTGATGATGAACACTGCAAAGATTATGGCTGCAAGAATGCCGATAACATACCATTTATAATATCCTGCCAGATAGACAACCTTTTCCTTAAAGGTCATCCTGCTCATATATTCCTTCTGTTCTTTTCTGATTTCCTGATTTACGGTCATCTTTCTCTCGCCTCACGTTTTCCTTTGTAGTTTTACGATCGTCCGGTTCAGACCCCGGTCTGGAAAAGGATCACCCCCGAAATGATCAGAACAAGGGCGATGATCTTTTTGAGATTCATTTTCTCCTTAAAGATAAGCAGTCCGAACACCATAATATATATATACCCCGTGGACTCAAGGATCACCCCCAATGACAGGGGCACAGCCTTATATGCAAAAACAGTGAGGACCGTGGCAAGGAAAAAAATGATATAGCCGGTCATTACCTTGGGATTTAAGTATTCCTTAAGTCTGCTTTCATGAGGTTCCAGAGCGGCCTTCTTTAAAAGGACCTGGGCTATGGCGCTTATAAAGACGCTTATCAGCATCACGGCCGAATATAAAAGTATCTCATTATTCATCGGACGCACCCCCGGTCATGTCTTTTGCGGTCATGTCTTTTGCTGCCCCGCTTTCCGTTTTCGCCGGATTTCCTTTCACTGACGTTTCGGAAGTTTCAGCTTCCGCCTCCGCGAGGGAAAACAGTATAACGCCGCCGATAACAAGTACCGCCCCGATGAGGTTTTTCAGGGTAAGTCTTTCATGGAATATAAATACTCCCCAGATACATCCCCAGATCACGCTTACGGCCCTGTTTGCATAGGCTTCGGTCAAAGGCAGCCTCTTTATGAACTGCTGCCATCCTATGGCATAAATGAACAGCACAAACAGCGACAAAGCATAAAAAAGGCAGAAGGGAAGGCTCATAAAATCCTTTCCCGCCGCCAGCTTGCTGAATATACCGCTGAAAGAGTAAACCATAAGGAATATATGCAGAAAAAAAAGAATCCTGATCCTTTTACCTTTTTCCCTTCCCTGTCCCTCTCTGTTCAATGCTTTCCGTCCTTTCGTCCGTTTTTGTTTTCCCGAAGGCATTCCCGCAATAACCCGGAGCATCCGCCTACATCTTGCTGTCAAGGGATCTTCCGGTCTCGATATGCTTAAAATCGGGAAGATAGGCACTTAAAATGCCTACTATCCGCTCCTTTGTCACGGCATCCGTATCAAATATGTCCTTCAGTTCTTTTATGAGTTTTCCGAGTTTTTCCTTATCCGGCACGGGCTTACCCCTGATCACGCCAAGTGACTTAAACCTCTCCGTATCCGTTTCCTCTCCCTCGATAAAGAATTCCTCATAGGGCTTTTCCCCGGAAGTATCGGAGACATCAAACCGGACGGGATATTTTCGTGATCCGTCCCAGAGATCCTTTGACCTCTCAAGGGCCTCCTCATCGGTGCTTAAGTACAGGGGTTCATATCCGTTTACCTTAAGAAGATCCTCTGCGATCTTATCAAACCCTGTCATCTGGGCTTCCGAAAGCTTCGGGAAAAATATCTCCCTGTTTTCTCCGAGCATGCAGGCAAGCATGCAGATCTGTCCGGATTCCTCGGGTGACACAAAATATCTCTTTACATCATTCGGCGCGCTAAGAGGCTGCAGTTTGTTCATTCTCTCGATAAAACCTGCAGGAAGGGATCCGTTTGAAAAAGCCACATTGGCAAACCTTGCGGTCTTTACCGGGAATCTGTCCGAATAGGAAAAGATCAGGTCTTCCATTATCCTCTTGCTGGCTCCCATGATGTTTACGGGATTTGCAGCCTTGTCGGTGGATACGCAGAAATATTCCTCGGGAGGATATTCACTTAACAGTTTAAGCAGCCCGGCAGCATTTATCAGATTGTTCTTAATAAGCGCCTCAACGGAATAGATATCCTTCTCGCTCCTTACGTGCTTATGTGCGGAAAAATTGGCAACGATATCAAAACCGCCCCTGCTTCTGAACATTTTTTCAAAAACGGGAGAAGAATAATCCATGGGATAGGTGATATATTCGGAGGGCACGTACATTCCGGGAGTGGAACGCAGATCCCTGGTAAGCTCCGTAAGGCCGTTTTCGTTTATATCAACAACGGTCAGGGATGAAGGCCTGAAAGCAAGGACCTCTTTTATAAAGGAAGAACCGATGGAACCCGACCCGCCTATTACAAGAACTCTCTTGCCACGGATCTTTTCCGTAAGCTTATCCCTGTTTGATCTTATATCCTCAAGGAACATGCTCCGGTCTCTTTTGATCACATATTTATTTATAAAATCATTCAGATTAAACATCTTTAACCCCTTTATCACTGCGCACCGCTTAGTATACCGCGTATCTGTGAAGCCGCTTTTTTGGTTCCCGCAACGATGGAACAGGGCCCGTCTATGGTTATGGGCGACCCGTCCGCCTGTCCGATAAAACCGCCGGATTCCTCTATGATAACGCTTGCCGCGGCATAATCGTAAGGCTGTATCTTCATCTCGACATAGGCTATGTTGGACCCTGCGGCTATCCTGCAAAGATCTATGGCTGCCGACCCGCCGTTTCGCAGGGAAAGAGAATTCATAAACAGTTCCTTAAGCACCGAAAAGATCCTGTCCCCTTCATTATATCTTGCGCATCCGAAGGCAACTATCCCTTCGCTCATGGGCCTGTTTTCAATGTGAAGTCTTATGCCGTTTAAAAAAGCCCCATGTCCCCGAAGAGCCGAGAACATCCGGTCCTTATACGGATCATACACCCATCCGCCTATCATGCCGTTTCCCTCGGAAAGGCCGAGGCTTACGCAGCTGTTATGATAATCGAACATGAAATTTGTGGTGCCGTCTATGGGATCGATAAAAAAGGTATACCCCGGGGAAACCTTCTGTGCGTTGCCCTGCGTATCCTCTTCACCGAAAAATCCGGCTCCCTCAAACCTTTCCGACAGCTTCCCTATCAGAAACTCCTGGATCTTTACATCAAAAAAAGTCGCAAAGTTGGCCGGTCCGTCCTTTTTATAAACCTCGGCTTCCCCGGGCTTTGCGGAAAGCAGGATCTGTCCCGCCTCATAAACAAAGCCTTCTATGATCTTTGCTTCTTCCATGCTTATCATATTTCATACTCTCCCGTATCCGTTTATACTCTTCGTCCCGTCATACTATCCTGCAGTCCCAGACTCCTATGGCGGTGTCATAGAAGACACTCTTTAATCTGTTCTGCAGCTCTTCTTTCGAAACGCCTTTTTTGAGCACCACCTGTAAAAATCCGCCGCCTCCCGCACCGCAGATCATTTTTCCCGCAAGCAGATCCTCGCAGGAATCAAAGATCTGATCGATCAGGGTATTGGTGGACCCGGCATCTATCATTTTTGAAAGCTCCCAGTGCCTGTTCAAAAGCTCCGCGAATGCATCTATATTTCCGCGTTCAAGCTCAAATCTCTGAAGGGTTGCGTTCTTCTGGATCTCGCTCAGGGCAAATATGGTGTCCGGTTCATTACCCATATAACGGCCCACCACATCCCTGAGAAGGTTACGTGCAAGTCTCCGCTGTCCCGTATATATCAGGGTGAATCTTCTGTTAAGCTCATCCATGGTCTCCTGATCCGGGGTAAGATGCTGGACACGAAGCGACTGGCAGATCCCGGGTTTGCTCGTTATGTATTTTATCCCGTCGGTTACGCCACCGACCTGATCCTGCCAGCCTCCGCCGGTTGACATGATCTGTTCCATGGCAAGCACATGACTGTAAAGATCATCCACGGTATGGGGGATGCCTAGGAATTCAAACAGGGCCTTTACACAGGCTGCGGCCAGAATAGAACTTGTACCCAGCCCCGAGCCCTTGGGAACTCCCGTCACTTCGGTATCCATCCAGATACCGCCCCCGAGTCTCTTAAGGACGCCCGAGAGTTCTCCGCCGGTCCTTGGGATCACGCCGCAGGCAAGAAGTGCCGCCTTATGAAGCCCGAAAGAATCAAAAGGATCACCCACCGCCTGAAGAGGAGCTATGTCCGTAAACTCCCCGTGAACATCCATATCCGCGGATTTTAAAACCACCTTGTATTCGGAGAGTTTCCTGAGGCTGACCTTCACCGGACGCTCACCGTTTACGAGGATCGCCGCATTAAGTACCGTTCCGCCGTTTTCGTTACAGTAAGGAGGCGTGTCCGACCAGCCTCCTCCGAAATTAACTCTTAAGGGAAGCCTTACCGTATGCTCCTCCATGGTTATACGGGCACTCTCATTTTCCGTAAGTCCCTCGGTAGCATTTGAGAGTATGGCATCGGACAGAACGGCAAAGGCTTTGCTTACCTCCGCTTCATCCTTAAGGGCTGTCCCGACATAATAGTGAAGCCGCATTGCCCTTCCGAAACCGGCCCTTGAGAGCCTTCCCTCCATCCACAGTCTCTGGATCTTTGAAAGAGGACCCGCTAAATAAGCCTTTTCGGCTGAAATACCGTTATCTATCAGCATGGCTATGTCATTCATTGCCACCAGTTCTTCCATATGTTTGTTCCAGGCAAGGATCGCCTCGGGATCCGCATCATTAAACCCTTCGGCCATGGATTTGCCTTCCGGGATCTCGCTTCCTTCCATTACCGCATAGTAAACATGAAGGGCAAAGGCAACTGCATCCCGAATGGATTCCTTCTCGGGGAAGATGCAGGCATTCCACAGAATGTGAACATCTCCGGGTTTCCACAGATTCCCCGTAAGCTCCTTCCCGAAAAGCTTATTTTCCTTCGGATTGTCATCGACCCCGTATATCCTGACCACAAACTTTCCGTTCTGCTGTTTAAGGCCATGGATCACCACGTTATCCGGTATGACTTCATCATGAATGTCGATATAGGACAGAATACAGTTTTTCCCGACCTTTGAATTACCGTGAACATATGAGACCTCGAGATATGATCCTTCGCCGACCTCTATGCCGCCCTCGAGTACGGAATTATAGCCGGCACAGTGTTCCACCGAACTGTTGACGAGACGGCTCCATCCCAGGTCCTTATAATCGTCGAGACCTTTTCCCATAAGGTTTAAGATCTCCCTTGTGGTACCGAAATGAATGAACTTGGCCGGTGCAAGCCTTAACAGTTTCATGCGGTAAGGCCTCAGGGCATTCCAGAGTGCACTCCGGCAGTCATGAAGCTCGGGACTGTCCTCACCCTCCGGTTTTTCCTTATAGAATTCCTCAAGAGTACTGTCCGCCGCCAGGGGATACTGAAAATCGCCATACAGGCTCAGCCGCACGGTATTGTTGACAAAAGTATTGTACTTCTCATCATCGGTCACACCGTCGGTTGAAATAAGATCAAAGAGGCTGTTTAACAGATCCACTCCAAACAGTATGGCTCCGGTATCTATATCCACGGCTCCGCTGTCATTTACCGCTCCGACCTCCTTAAGGGTCTCAACACTCTGCTTGTGATGAAAACTCTTAACATTTCCGTCACTGCCACGCAAAAACACGCCATGGTCCTTTCCGGTCTTTACATCTTCCTTGAAGCTGATGACCGCCGCACCGGATCCCGACCAGTCTATGAGCAGCGGATTAAACAAAAGCAGAACATCGCCCGCAAGCAGCAGCATTCCCTCATGTATCCTCCCGGGAACCGAAGCCATTGCGATCAGCAGTTCATCGAAAAGGGTACTGCTGCGTCCGTCCGGAAGTTTATGGGGAACAGGTGAAAAAAGCTTTCCCAGTGCACTGTACTGGGGTACTCTCTTGCTGTCCCCGCCGGAGTGGATGACAAGCACCCTCAGGTTTTCAAAAGATTTCTCATGTTCACGAAGATATTTAAGAACAGACAGGGTCGCACCGCCGCTTCCGACGCGTACTCCACCTTCATCCGGTATTACGGCAAAACGGGTCTTCTCAGGAAGAAACTCTCTTCTGCTCTCAAGCTGCAGCCTGAAGCAGAAGGCCTGATGTTCGTTGGAAGCAGTCAGGATGATATAGTCCCATACCGGAAAAGCCGGGGATTTGAGCGATCTCTGATAATCGCTCCAGGCATCCTGATAAGACTGTGACAGATACAAAGAAGTATTCATATTTACAGATACCTTCGCAATAATAGGATTTACCTAAAAAATTATACCATGGCAGGCGGGGTTTGTCATAGGCAGGGTATTCCCGGGAAACTCATCTCACATCCACAACCCTGTGAAGTGCGGTATCATATACCATAAAGCTTATGCCTTCCTTAACAAGCGCATATTCCCCGTCTAAGGATTTAAGAGCGGTCTTATAAAGGGGAATGCCGTCCTCCGTGCTTTCGCCGCTTTCCGTCCTGTAAAAAAGGAGATTCCTTCCGGCATCCTTATATACGTATCTAAACTCCGCTTCATCGGAGGTAAAAAGGCATTCCCGTGACTTAAGCAAAACGGCATTCCCGGGTATGAGCATGCTTTCATCCATGCCTATGGCCATAAGCCTTGCCATCTCATCCTCCGTGATCTGAGAAACATCGTTTCCGATCTGCAGAAAGATCAGGTAATTATCGGAATTTGCATAAAAATACTTTGAGGCACGGGCAGCATCAGCATCTGCCGTCTTCGGTAACGCCTTTCTGTAATTGCCCTCATCCGCCGTCATGAGTCCGTAGTTATCAAGGAAGAGGTCGGAATACTCATCCGGATCATTTATCTGTTTCATAAAATATCCTGCATTATCCTGCCTCTGGTAATTGGCATCGGCATCCCAGGAGGAATACTTTGCATCCCCTCTGTGATCCGGAAGATCATATCTTTCCTTTAAAAGCTTTCCCAGATAAGATGTGTATTTTGCATTTCCCATTCTGTTTAGATGCAGTATCTCCTGAAAGTCCTGAGAAAAATCAAGATCAAGCTCCCTGTAAAGCTTGTTAAAATCCACATATTCCACGCCATACTCATCCGCTATGTCAAAGATGGTATTAAACTTTGCCTGCTCTTCAGGGGTAAGGATATATGGCGATGAAACCAGGAGCAGAGGGATATCCTCATCTTTTGCATACTCAAGGATCATCCTCAGATACTTTTCTTCCTTCTCAAGTATGGGTGCTCTTTCCATGATGCCCATTACCCGCGGTTCTTCAAAGGGCGTGGTGGCTTCTCTGGGATCAAAACCCTTGTAGTTGACGGTATTTGTCTCATCGACAAAGTCATCCCGAGTAAGATCGGTATACCTTCCGTGAAGAACGCTTAATGGAAAGAGGAGCCTTTCAAAGGACTCTTCAAGGGTGTTTGCCCTGAGGGCATCCCATTTATTTTTATCCCACTTCATACCGTAATGATTGGTGACCACCCAGTTTTCCGGCTGGTATTCTACCGGACGCACCCCGGGGGTGGTGATATCCAAAACCACAAGCTTCGGATCCTGAGTCTTCATCGCCTCTTTTATGTAATAAAGACTCACCCAGAAGGGCTGCTCCGCCCCCGCAAGGTCAAAAGCGGATATACCCTGTTCTTCCCACAGTATTCCGGTATTTATATGACAGAATATATGTGAGCTTCCCACAAAGAGCACATCCACGGAATCCTTCGGCTGTTTGTAGTAGGCATGAAACTGCTCTATACCGTCCTCACTCTTTATGAGAAAAAGCCTGTTCACATACAGATAGACACCGGCAAACAAGGCCAGTATAAGGATGAGCTTTACTGTATTCTTTATTCTTTTTTCTTTTACTGAGCTTCCGCTCTTTTTTTCATCTGTGTTCATGATCGTTTTATATATATCCAAAAATTATTCCGTACGAAGTCTGTTTATGCTCCGTCCGTGCAGCAGGCATGAAACTGCTCAGAACCTTCCGTAGATAAAATCGGATGCATCATATCCCGAACCGTAGTATCCCCAGGTAATTATAAGAACAAAGAGGATCACAAACATAAGCAGTATGAATACCCTGTTCTGCTTAAGGATCAGAGCCCTCACCGAAAGCCCTGAACCCCTATCGCTTTCTCTGTGCTTATAGAAGGATACGATAAGAAGGAGGATCAGTCCGAATACGGCTATCAGCAGTTCATCCTTCGAAACACCCAGCCCGTATAAGGATCTGTCAAAAAATATCCAGGGATTAAAGGTGGTAAAAGCGTATTTCCACATGCGGAAGCCTTCGGAAAGCGTGGCTGCCCTGAAAAATGAGAGTCCGAAAACAAAGATGACAAAGGTCCTGAGCCTGCGGAAAAGCCTGTAGCTGAAGCAGTCGGTATTTATCTTAAGCAAAGCCGTAAGCTTTATGAAAACAGGCTTTAAAAGTTCGCTGAGAATGATGATCACGCCCATATAAAGACCGACACCGAAAATGTAATTCCATCCGCCCCCATGCCAGAGTCCGATAAGGAACCAGGATATCAGAAGTCCAAGAAACTGCGGTATGTCATATTTTTTCTCATAACCCTTTCCTAACTTCTTCTTACAGAACTTCCTCAGCTTCGAAAAGGCTTTGGTCCTTTGAACAGGGAAGAACACATAGGTCTTAAGCCATCCCCCAAGGGTTATATGCCATCTGCGCCAGAACTCCGCAAGGGATACGGAATAAAAAGGCGTATCAAAGTTCTCGGGAAGATCGATGGAAAGGATCTCTGACATTCCGAGGACAATATCCATAAGCCCGGAGAAATCCGTATAGAGCTGCATTGCAAAAAAGATGACCGCAACCCATATATAAAATCCCGAATAAACCTCATAATCCGCATATACGGTATTAACAACCATGGCAAGGCGCTCGGAGATGACAAGTTTTTTGAAGCACCCCCACAGTATCCTCATCATTCCCGAAACAAATCTGTCATAGGAAAAACGATGCTTTTCAGGTCCGAAAAGGGATCCTTCCACGTCGGAATACTCTATGATGGGGCCGGAGGTCATAAGGGGAAAATAGGATGCAAGCAGTACAAGCCTGCCCGGATTCATAAAGGCTTTGATCCTGCCCCAGTGCACCTCGGTAATGTAGCCGATGATGATCAGCATGAAATATGAGATCCTCGGGGGAGAAAATTCCCCGGACAGAAGATCGATATAGCTGTAGAGATGGCCGGGTATGGCAGTATTAAATACGGACAATACCGCATTTATTATGTCCATTATGAAGATGATATATTTGAAGATAACAAGGCAGAAAATATCAAACAGCAGGACACAGACATAGACACGTTTTTCCTGCCTGTCATACCATTTGCTGTCTCTCTCATGAACGGATCCTCCGATCCCGTTTTTGGATCCGGACAGTTCACTCTTTGCCCGTTCCTCCGATCTGTCCGATAAACGGGACATAACAAAAGATCCGGCCCAGTTGACTGCCATGATGATAAGAAAGGCAATGAACTGGTTTCTGCCCGCATTCACGTAATAAAAAACCATACTGCAGACAAGGAGCCACAGCCACTGAAGCTTCCCCGGCAGCAAAAAGAATATCACAGCTATGATAGTAAAGAATATAATAAAATTAACCGAAAGAATACTCATGTTCCCTACCGCGTCATTACTCTTCTGCAGGCATCAACCGTTGCCTTTACCGCATCCGGTCCGGATGTGAAAAACATAAAGCCGTGCTGACGGAATCTGTATCTTTTAAGTATTATATCACTGTTGCCTGCAGCCTTTGCTTCTTCCGCAAATACGGCGCAGTCAAAATAGCACGGATCATATGTCCCGCTGTACATCACCACATTCTTCATTCTGCCCTTGTTGGGCGAATAAACAGGGGAGGCAAAAGGATACCTGACCCCGGGGCCCCCTATATCCCTGTATATATATGTCCCCGTTGTCTCATCCTCATAATACCGGTCCCTGGTATACCTGGCGCCCCAGTATTTAAGGGTGGCAAGATCCGTCGATCCTGTCTGGTTTTTCTTAAGTTTCCCGCATTTTACATTGTTCATGCTCACATCGACCCAGGGTGAAAACAGAAGTACCATGCATGGCAGTTTGTCCGGGTCGTTTTCGGTGATCGCATGATCATATAAACCGAGACAGATCCCCGCACCTGATGAAGCCCCCATAAGCACCAGATTCTTTGGACCGTACTTTTTGATATATTCATTGTAGAGTGCTTTTGAAAAGATCTCGGTATCAAGAACATCTATATGCCCGTCATTATTAAGATCGTTGTCGCGACCGCCTGTGGTCTGCTTTCTGAAGGAGCTTTTTTCATCCGCGATATCTCCTGACGCACACATGGGAAAATCCTCCGATGCGTTTACGATCACAAAATCTCCGGATTCATTTTTATATTTCATGTCGGTATTAATATACCTGCGCATTGTGGATACGGTACTCAGCTGATCTTCATCTATATTCATTCCGTAATAATTTCCGCAGAAATAAAGGACCGTCCTCCTTCTGGCACCGGTTACGGGATCAAACCTGACATAGCGTGCTATATCCTCCTTTACGGTCTTTCCCGGAACAACGGCGAATCCGTCATTTTCCCCCATTCCGTCATCAAGATAAGTGATATCCCCGTTATCATCCATCAGCACATCACCCACCGTCACTTCACCAGTAAGGACAAAATCACCCATGTCCTTCATAGGTCTCCCCTGATCCGTATAATATGACCAGGCCTGAGCATCGGAGGATTTTTTATCAAGGCTTACCGTCAGCCATCCTCCGGTATTCACCACACCTTTTTCATCCGCATAATAAAGATTTGATGCTCCCTCTGTCTTGTCATAATAAAGCTGCTGCTTATAGGAAAGCTTTATAAAGCCTGTCTGAAGCTGTCCGAGGGTGGAATCGGAATCACTGAAGAAATAAATCTTGGAACCTATCTTCGTAAAACCTGTCGCAAGCTTCCCCGTTACGGGATCCGCATAGTATTTCCGCTTATTATCCGTAAACCATCCGGTCCTTACGGCACCGGTCTTAGTCGTATAATATGTACCGTTTCCCACGCTGTAAACATCACCGCACATCAGCATTCCCTCGGTATGAGGCGCCTCATCGCTGACAGTTTCACTGAAATAGTAAGTGGTATTTCCGATCTTATTAAGTCCGGTAAGAAGCCGGCCTGTGGCATCAAAATAATATGTTTTCCCGTCGATCTTCTTAAAACCCTTTGCGGGACCGGATGAGGTAAAGTAAAACTTTGCCCTTGTCCTTCTTCCGTTTTCAATGAGATTTATGATGTACCATTCTTTATCCGGATCCCATCTTCCGGGGTGTTCCTCTCCCGAAAGGGGATCAAAAAAATGCCAGATGAGAGAATCGGTCTCTGCGTCCCTGACCTTCTGCCAGTCTGTGAGCAGCACGCCGTTTTTGTCCGACAGATACATTTTATCCGACAGCCCGGTAAGGATTCCGTACAAATCCTTTTGAAGCTTCCCCCTGTCCTTTGATATGCCGGGATTTCCTTCAATATCCGCGGTATTCTGTCCGAAAACATATCTTTTACCGTTTACCGACGTAATTCCCGAGAGCATTCTGCCATTTTTATCAAAGAAATAATCTCCCGCGGCATTTCCGGTCTTAACGGCAAAAAACCGGTTCTTTACCATCCTCGAATCCTTATCGTAATAAGAATCCGCCTGAATGTTTTCATTGGTCTCCTCGGTCCTTACCTTTAAGGTGCCGTCCGTATCCTTATAGCTGTGTCCCCATCCGGTGGTCAGCCTTCCGAGATGGTCGGCTTCATAGGAGAAACCGTTCTTTGTAAATCTCATATAACCCCCGGGGGTTCCCGCTCTGTTTAGCTTTCCAGTGGCGGTATCAAAGAAGAATCCTGACTCCTCTGTGCTGTCGGGATGTTCCGGATCCCCCGCTATCATGGCGATCCCCTTTACCGGCGTTTTTCCGTTCTTAAAATAATATATGCTTCCGTCTTCAAATGATGCCCAGTTTCCGTTAAATACGGGGGTGGTAACGGCGCCCGTCACCGGATCGCAGTAACGCATGGTTCCCTCGATGGACTGCCATCCTTTTTTCAGGAGTGTGGTTCCGTTTTTGAAATAATATGATGTTTCCACACCGTTTTCCCTGATGACTCCCCAGCAGTTTCCGGGTTCATCCTGCGGAGATGAGAGCATCACATTATCGGCATCGAGTCCGGTCTTTGTAAGTTCCGCTCCGTCTGACAGCCTGAAGTAGCGCCATACATATGTATTATCGGCATTCTTTAACCTGTTCCAGCCGCGAAGGAGTATGCCCTTTTTATCCGTAATATATGTGATCCCGTCATTTTCATGCTCACCGGTCATTATCAGCGCAACATGAGGATATCCGGGGGCCGTATTATACGGTGCCTCCATTTCTTCGTTGAAATAGCATTTTCCGTCAGAGGTTACCGTACCGGTTTCCCCATGATATCTTCCTGTCAGGGGATCAAGGCAGAAACTGAAGTCCTTCTTATGATCATCATCGCAGACCACGCAGATCTTTGTATTTCCCTTTTTCAGACTCCTGCCGTTCTTAATATAGTAAAGGCCGTCTGCCCCCGTTGTGCCGCTTACCTCATACCACCCGGTATTCATGCCGTCAAGAGGTGTGACGGTCTGCTTCTGTCCGTAGGATGCTTCTTCGTTGCTGTAATATTCCGGTTCAAAAAAGAGCCCGTTATTTACATATCTCCAGCCGGTATACAGCTTTCCGGTATTGTCCGCAAAATACTGCCTGCCGTCCCTGTCAAAGGATCCCTTCAGCAAAAGACCGTAATCCGCCTCCTCATCGCTCATAAAATACCCGGCACCGTTTATCATTACGACACCCGAAGCCACCAGTCCCTTGTCTTCAAAATAATACCTGCTGCCGTCGACAGTCTGCCAGCCCTTCAGCGTCTTTCCTTTGGGATCCCTGTACCATCGCCTGTATATACCGTCTTCGGTCTTTTCAAACCAGCCGTAAGCAAGAAATCCGTCTTCATTTATGTAATAACGTTCGCCGTCCTCTGCCGTAATGACATCATCAAACACCCGGTTCCCGTCATTGTCATAGTAAACCGTTCCGTCTTTGAGTTTTACGAAGCCCTTCTTTTCATATTCGCCGCAAAGAACTCCGTCCTCTCCCATATCATAGAGTTTTCCGTCGTCCGGATCTAAGATGCCGGTGACCATGACCCCCTCGTCATCAAAAAAGTATTCCCTGTTAGCTTCGTTTCTGTGTTCATGATCATTGGGCCACCATCCGGTCACAAAATTCACTCTTGTCCTGCCGTATGCATCAGTCTCGGGTTCTCCGTAGAAGGTCTTTCCGCCAATGATCTGCCAGCCTGCTTTATTTGTGACATAAATATCAAGATCCTTATCATCGGTGGTTGTGACACGGTTATCGTCATCACCCGCTTTCAGTTTGATGTTAATGCTCTCTTCAGGATCTTCGGGGAGCCTTAACACCTCGAGTTCACCGTACAGCTCATCTTCCTGCGCATTCTCAGGTCTTATCGAAGTGACCTTCAAAACGGACGGATCCGATATGATCCACTCGGGATCTCTGTCATCATTAGCAAGGGACGGCTTAAGCTTAGCCCGTATGACCGCCCTGCTTCCGACGGACAGGGTATTCTTTGCTATTATTCCCGGATTGCCTGGATCAGGTTCAACAGGATCAAGCTCCACTTCCTCAAGCTTTATCCATTCCCTTATGAGCCTGCAGTCATCATCAAATTTGTATCTCTTCCCGTCTATCGTCTGCTCACCCGATACAGCCTTTCTCCAGCCCGGATCGGGATCATCGGCAAAATAGTATACCTCATTATTTCCGTCAAGCTTTTCAGTGAAAAAATCTTCACCGGATTTTGAAAGCCAGCCGGTATACAGGGTGTATTCATCGCTTGCATATCGCAGACCGTAATGATAAAAAAGCTGATTCCTTGGATAAACAGCCTCTACCGTCAGCGGTTCGCTCGTAACACTCTGATCGGGTTCTCCTTCTTCCCTGTATACGGCCGTTGCGGTGATCTCCGCTGTTCCGGGCCTGTTCCCCCATATCCTGTTTGCCTTATAAGCATCCGGATCATCCGTATAATCGTCCTTACGGCTTACATCGATATATTCGGTATGATCGGAGGAAAAGGTGACCTCAACCTTATCTTTAAGCTCAGCCGGCTCAATATCGTAGGAAACATCTACGCCTCTTGAAACATGGATCACATTATCCCGTGGGATTCCTCCCTCCGGATCTGTTATGACCGGATTCAGCGTTATGGATACAAGTGTATGCTCCGGCTCAAGAAGTTCGTCGGATGTATGGTTTACATAATGTTCGGAAGAGTCATCCGGCAAGAGGTTTTCCGCGTAAGCAATAAGTGGACCGGTTATGCAGATCATGGCTATGACAGCAAGTACTCCCGCAAGCTTATTCAGTTTTCCTCCAATTGATACTTTTATCTTCATTTCCGTTCTGTCATTGTTCATCAGATTCACTCTTTTCAGCGGATAAAAAAGTCCGCATACCATGAAATTATACCATAGTATGCGGACTGTGTCATTTTAGTGTCTGTACGTTTGCACGGATTACTTCACCAGAGTTACATTATAATTGATGATCGTACCCTTCGTGCTGTCGGCCTGTCCGGCAAACCGGATCTCAAGCGGTATCGTATAGGTCTTGCCTCCAACAAGGTATGAAGGATTATCAAGCAGTACCGTCACATATGCCGCAGGTATTCTGTTGCCCTTGGCATCGCGCTGGATGAGACCGTAGGCATTTCTTACCCATACTCTGTCTCCATTGGGGTCATCCTGAAGTACACCTGTGACCTTAAAGGCTTTTCTGATGGTCTCCGGAGCGGAATCCGCTATCTTGATGTATCCGAGATTTCCAAATGTATCATGACTGTTTTTGGCTCCCTTGAATGCGGCGCTCTGACAGGTTGTCTTTCCAAGGCATACCGTAAACTGTCTCTCAAACTGATTACCGCCTGCATAAAGAGTTTTTGCCGTTCCAACCTGATGAAGGGTGGGAAGTACCTGCTTGGGTGTGATGCTTACACGCTGTGCTACCCAACCCTTAGCATTATCGGTAATATCATTCTCTTCATCCTCATCATCATTATCAAGGCCGTCACACTCTCTTATATGGTAATAGATCCAGAGATCATGTGCCCTTCCGTTCATAAGGGGCTCAACCTTTTCATTTCCTCCGGTCTCGGCGCCTGCAGGCTGACCCATGATGTTTGCACGGTTAAGGCTTATGCTTATGGTACCTGCATCCATATCAAGATCGGCCAAAAAGTGCGGAGCATAATTATATGTCACTTGCTCCTGTCCTTCCTCGACAGTCCTTGTGTAGATCTTCTTTGTATTAATGTTTACTTCGGCAAGCCTGACCGAATTGATGGAAGCTTTCTGGATATTCTTAACTGTTGCGGTATAAACGATCTCCGCACCCGGAACCGTGATGTTCATGGTATCGCTTACAGGGAATGATTTTGAGACCACAACCTGGTTAATGCTGCCCTTTGGCGCAAGCTTGGCCGTTATCTCTTTATCATTGCATGATATCGTGATCTTCAGCTTGTTATAATACAATGATGATGTATCATCAGCAGCATCGGTTATTTCAGCCTTCATGTTATATACATAATAGCTGTAGCTGAAATTACCCTTGGGTATATCCTTCTGCAGTTCCACCGTAAGGATGGTATTCCTTCCGTTTGCATCGGCTTTGACCCCGAATTTAAACTTACTTCTCCACTGACCGGCTTCATCCTGCAGAACCTTTCCGTTTTCATCCTTTTCGGGATTACCCTTATCATCCTTCTGATAGGTATCTCCGGACCATCCCTTCGGGATATTATTGGTAGCGGCAACACAGAGGATATCACCATCCGGATTGAGGGCATAAGTGGAACCCTTTGCGATATTTGTAAGCGTAGTCTCGCTCTCTGCTATCTCGCCGTTTCCGGCATACCTTGAATTAAGGCTGAAGGTTGCCTTCTTGATGGTCAGTTTGGGCTCAGCCTGTCCGATATTGATGGTAAACCTTACCGTAGGACAGAAATCGGAATCTATAGGCGGATTATTGCCAAACTGTATCAGGGTTTTTGCACTGAAAGCATAGCTTCCGTTCTTAAGATCATCTAATCCTTCAATCTTGCCCTGTTCAAAAGTCGTATCCTTCAGATTTACCGTAATGGCTGCGGGAAGCTTTTTATCGTCATCTTTGGGTTCAAAGCTGATGGTGCTCAGCAAAGCTTCACCCGTATTCTTCACAGCTTCTACCTTGGACGTTCCGAGATACTTAATGCTGTCATCTTCCAGTCCCGCAAAAACGGCATCAGGGAGATTACACTTAAGCTCCAGGCGGGCTGTCTGATTGGTGTAATATACCTTATTCAGGGAAGCCGCTGTCGGAGCAACGGAAGCCGTAGGCTTCGTTTCAAGCCTTGTCATATTAAAGTCAAGGGGCATGGGCTTACGCCAGTTATCCATCCTGAAGGATATCCTTGCCTTGGCGGTATACGGCTCTCCCGATGCACCGATCTTGATATAGTCATTGTACAGCTGTTTTCCTGTAACAGGATCCTTGACGGGATTGCCCTTCGCATCCTTGGCTTTCTCTCTTGCCGGGAATCCGTCGGCATCTTCATCGGGAACCTGCAGAGGATCATCAAAGAATTCTCTGCGGGTCGTTCCGCCTGCACCATAGTCAAGCTCCGCACTCCACAGGGCTCTTCCCGGCTCCTCGTTATCTCCTGCGTAAAGCTTTACAGCCTTCTTGGGAGTTACTCCGTTATCTATTATCTGTACCTTGTATTTAGGATCTTCATAATACTTGCTTGCCGTTACCTTTGAAAGTGACAGGGCATACTTCGGGAAGGTATATGCACAGGGTATGGAGATGGGTACATCTACGGTCTTTGTGTAACCTTCATACTTGATCTTTGCATATCCCGAGGAAACTATTTTTCCTTTTCCGTCTTTTGCAAAATCTTCATCATCTTCTATTCCTTCCTGCACCCTTACAACAAAACCGAGATCAAAACCTGTGGTATTGTTTCTGAGTATTCCGGCTACCCTGAAGTTACTTGCAAGATCGTTCCCATCATGATCGGATTCAGGATCATCCTTATAATTATCGGCCGTCACAAAGGCGATCTTTTCTATCCTTAAGTTTTCAGCCTTGGTTACTGATGTGCTGATATTTACGGCATTGGTCTCCTCAAACTCCTCATTATTTTCCGTATAGAGAAGATTGATCTTGCCCGAATATACAAATTTAACCTTAGGAAGGGTATTTATTACCTCTACCTCATTAAGAGGCATATGAAACTCAACGGCAGCCTGACCCGGACGGCACTGCTTACCCACGATATAGAGCATGTTGGTGCCCTTGATTGTTGTCTTCTTACCTGCGGGATAGAGAGGTTTGCCGTTTACCGAAACATCATTTACGTGAAGTCTGATGACTCTGCCGATAACTTCTCCCTCTTCATCCGTGATATCTTCCGTTGCAGCTCCGAAACCTATGGTGTTCGGAATATATTCTGTCTTATCCTTAGTAACCTTTTTGGTGCAGACAGTGAGTTCAAGATCCGTTTCGTCAAAATCGTATCCGTAAACCGGAACACAATCAAGAACGGCTCCCTCGCCCTGCGCCACATTAACCTGTATTTTCTGGTTTCTCATCCTCGGGGCAATATCCCTGATCCTTACGATGAATCCGCCATATATGGTCTGGTTGTCATCATTTTTGGTACTTACTTCCACAAAGCAGTCTCCGTAGGTACCCTTCTTAACCGTCACAAGATTCTGATTAAGACCAGAATTTGGCTTGGCCACGGTGGCAAGAGTCTTGTCAGAGGGCGTCCAGGTGGAGTACACAAGGAGATTCGGAAGAACAACCGGATTCTCCGGATCAGGCTGAGCCTCATTGGCTACCATGACCGGAGTAAAGGTATGATCCGCCTTTGCGATGGCATCCACATCATATTCCATAACCCAGTATCCCGAATCATTAGAAGGATCATTCGGTGCCAGAACGCTGGCGTCCTCAACCTTTATGGCATCATTGGTAAGATTTCCTTCGTCATCTGTCTTGTTGACTCTGCTGAAATAATCATCAAACGAGAGTGTTGCGATCTGCTTGCTTTTAGCTACGCTCACTGCGATACTTATCTTTGTTCCGGAATTTGAAAGGGTCACATTCGTACTTCCCTTTCTGAGTGCGGTGATCTTACCAAACTCGGAGATCGTTGCGATACTGTCATCGGTGGTCTTAAGCTCAAAGTTCCAGAGACCAATGGGTTTACCCGTTGAACCATTGAACACCTTGATCTTTGTCCAGTCACCCGACTCGTTAAATTTAAGCAGCTTTTCGTTATCCGCCCCATAATTACCGGGATCAAAACTCCATTCAAGTTCTCCTTTTAACAGATCGGCCGTCTTTTCGGTTGTTGCATCAATGACCACATCTGCATCAATCATATCAAATACATACACCTGCTTGGAGGGTGATGAACTGTAGAGATTTCCGCCATCCTCAACAGCATCCGCATCGAGCGGAACGTTGTTTATACGGATCTCCGTAAACGAATAACCGGTCTTGGGTACTACCGTAAGGTATATCTTTTCATTCTGGGCCGCACGGGAAAGGCTTGCCGTTACCGTTCCTGCCACGGAGCTGAAATTCTTGATGGTAAACATCTTGAGAGGTTCCCATTTCCATCCGGCATGGCTTTCCGCATAGGCTTTTATTAGCTCTCCGTTTCCTTTCAGAATACCCTTGTTATCGGATCTCGGAGAGACCGCTGTATTGTCTATATCCACGTTACCATCCTGCTTTAGGAAGGTTATCTTAACAAGTGCGGTACAGCCGTTAAATGCGCTTCCGCCTACCTTATTAACATTTTTACCGAGTGTGATCTCGGGAAGCAGCAGACAGCCGGCAAAAGCATTTGCGCCTATCTCGGTAAGTAGGCTTGGTTCGGTATCCGTTTCCTTAAATGCAACGCTCTTAAGCTGTGGGCAGCTCTGGAATATTCCCTGAGACAATACCGGCAGCTCCTTTGGAAGGGTCACATATTTAAGCTGAAGGTTGTTTGCAAATGCGAGATCTCCTATCCCGTTATGATCTCCCTGTCCGTCATTGTTAAGCAATGTCAGGTCCCCGATCTGAAGGGATTCGATCGCTGTATTGCTGAAGGCGGATCTTCCGATCTTTTCTATACCGGTACCCCAGGTTATCTCACTTAAGGATTTGCAGTTTTCGAAAGCATTGTCCCCGATAACGGTTGCGCCCGAAAGATCTGCATATCTCATCTTACAGCTGTAGAAGGCTGATTTGCCGATGGTGGTTACCTTGGTAAAGGTAAATCCTGACAGGTTTGTACATCCCGAAAAGGCACTCTCTCCTACCGTAAGGGCACCGGATGTATCAATACCCACATGACCGACGTAGGTATTTCCGTAAAAGGCCTTGTCCTCAATGGCTTCAAGGGCTCTGTCCGAGAAGAAAATGTTTTTAACCCTTATGGCTTTTCCGAGAGATCCGTCATCATTCTTTCCAAAGATACCGGCAGGGATGGTTACTACCCCGGGGGGAAGCAGGATGTTTTCCGCTGTACAATCGGTGGCAAGGGTATATTCAAGATTTCCGTCTCCATCCACTTCAAAACCATCCGTAACCCTGGTGGGTTTTGTCAGAAGCTCATCCTCTGTCTCATCCGGAATCTCCTCCTCTGCCACATCATCTGCAAGCAGGGAATCAGCTTCAGGATCTTCTTCCGTTAAAACTTCTTCCGTCTCTTCATCGGGAAGGGTCTCAACCAGAACGATATCATCATCCTGAGCAGGCGTTTCCGTATCCTGCATCTGTGTATCACCGGCATCCTGAGCTTCCGGATCAGCATTTTCCTGCTGACCGTTTTCACTCTCAGCGCCGGTTGATGCGGGCTGATCAGAAACAATGCCCGTTTCCTGATCCGCTAAGGCTTCTTCGGATGCATCATTTGATACATCTTCTACCGTCACGGATACTTCCGGTTCAGCCTGAGTAACGGCCGTACCGGTCAACTCTGTTGCATTGGTCACATTCGCAAATGATGATGATGTGAATATCATCGTCACAGCAAGTATGGCTGCAATCATTTTCCTGAAATTCATGTTCTTCCTCCTTATTTCTGATACTCTATTTATACGCACTGTATATGCGTCATTAACACAGGATCCCGGGTTACCGGGGTTTTATAGCAGGTGTGTCGTCCGCCTGGCCTGTCCGCAGAATATCCGATCACGTCCGTCAGCGGTCAACAGCGTAAAGAATATTATATCACATGTTTACATAAAATTCTACTGTCTTATAGGGTCTTCCGATATTATAGAAACTGCCGGAATTTCATTTGATCATTCCGATCTTCTCATAAATTTGGGCAGAATGGTAAAGTTAAGTGTCTTGGTGCCTCCGTATTTGCCCTTACCTTCTACGATCACCGCAGCTCTTCCGGGTTTTATGTTCTCCCCGTAGGATAGCTTGTAATCCCCTGTTTCGTCTCCTGTTTCGGCATCTTTTTCGTATTCCTCAAGTTTCACGGCTTTTGTTTTGTCAGCCCAGATCTGTACCTCATCACCTGAGGGTTTTACGGGTGATCCTATATAGTATTTTGGATCGATCGTGCCAAAGAAGGCCTTGGAGATATCCTCTTCATATACCCTGAAATGTCCGGTGAGACTGCCTGAATAATTGCCTTTTCCGGTCTCTCCTTTTCCGGTGACGGTATAATCAAGTGTCCTATAACCTGTGGGCTCCTTTGTTAATGCGTCAACAAATTTACCATCAGGCGCATAATTTGATGCCGCAAGCACCTTGCCCGTATTTTTCTCGATCACCTTCACCGAGGGTTTCAGCACGTTGCCCGTACATTTCATATCCGGGATGACAACTAAATATTCTTCATCCGTAAGTTCCTTTGGAAGGATCGTAAAGAATCCGCCCGTCTGACCCTTATAGGCACCCTTTCCGGTGATCTTCCAGGACGGTGCTTTATTTCCGGAGTCCTTTTCCGCTGCCTTCGTATTGTTTGCATAGGTGACGGAATAATCCTTATCCCGTATGAGAGTAAACTCTCTTCCTTCTATTTTTCTCTTTACGGTGATCTCAGGCTTAATCGCACTTCCGGTATAGGTAAGTCCCGAATCCTTAACCGTGATCACAAATTCGTCCGTATCAAGGTTTGCATCCGCTTTATAAACCGGCATATCAGTCTGATCCTTATAAGCCAGGAACCCGCCCTTTATCCGTTTTTTACCGTCAATTGTTACGGTGTCCGGATCTGTATCCGCCGGATCGATCATATAATTTCCGATCAGTTCAAAATATACCGTCTGGATCTGCTTAGTCGGATCATATGTGTATTCCGTCCTGTAATCCTTTCCCTTCGTCAGGGTTACGGTTTTGTTCAGTACGGGATTATACCGGGTTACAACAGGCTTGACTGCCGAGGCCTGGATGGCCTTTCCGTTATCCTTTATGTTCGGTATGTATATATCAAGGTCGCTCTTCTTAAGAGATAACGGCTTAATGGTAAAATATGACTCCGTGCTGCCCTTGAAATTTCCTTTGCCCTTTATGGTTACTTTGGGTGAGGTCTTTGATCCATCACCGGCTGCGGCCTTTGTATTGTTTGCATAGGTGACCGTATAATCAACGTTTTCGACAAGGAAATTGTCTTCACCCTTGTAAGTTACTTTTACCTGAGGCTTAAGGGCGGCTCCGGTGTATGTAACATCAGGTACCGATAAAGTGAATCCTGCAGCCACAATATTATCTTTTGGAATCTCCCTCTGTATGATCTTGAAGGTCGCGGTCTTTGTCCCGGCAAATTCTCCTTTTCCAACGATTTCTATCGTCTGGGTTCCCACGTTTGTTTTATCCGATCCCGGTGCATATCTTAAATAATAATCACCGTCAGCTGAGTTCTCATCAGAACTCCCACATGTCAGGTCACGTCCGTTTGCGGACTTTTCTTTAACAACGATATTTAAGGTGTCAAGGTCGATCACCTCACCGGTATAGACAACATCCTGGATCTTCTGCACATATGCGGTACCGATGCTCTCATCCTTAGTGCATATATGATAGGTGACCTTCGCGCTTCCGCTGTAGTTTCCTTTTGCCGTAATAGTCACCTCTACAAGACCATCTACAGGATTCCCGTTTGCATCCGAGTTCTCGCAGGCAAAGCTCAGCGTATAATCCTTATTCTCCTTAAGCGTAAGCTTTCCATACTTACACAGAGGCTTTGATATCTGGGCTTTCCCGTTATACTGTTTGTCTGCTATAGTACAGATAAAGCCTTCCGCAGGATCTCCGCCTTCACCTATCGATATTTTACCGATCTTAAATCCGAATTCAAAAGGTGTGCTCGTGTCCTTTTTATAATTTCCCTTTCCGGTGATGCTTATGGTCGGAGCCTTCTCAGAGTTCTCATCCCCCGCATTTATATTGTTCTTATATGCGACCGTATAATCAACATTCTCAACAAGGGCCCTGTCGGGAGTGACACTGTAATCATAAACCGCTATCTTCGGCTTTATCGCGGAACCCGTATAGGTGTAAGCCACCTCGTTAAGGTCTTTTTCGCTGTTATCCGATGTCACAGCTTTTACCACGAATCCCGTAAGTCCGGCCTCAACAGGATTCCACCCGGCATAGATCGTCACATCCGATCTTATATCATTTGTTCCTGAGTATTCGGTATTACATTCTTCGTCCGCATACCAACCGGCAAATCTATGTCCTCCTCGGATCGGCGTCTCAATGTTTTTAAGATCATCCACGGTAAAGGATGAACCCCAGGTTCTCTTTATGGTCTGGTTATCATCACCGGATTTGTCCCAGATACCGCCATTTGCGTCAAGAGTTACGTCAAAGGTTTTAATCTTCCAATGGGCATAAACCGTATGATCAACCGTATATTTTTCGATAGTTGTTTCGATGATCCTTGCGGTTCCGGGTGCGGTTAATGAAGGATACCATCCGAGGAAATCATAACCCTCACGTACAGGTTCGGGAAGCTCTCCGTATTCGCTCTCGGTATAAACCTCCTTCTTCCTCCTGGCCTCAGGCAGCTCATCTCCGCCGTTTACATCAAAGGTAACAAAATGCGGTATTCCATGATATTTTGCATAAAGTGTATGATTCAGTGCCGTCTCTACCAAAGTTTCTGCAAGCACTTTAGTCCCATCTTCCGCCAAGCTTAAATACCACCCCTCGAATACATAACCTTCGGGAGCCTGAGGTACGGGAAGCTCTCCATAAGGGTCATCGAAAGTCACCGGTTTTTCAGCCGTGGATCCTCCGTTATCAAACACTCCGTCCCCGGCATTCAGGGTCAGGGTGTAGCTCTTCGCCGTCCAGTGGGCATATATCTTATATGTATCGGAAGCCGGATCAAACTGATCAAGTGATACGATGGTATCTTTCCTGATCTCCGTACCCCCGCCTGCAGCTGTAAACCATCCGGCAAAATCATATCCTATGCGGACAGGCACTGCCAGAGTCCCGTATGCTGCCTCAAGAGTTACCGGCTTACCCTCTTCCGAAACGGTTCCGCCGTTTGCATCATAGGTAACGGTAATGGTTCCGGGGGTATACCTTGCATACAGGCAGTGCGTCTGTGCATCAACCGAAAAATTAGCCGTTGAAACAAGATCCCCTTCAGAGACTTTTTTCCCTCCCGTTTTAGCTGTATACCATCCTGCAAATACATAACCTCTTTTTTCCGGCGAGGGAAGGCTTCCGTATTTCCGCCCGAAGGTTACCTCTTTGTTCTGAGGTGAAGCGCTCCCATCGATGGTTCCGCCGTTTAGATCAAGAGTCAGGGTATAGGTCAACCCTGTCCAGTGCGCATAGATATAATGCTTTTGGGCACCAGGATCAAAGTTTTCTTCTGTTACATCCGTATCCGCGGTTATAAGCGATCCGCCGGTTTTCTCCGTATGCCATCCGTCAAACTCATAACCTGCTCTGACAGGAACAGGAAGTGTTCCTAAAGCTCCGCCGTATTTGGCACCGAAAGTCACGGATCTTACCGCATCCGAGGAGTTTGTGAATCCTCCTTCGTTTGCGTCTAATGTAAGCTCATAATTCTTTCCGCTCCAGCGAGCATAAAGGGTATGGTCGGATATTTCCGTTACAGTTGTTTTAGTATTTATCAGATCCCCACTGTCTCTTTGTATAGACCATCCAAGAAGTGAATATCCCGGTCTTGTTGCAGTTACAGTCGAAAGATCTGTATATTTTGAATTATAGACAACATTGATAAACTCCTTATTACAGTTTCCACCATTGGCGTCAAGGGTCACTTTAAGGGTTGCAAGTGTCCATCTGGCATAAAGATAATGATCGCTCTCCTCCAGATTGAAATCAGGCGATGATACGGTGTCATCATCGGTAATGAGCTTCCCGTCGGTTTTTTTCGTATACCAACCGTCAAATGAATATCCGTCTCTTGTGGGAATGGGAAGATTCTCTCCTGCCCCGTATTTTCCGCCGAAGGTTACCTGTCTGCTTTGAATGGAGGCAGACCCGCCGATGGATCCGCCGTTTGGATCAAGGAGCAGGGTATAGGACTTCCCTGTCCAGTGGGCATAGAGAGTGATATCAGCCGAAACGGTATCGTAAGGAGAAACCTCGTCTCCTTCGGCTGTATACCATCCAGCGAAATCGTACCCGGCACGTGAAGGAGGTGTTAAAGTTCCATAGGTCTGACCCTCGGCAATTGTGACCGTTTCGGTTGTCTTATTTGAGCCAAAAAGCCCCCCGTTTGAATCAAGTGTAATTGTATGAAGCGTTACCGTCGGATTGCAGGTGAAGGCTTTGATGCGGAAATCACCGCCATACTCAGAAGAATCTTGCCATGTTGAGCCATCATAATACAGGCTTCGTCCGGATACGGTAGATGCTGTAGTATTATAGCCATCATCAGGAGAAACAGATACCTCTGCATCCATATAACCCCCGTTTGGATATGTTATGACCACGGAAAACTTCTCACCCTTTTCAAGAGGGACAGGGGAACTCAGATCTATGGTATGACCACCGGCAAATGTTGCGTGTCCGCTTTGGGAATCAACAACATGAGTTCCGCATTCAGGAGATCCCAAAGAAACTCCTGTATATACATCTATCTTGTAATCTAAATTCGCACTGTGCGTCGAAAAGAATACAGCTTTAAGTGTTTCCTCATCTGAAGAGGCCGTAAAAATATTTGCATATTTAAGGGGTCCTAACAGCCAAGTGGTGGTCATACATCCATCATACTGATAATTATGATCGTATCTGTCGACAGGATCCATTTCAACGGCATAACATGCTTCACTTAATGACTTATCATAATATGACAGCCAGAAGTATGATTTATATTTCCCGGCAGAGATATCCGGATTTCCGTTTTCATACACATTTACACCGGGCATCCAGCTGTTTCTGATAAGCCAGGCACCGTCACCCTCCGGCTGGTGTCCGCTAACAAATTTATCCTTTGAGAATTCGTCATCCCAACCTATGATAGATACAGCATGATTAAAGGAAAAGTTCTCATACATGTAATAACAGTTATTAGTTGAATCATAAACATCCTGAAATCTCACATCCTCCTCATCACATTCCTCGTTTCCGTTCATATCATAATACAATCCTGACTGAAGTGCATTGTATGAAACCGTCACAGCACCGTAATCCCTGATAAGCTGTTTTACACCGAGACGATCCGTTATGGGATCTGCCGTATAGAAGTTCCTAAGATGCAATACATCATCAACGGCATTCGATTCTGCAGTACTATAGCTAACGCTCGCGCTTCCATACGAATAATCCTTTTCATCAGCAGCACCTGTCCAGCCTGATAGTATGTGAACAGCATTATCTGAACTTCCTCCATTACTGAGGTAATTCTTCGATGGGCGAACTCCATTATAATCCCCAGTAAATCCACCTAAGGGATCATAAGCCTCCAATCCTTTTCCTGAAAAATATGCCAGATGGAGTTCGGAAAGATCTATTGATTCATCCGCTGTACTTCCGTTCCTCATTTTGACGCCATATTTGTCAGCAGACATCTCTGCTGCGGCCATAGTGGCAAAAGCCCAGCAGGTACCGTAGGAGCCCTGGCTCCTTGTGGTTTTTTTCGTGGCCACAGGAGATACGTACTTCTGCGGCAGATCTTCAAGGAGCATATCGCCGTCATAATCTTCATAAGGACTTTCGTAAGCATCCTCATAGGGTGCCATAACGTAACCTGTGGGATAAATGATATCCTCAGATCCGTCCATAAGGCTGTCCTCACTCAGGTCATCCTGTACTTCCGATACATCTGACTGCTTTGCATCCGGATCCTCGGTGTCCTTATCGTTAAGAAGCATAAGATCCTCCGGAGCCTCTGCATCCTCCGGGATCCCGGAATTATCTTCGTACCCGGTATCTGCCGGATCAGCTGCTTCATCCACTGCTGTTTCCGTTATTTCTGTTTCCGCTTTTTCCTCCGTCACAATATCAGTTGAAAGCGCATATACCGATACAGACGTCTCCGTAACGAATAACGCCATTGATAATACGGCGGCCACCAGACCATAAGCTCTTCTTCTCATTTCGGTTCCTCTTTTTCTCCCTTTGTGAAATCTTTATTCGGCCTTAACTTTAACCTTTATCTTTTTAACTGCGGGGCTGCCATCCCGCATCTTTATCGTGACAATGTAGTTTCCGGGTGTATTTGCATACAGGACGATCGTAGCCCTGGGTTTATCCACTTCTCTGGTAACGGTTGACCATTTTACGGCAATGCCCGGTTTGTTCACCTGGATATCACAGTTTTTCTTCCCGATACCCGGCAGATACCCTCCCTCAGCAACGGTTGCATTGCTTAATGAAATATATCCCTGATGATCCACTATCAGAGTATCGGTATACTGACCCAGATATTCCGTATTTCCGCCTATTGTCCTCTGCATGCGCTTCCAGAGTCCGTCGGTCACGATCTTCGTGCTGTTTGCAACCGAAGTGACCCTGACAGACGCCGTCAGATTACTTCCATCGGTAGTTTTTGCCGTTATCACGGCACTTTGTCCTGAGTTGCTCCTTGCCTTAACGGTTCCGTTCTTAGTTACGCTGATAACATCGGGATTCGAACTTTCCCATAAAAGCTGCTTCGATGCCGCAGATAACTTACCGTATGCGGTTCCGAGTTCGGCGGACAGCTTCATGCTCCTTCCCTTTGCAAGATACTCACAGGAGGAATTCGGTGTCGATACCGCAAGACCTGATGGCGGATTGATGACCTCCGCCGTCACTCTTGCGGATCTTCCGCTTCCGTCCTCAGCTTTAACGGTCAGGGAGGCTTTTCCCGTCGAATTGGCCGTTGCCTCTATATCCAGGAAAATCCTGCCGTAGAGATCCTGTCTGAGCTCAGCCGTAACCAGTCCCGGGTTAACATTTTTAACGCTGAGACTTTCAAATACTCCGCCCTGAACATCTATCCTGATGCTTTCGGATGTCTTACAGTTCCCGGTATTTTTTTTACGGAATATGGTAACGCTCTTTTTTTCCGGAATAAGGCTCTCTACCGGGTCGTCGGTCACCGTTATCTGATAATCGTCATAGACGGCGATTTCGTCATTATTCAGATCCTTTGCCGTCGCCCTTATGGTATAGACACCGGGAGAGGCTATGACCGCATTCAGTGTTCCGTTAACCTTATTAATGGTGACACTGTTCCTTTTTGGAACACCATCCGGTATTTCCACTACAGACCAGGTAACAGCCTTGTTATAGGTGTCTGCCGGAAGCACCTTCGCGGTCAGTTTAATTCTTTTCCCGACAGAGATCATTCCTCCCGGCACAGGGTTGACCGACACGGTCATCGGATGTGTCCTCACTGTAACACTGATTTTTCTGGTGATCCTCGTCCCGTCGTTAGAACTGCCGGTCACCGTAACTTTTCCGGATCTTATGGCGGTTATACTGAGATTATTGCCTTCTATTGAGACAGTCGCAATACTGTCATCAGAGCTCACCCAGTCGCTGTAAAGCTCGGCCGTATCCGTATAGCTTGCACCGCCTTCTTTAGTGGTCAGATCGATCTTTACCGTTTCATAAAAACCCGTATACACTACAAGAGATGTTTTCGATGCTTTTATGGATGTTA
>JAIKZD010000041.1 GCA_024682555.1 Lachnospiraceae bacterium | reverse complement strand
TCCGTGGATCTTTTGTCAAAAGCGGCTCCGCTGTATCTGCCACACTCCTTCACCCTGCATTCTATTGACGGATCGGTGGTCCTGTACTCATCCTTTATCTTTGAAAACAGCATTTCGATCTTTTTAAAGATCCCGGTATCCGTTTCGTTTTCCGGTACAACAAGCACCGCCTTGGAGCTTCTTGGAATGGCGTTATCCTTAAGCCCGCCGTTTACGGATAAAAGTCTTATATCCTCTTTAAGAGCATAGAGAAGCCTTCCCATCAGATGATTCGGGTTTGCCCTGCCCTTGTCTATGCTCATGCCCGAATGTCCGCCCATAAAGCCCTCGAGGCTTATCTCATATTCCGTCCCGTTTATGTCACTTTTCAAAAGGGGCAGATGGCAGTCCGTCCTTATGCCCCCTGCGCATCCCAGGGTAAATATCCCTTCCTCCTCGGAATCGATGTTTATCATCCGCTTTCCCTTAAGGGGACTCAGATCCAGTGCGGAAGCTCCTAACATCCCGATCTCCTCGTCTGCCGTGATCACGGCCTCGATCGGAGGATGGGGAATATCCTTTGAAGCAAGAAGAGCAAGTATGTAGGCAACTCCTATCCCGTCATCGCCGCCGAGGGTAGTCTTTTCCGCACTTATTATGCCGTCCTCGAGCTTTAACCTGAGGCCCTCGTTTGTGAAATCTATATCACAGTCAGCCTCCTTCTCACAGACCATATCCATATGAGCCTGCAGTATGACGGGCCCGGAGTTTTCATAGCCCCTGCTGCCATCCTTGAAAATGATCACATTATCCGCCTCGTCCTGGATATATTTAAGGCCCTGCTCCATGGCAAAGCCTTTAAGATAATCACTTATCCTCTTTGTGTCTCTTGAGCCGTGCGGTATTCCCGCGATCTCCTCGAAATAGTAAAAGACCTCCTTAGGCTCCGTGTTTTCAAGAACTCTCACTTTTTTTCTCCTTTACCCTTTTGTTATATCAAAGCGGATTATCGTAGATACTGTATGTATTCTTTCCCGCTGCCTTGGCCTGATACATTGCAAGGTTTGCCCTGGGATACAGCTTATGGAAGCTTTCTCCCCTGCAGTCGGTATATACAAGACCTATGGAAGTGGTGATGTTTACAACTTCCTTCACTCCGGGTGCGTCCATTTCGCAGCAGGTCTCCCTGTTTATCCTTTCAAGGAGCTTCTCCATTTCGCTGCGGTCACCGGCATGCGGGAAAAATACCACAAACTCATCCCCTCCGATACGCCCCGTCACCGCATCCTTTCCGACGATATTTGTGATGATCTTTGCGATGGTCTTTAAGACGCTGTCGGCAACCTCATGACCGAAATGAGCGTTAAGGAGTTTAAAATTATCTACATCTATGACCGCAAGAGCACTGCTTATGTCACGGGAACCCGAAAGCTCATCGATCAGGGCATTTGTAAGATCCTCGGTCTTTGCGCGGTTGCACAATCCCGTAAGGGAATCATATTCGGATATATTGTACTCCGGATCTCCGTACTTATATGACCTCTTGATCACAAAACCGGCTTCAACATGACCCGTTTTTCTGTTTTCATCAAGAAGAGCCGCCACGATACAGGTGAGTTTTTCTTTACCGGAATTCAGATATACCGTTGCTTCCATCGAAATAAGATCATTTCCTTCCCCGTACTGCCTTAAGAGCTCTTTTCCTGCAAAGGTGCACCTGAGTTTTTCCGCATCCTTTCCGTCCACCGAAAGGAGCATTGATCTTAAAAGACTGTCAAAGGAGGACCCGGGTGATATACCGTACAGATCAAGCTTTTCCCCGGAGCCGGTGTTTAAGATGACATTCTCCGTAAGATCCGCTTCCAGATATAAAACCGCCTCCCTGTCAAGAAGTTTTGAAAACTGGCGGGCACGCCATTCATAATGCCCGGCTTCATACTCTCCGGTAACATCCTCGTTAATGCCCATTGCATATCTTATCTCATCTTCACTGCCATCGGCTCTGAACAGGGCAACTCTGTCCCATCTGACCTTTCTTTCACCTCCGTCATCTTCAACGGTCCTTATGTCCCTGCAGACGCTTTTGCTGCCCTCAAAAACAGCCCGGTAAACGGATGCCAGTTCATCCGCGCTGTTTCCGGACATTACCCTTCCGGCAAGGATCCGGCCCTTGAGCGCATCATGTTCGATGCGTCTTGCAGCGCCTCCGTCAGGCATCTCCTCAAAATAATCCAGATCATCCCTGTCCGGGAAATACCGCCAGATATTGATATCCGAGCCGAAGGCCTTATATTTTTCCAGAGCCAGTATCATATCGGCAATCGCTTTTTCAACGGTTCTGTTATTCTCTATGAGGACCATGTCGATAATGACCATATCCTCGACATACTTAAAAGAGCAGGCAAGGACCGCACTTATGGCGGTACCGTCGTATTTTTCGACACTGTAGCCCTTGACCAGATCTGTTTTGTGCTCGTCCACCGCGTTTTTCAGGCTTTCTCCGATGCTCTTTCCATCGTTAAAATGTGCTCCGCCAAACAGCAGGTCGATGGTCTTTCTGTTCACCGCCTCATCAAGAGACATATCGTGTATATTTAAGAATCTCTCGTTAATATAGGGTATCCCGATAATATTGAATCCTCCCGTAACATCGGCCACTATCCTTGCGATACCCGCAATACTGCTCTCAAAGAAGGAATTGAGCTGCTGCCTGAGTTTCGCATTCTTTCCGGCTATCCCTTCATCAAGCCTGTCCCTTGCCACGGAAAAGAATTCTATGAACCGGTCAATCCGGTTCCTGAAAGTATCGATATTCAGGGGCTTTCTGACTATGTCCGAAACACCCTTCCAGATATAGCGGGATATCTCACCCACCGCATCATCCTCTGCAAATACCAGGATCGGAAGGATCCCGTGTTTTTTGATCCCAAGGAGCCTGTCTAACAGATCCTCCGTCGCCTTATCACCCTTTTTGTGATCCACAAGCACAAAGCTGAGACCCGCATAATGATTAAATGCATAATCATAAGTCTCCTGAGGATCATCCATGGGTATGACTTCCTTGTCCTCGCCGAGATAATCCTTCACGGTTTCGCAAAGCTTTGGATCCTTTGAGTAAAGCAGCAGCTTTGAAGAAACATTGATGGTCCCGGTGGTCATCTCATGATCATGACTTTCAAGCTTCTCCGAAAACTCCGCAGACGGCATGGGTTTATAGAAAAAATAACCCTGTATGCAGTCACAGTCCATACTCTTTAACATTTCGTACTGAGCCGCGGTTTCCACCCCTTCGGCCACTGTCTGCATATCTATGGCCTTTGCCATCCTGACAACGCTGTATATTATATTTCCGGCCCTTTCCGAAGTATCTATGGTATCCATGAATTTCATGTCGATCTTAAGGGTATCGACTTCGAAATCCTTGAGCATGTTAAGGGAGGAAAAACCGCTTCCGAAATCGTCCATCATTACCTTGTAGCCGGCTTTCCTGAATTTATGGATACTCTTTAAGAGAAGGTTGGTATTCTCGATATATGCACTCTCCGTAACCTCTACCTTGATCATTTCCGGACCCAGGGCGTATTTTTGGGTAAGTTCATCCAGCTTTTCGAATATGCGGGGATCATAAAAATCCATCCTCGAAAGATTTACGGAGACGGGAACGGTCCTTAAGTTTTCCTTTATCCTCGATGCCTGGAAGGCACAGACCTCCTCCCATACAAACATATCTATCTTTGTGACAAAGCCGTTCTTTTCAAATATGGGAATGAAGTCGCCGGGAGACACAAATCCCCCGTCCTTCTTTTTCCATCTTACAAGAGCCTCCGCAGCCGTGATCTCCCGGGTCGCGGTATCGACTATGGGCTGGTAGACTATAACGAATTCCCGGCCGGCTAACGCCTCTTCGGAATTCCTGACTATCTCCTGCTCAAGCAGGAGCTTTTCTCTCATTTCACCGGTAAAATACCTGCGCCTGTAGATATAATTATTCTTGATGGAATCAAGGGCCATCATGGCACGGTCACAGGCCACTCCGATATCGTACTCACCGGGGTCGAGCCTGTACATACCGACGTGAAACTGTACCGTACAGTTAAGGGAATGCCACTCCTTACGTCCTTCAAGCAGGGCATCTATATCCGCCTCTATCCTTCTCTGGGCTTCCTCCGTGGCCAGCGTCACAAATCTGTCGGACTCGTTCCGTCCATAAAGCGTACCTTCCGGAAGACTGTCCTTTAAAAACCGTGCAAACTGTAAAATGAGTCTGTCTCCGGAAGAAAGCCCGAACATTTCGTTTATTGCCTTAAACCTGTCGATATCCCATACCGTAAGCACATACCTGTCGGCAGGATTTTCCCTGACAAGCTTTTCCGCCTTTTCAAAGAAGGTCTCCCTGCTGTAGATCCCCGTCATGGGATCAAGGATCGGTCCCGTCCTTACCTGAACAGATCCCTCTTCCCCGTTTCCCAGGGTCTTTTCGTTCTCTCTGAAAGGGGTGATCACCACAGGGTATATCCTGTGTCCCTGATCCGTAAGAGTATCCCCAAGCTTCACGGTAAACGGAGTATACGCACCGTTCTGTTTCCTGATCCTTAGGACAAACCCGGTGGTCTTCCGGTTTGTTTGCGTCTCCGAAAGCTTATCCCGAAGCAGTCCCAGATCCTTTTCATAAAACACGCTATCTAAAGGCGCACCAATAAGAGCTGCCTCGGTCTGTGCATCATAGCCCAAAAGCGCGAGGGCATTCTCCCCCGCATACCTGATCTTCAAACCGGAGTCTTCATCCCCGGCGATCTCAAAAAGACCCGCATCAAGAGTCTCCGCAAAGAACCTTAATCTTTCCTCTCTCTTAGCAAACTCGCCTTCCTTAACCTTCCGGTCCTCGATATAGGTTACCACGAGATTACTGACAAGATCCTTTACCACACGGAAATTAAGGGGCGTCGAAAGGGTATAGGCCGCCCCGCATGCGATGGCTTTCTCGGCGATCTCATCCGTCATCGCCTCGTGGGTAACGCCGACGATGATATTGTGATACTCTCTGCTCTGCTTGATATTTGAGATAAAATCAAGCCTTTCATCGGTTTCTTGCGTCAGATTGATGAGAACGATATCTATGGCCTGGGCCTTTAGCACACCGAGGGCCGACTTTAAGTCCGAGGAAAAAAACACATTGTGGTCGGACTCAAGCAGAGCCTTCAGTGCAAGGGCACCCAGACTTCTGTCTGACAGTATCAGGATTCCTGCTTTTAAGACACTCATTATCACTCCCGGACGTTTTCGTCCTCCGTAAGAGCATATTTCTGCTTGACCATATGCTCTTCCTCATAGCAGTCAAATACGAATCTTATCTCTCCGTCGTCCATCTTCGGAGTAAAGAGACTAACTACAGGCACTATTATAAGCCCTGCGATCATTGCGGCAGCCCCGGCATTGATGGGGCTTTTAATGAATTTCGTGGCAGGGAACATGTTCAAAACCGTGATAAGTATGGCCGAAACAAAACAGGTCCATACCGAAGCCCTGGTAACACCCTTAAAGTAAAGCCCATAGAGGAAGGGAGCTAAGAAGGCACCTGCAAGGGCACCCCAGGATATACCCATGAGCTGGGCGATAAATGTGGGGGGCTTTAAGGCGATGACTACCGAAAGGATGATGAATACCACAAGGAATGCCCTCATGATGAACAGTTCTTTCTTTTCGTTCATGTCCTTTACGATATTTCCTTTTATAAGGTCTATGGTAAGGGTGGAGCTTGAAGTCAGCACCAAAGATGCAAGAGTTGACATTGAAGCCGAAAGCACCAGCATTATCACTACACCGATAAGCACATCGGGAAGGGTCGAAAGCATCGAAGGTATGATGGAATCATATGCCACCGATCCGTCCGCATTGTGGATGGCTGCGGTATCATAAAGTCTTGCAAATCCGCCAAGGAAATAACATCCTCCAGCGATCACTATGGCAAAAACCGTGGATATCACGGTTCCCGTATGAACCGCTTTCTCATCCCTTATGGCATAGAATTTCTGGACCATCTGGGGAAGTCCCCAGGTTCCGAGAGAGGTAAGTATCACTACTCCCAGAAGGTTAAGGGGATCGGTACCAAAAAATGCGGTAAAGGCACCCTGCTGCCCCATGGTCACCGGAACGTCCGAGGGGATCTTTGCAAGCTCCATTACGGCCGCATTGAGGCCTCCGTTCTGTGAGAGGATGGCAAGGATAACTGCCGATATACCAACAAGCATGATTATTCCCTGTATAAAGTCATTTATGGCAGTTGCCATATATCCGCCGAGGATAACATAAAGGCAGGTAAGGGCAGCCATCACGATAACGCATACCGAATAGGGTATGTTAAAGGCCATTCCGAAAAGTCTTGAAAGGCCGTTATATACGGATGAGGTATAAGGGATCAGAAATACAAAGGAGATCACCGCAGCGGTAATACGCATTGCCTTGCTGTGATATCTCTTTCCGAAGAAATCCGGCATAGTCTTGGCATCAAGGAACTTGGTCATTATCCTTGTCCTTCTGCCAAGCAGTACCCAGGCAAGAAGGGATCCGATAAATGCATTTCCGAGGCCGATCCAGGTAGAGGACATACCATATTTATATCCGAACTGACCCGCATAACCGACAAAAACAACGGCCGAAAAATAGGAAGTACCATAGGCAAAGGCTGTAAGCCAGGGGCCTACCTTCCTGCCGCCGAGAACAAAGTCATTGACATTGGTGGCATGTCTTCTCGAATAGAGGCCGACGCCCACCATAATGGCAAAGAACAGCACCAGTAACAAAATTTTAACTAACATTTTCTCCTCCTGAAACTAAAAACTGTAAACTACCTTATATCAAACCGTCCTATTTTCGGGATAAGGGCGGATCAATATCATAATACGAATTTACGAATGACCTCCGCTATGGCGTCATGGTTATTGTCATTTTCCGTTATATAGTCCGCGCTGTCCTTAAGCGCCATGTTTCCGTTTGACATGAGCACTCCGCAGCCCGCTGCCTCTATCATCGACCTGTCGTTTTCCTCATCCCCGCAGCCGATGGAATCCGCAATGTCTATTCCGAGCTTTTCACAGAGAAACCTTACGGACCCTCCCTTTGATGCCATGAGACTCGAATACTCAAGGAAAACGGGGTTTGAATAGGTATAGGCAAGCCTCCCGTCGGTATGGTATGCTATGCTTTTCCTGAACGCCTCCAGCTTTTCCTTTCCTTCCCAGGAGATAACGATGGCCTTAATGGGATCCCTTTTAAGATACAGATCAGCACTCTCCGCAACTACTCCGGGAAGCCTTATTCCCTTTATGTATTTTCTGAATTCCTTCGTATCATGCTCACTCACCACATAGCCGTCCTCATAGGTGTGGGCATGGATCCCGGCCTCGTAAGCCCTGTCAAGGATAAACCTTACGTCCTGCCTGCTTACCGGATATTCCGCGATATTCTCTTCCTTATAGCAGTCATATATCAGCCCACCGTTATAGCTTGAGATATAATATCCCTCTCTGTACCAGCCGTGCTCCTTTGAGATGATCATGGCGCTTTCCAGGGGTCTTCCCGTCACTATCACAAACTTATGGCCTTTTTGTACCATCTCGTCTATTGCTTCAAGATTTCCCGGACTTATGCTCTTGTCGGAGGACAGCAGGGTCTCGTCAAGATCCGTAAACAGGATCTTTTTTCTGTCATCAGTTTTCGTCATCTTCTATCTGTGCCGTATATACGAATCTCTTTCTTGCCGTTTCATCGCTCTCAAGATACTCATCATAGGTGGTCATCTTGTCGATGAGAGAGCCGTCCGGCATTATCTCCATTATCCTGTTTGCCGTGGTCTGGACAAACTGATGGTCATGAGAGGTAAAAAGTATAACCCCCGGGAACTTGATCAGTCCGTTATTCAAAGCCGTGATGCTCTCCATGTCCAGATGGTTTGTGGGCTCGTCAAGTATAAGGATATTGGCTCCGGAGATCATCATCTTTGACAGGAGACATCTTACCTTTTCGCCTCCCGAAAGGATCTTCACCTTTTTAACGCCGTCCTCTCCCGGAAAAAGCATCCTGCCTAAGAACCCTCTCACATAGGTCACATCCTTTACCGGAGAATATCCCATGAGCCAGTCCGAGATGGTCAGATCGTTGTTGAACTCATCCCCGGGATCCTTGGGAAAATATGCCTGTGAGGTAGTGACGCCCCATTTATAGGTTCCCTCATCCGGCTCCATCTCCCCCATGAGGATCTTAAATAGAGTGGTCTTTGCCAGTTCGTTTCCTCCCACAAAGGCAACCTTGTCATTATGTCCCAGTATGAATGAAATATTGTCAAGGATCTTAACGCCGTCTATCGTCTTTGATATCCCGTCCACGAAAAGGACCTCGTTTCCTATATCCCGGTCGGGCTTAAAATCGATATAGGGATATTTACGGCTTGAAGGTTTGATCTCCTCAAGCT
Organism: Lachnospiraceae bacterium; assembly: GCA_024682555.1. Lineage (GTDB taxonomy): Bacteria > Bacillota > Clostridia > Lachnospirales > Lachnospiraceae > UBA2868. Next base: position 11,171 of record JAIKZD010000041.1, on the reverse strand, counting down.
CTATCTTTTCAAGCGCTCTCTTTCTGGAGGTGGCCTGCTTTGATTTCGATGCGTTGGCGGAGAATCTTGAGATGAATTCCTTTAACTCCTTTATCTTCTCCTCCTTTTTCTTGTTGGCTTCCTTCATCTGTCTGACAAGCAGCTGGCTCGACTCGTACCAGAAATCGTAATTGCCGGCAAAAAGAGTTATCTTGCCGTAATCTATATCTGCCGTATCGGTACAGACCTTATTCAGGAAATATCTGTCGTGGCTCACCACAATGACCGTATTTTCAAAATTGATCAGGAACTCCTCAAGCCAGGCAATGGCTTCGAGATCCAGATGGTTGGTGGGCTCGTCAAGCAGCAGTATATCCGGATTTCCGAAAAGGGCCTTTGCAAGAAGGACCTTGACCTTTTCGGATCCGTTAAGATCTTTCATCAGACTGTAATGAAGGGATGTATCGATCCCGAGACCGTTTAAAAGGGTGGCTGCATCGGATTCCGCCTCCCAGCCGTTAAGCTCCGCAAACTCCGCCTCAAGCTCACTGGCCCTGATGCCGTCTTCATCGGAAAAATCTTCCTTTGCATATATGGCATCCTTTTCCTTCATGATCTCGTAAAGCCTTTTGTTTCCGAGTATGACGGTATCAAGGACCGTATGGTCATCATATTTGAAGTGATCCTGTTCAAGCACCGAAAGCCTCTGCCCCGGAGTTATGGAAATATCGCCGCTTGTGGTCTCAAGCTCACCGGAAAGTATCTTTAAAAAAGTGGATTTTCCGGCGCCGTTTGCACCTATAAGCCCGTAACAGCTCCCTTCCGTAAACTTGATGTTCACGTCCTCAAACAGGGCCTTTTTCCCGACCCTGTAGGTCACATTGTTTGCACTGATCATTACTATGCCTCCACTATAAGAAATCTGCCGTCGGGTATTGGAAATACCTCGGCAATGTCTTCAATCCCGTCTTCCACGTCCATTCCTTCTTCTTCAAGGTATTTATATACCTCTTTTTCCGAATCAAGCAAAACGGCAAGGCAGTCCGTGAGAAAGTCATCCGCTTCCTCCTTTGTACCTGCCACCGGCTCATCATAAAGCCTGTCCTGATTATCGAGAAATGTCTGCAGTACAAGTTCGTCAAAATTACCCATTATCTACTCCTTTTATTATGCGGTGGATATAAAAGCCTCAGATATCCGCGGATGTCTCGGGGATAAAGGATCTTGAGTGCTTATAATCCCCCGCCCGGGAAGCCGCATTCTTCTCCGCTTCCTCTTTAAACACCGCCTGACAGGATACAGGCTCCTTGCCCCTTCTGTCAAGTTTCTGATAGGTTCCGTCGGAATGCATGAACTGGGCCTTCATGTTATCGGAAAGCATTACGTTAAGTATATGTATAACCTGTTTTTTCAGTTCCTCATCATCTATCGGGAACAGAAGCTCCACTCTTCTTTCAAGGTTTCTCGGCATCCAGTCCGCGGAGCTTAAAAATACCTGCGGATGGGCTCCGTTCTCAAAATAGTATATCCTCGAATGCTCCAGGAATCTGCCGACTATGGATCTTACGGTGATATTGTCACTGATGCCGGGGATCCCGGGTTTTAACGAGCATATCCCCCTGACTATCAGGTCTGTCTTAACCCCTGCCATGCCTGCCTCATAAAGGGCTTTAATTATATCCGGATCGCAGAGTGAATTAAGCTTGGCGATGATACGGGCAGGCTTGTTCTGAAGGGCATTCTCCCTCTCCCTGTCTATGTATTCGAGGAATTTATCCTTCATCCACAGCGGGGCCATCACCAGACGGTGCCAGTGTTTCGGCTCCGAATATCCCGACAGCATGTTAAACACAGCCGTGGCATCCTCGCCTATGGTATCCGCACAGGTCAGAAGTCCCAGGTCGGTATAGAGCTTTGCCGTCTGGTCATTGTAATTACCTGTCCCTAAATGCACATAACGGCGTATCCCTTCTTCTTCGTTTCGTACCACAAGGGTTATCTTACAGTGTGTTTTTAAGCCTAACAGTCCGTATATGACATGGCATCCCGCCTTCTCGAGACGTCTGGCCCAGACTATATTGTTTTCTTCATCAAATCTGGCCTTCAGCTCCACAAGCACACTGACCTGCTTGCCGTTTTCCGCCGCATTCTCAAGGGCGGCGATGATGGGTGAATTGCCGCCCACCCTGTAAAGGGTCTGTTTGATCGCAAGCACCTTGGGGTCTTTGGCCGCCTGTCTGATAAAATCAACCACCGGTTCAAAGCTTTCATAGGGATGATGTAACAGGATGTCGCCCTTTCTGATCTGTTCAAAGATATCATTTCCGCCCGAAAGGTTTTCCCTTTTTACCGGAACATGCTCTTTGACCTTTAAATGATCATATCCCTCAAGCTTGTAAAAGTTCATAAGGAAGGTCAGGTCCAAAGGTCCCGGGATCCTGTAGACTTCCTCTTCCCTGCAGCCCAGTTCCCTGAGAAGGATCTTAAGGAGCCTTTTATCCGTGTCATCCGCCACCTCAAGCCTGATGACCTCTCCCCACTGCCTTCTCTTTATCTGCTTTTCTATCTCCTTTAAAAGGTCCGCCGCCTCATCCTCATCGATGGTAAGGTCGGCATTCCTCATTATCCTGAATGGATGGGCGCAGATGATATCATAATTGAGGAACAGCTTGTCTATATTCCGCTCTATCACTTCCTCGAGCAGGATCAGCTCACGCTTTGCGGATCCCCCCTCTTCGGACGCAGGCAGTACTATAAGCCTCGGAAGACCTGCGGGAACCTGTACGGTGGCAAATTCCATGTCCGCCTTTTCACCCGCGTTCTTTTTTTTCTTTTTCACTGACCCTTCCCCTATGGGCTGTAATCCCCTTACACCGCTTTTTTTCGAAAGCAGGGCCCCTATGTTTAAGGTCTTGTTCCTTATGAGAGGGAAAGGCCTTGAAGAATCCACTGCCATGGGCGTCAGAACGGGATAGATGCTGCTCATGAAGTAATCGTCGACATATTCCTTCTGTGCATCGTTTAACTGTTCATGCCTGGTGATCAGCCTGATGCCCTCATCCTGCAGAAGCGGTATCAGTGACCTCATGAGGGTGGAATACTGCTGTTCCACCAGTCTGTGGGTCTCCCTGTTAAGCTCCTCAAGCTGCTTCCTGGGAGTCATCCCGGATATGTCCGGCTTTTTGTAACCGGCATTTACCATATCCTTTAAGGAGGCCACCCTTATCATGAAGAATTCATCCAGATTCGAGGCCGTAATGCTCAGAAACTTGAGCCTCTCAAACAGGGGATTGGCCTTGTCCCTTGCCTCAAAAAGTATGCGCTCGTCAAATAAAAGCCATGATAATTCCCGGTTGTAATAGTATTCAGGATTGCTCAGTTTTTCCATTTACAATAGTTCCCCGTTGTTTTTCTTATATTTAAGCACCGGCTGCACGCTGAAGACTTCCTTGAAGAAATCCGCTTTTTTCTCGAAGAAACGGTTCTCAAGACTTATGTCCTCGCTTGAATCTATGGTTATCAGAAGCCTGTTATCCTTAAGGGAGGTTTTTATATCCTTTACCTTGGTCCTGTGGCTTCGGCAGATCCCGTCGGCTATGCGGAAGATCGCCGTCAGCTTTGCGGTCTTTAAATAGTTCTCCCTGTCTATCCGGTTTTCGCTTGCCATGGTGTCATAATAATCAAAAGGCAGCTTGTTGTATCTGACAACGCTTGCCACCACCAGTCTTTCCGCATGGGAGAGTCCGAGCATCTCGGTAGCCATTATTATATCAAACCCGCATTCCGCGGCCCCTTCAAGGCTTATATATTTCCCGCAGTCGTTAAGTATGGCTGCTATCCTTAGGAGCAGCTTCTCTCTTGTTCCCATTCCATGGAGTTTCCTGGTACTGTCATACAGTTTTTCGGAGATCTTTTCAAGAAGTTCGTTTCTTTTGGTATTTCCATGGTATTTTTCCGCCATCTCCCTTGCGCAGGCGATTATATCATTGTCAAAATCATGGGTGTCCTTTATAAAACTGTTCTCCCTTGCATATTCATAGGCTATACCGTCGGCCACCCCAACTCCGGGAGCCCACAGGTTTTCCGCCCCCGACATGACAAACACCCTTTCAAGCATGGCAACGGAAGGAGTCAGCAGGGAGGCGCTTTCCGGCGTAAGTCCCAGATACCTGATGACTTCCTCATCGCTCCTCTGCTTCATTCTGGCTACAAAGCCGTCAAAGGTTTCCCTGCTCACGAGATCGCCTTCACCGCCGATCTTTTGAATAACAGGCGATATATAATCGTCCACGATGACGATGTTTTCAACCTTCCTGCCCTCCAGATAGAGCCTTTTAAAGGTATCCAGCTGATTATCGATAAGCTCCTCTATGAGCTGGGCATATATTGTGGACCTGTTTGAAAAATCCAGAAGATTATCCCTCATCCGAAGGATCCCGAGCCTTATATTCTGGGTGGTGACCAGGGCTCCCTTTTGCACGAGGGAGAGCTGTATCGATCCTCCGCCCATATCAAGCAGCAGCGAACCCATCTTCATTATCCCGTTAAAGACCGAGGTATGCAGAGCAACGGCCTTATAGTGTAAAAATCTCTGTTCGGAATTGCTTAAGATCTTTACGTCAAGCCCGGTCCGCAGCTTGATCTGTTCCAAAACTATGAGGCTGTTCTGAGTCTCCCTTATGGCGGAGGTCCCGTAAGCCCTGTAGTCTTTAACGCCATAGCTCTTTATCACCGTTTTGAATTCGTTCAGGATATCGCAGAGCTCATCCACGCCGGCCTGGGATATCTTGCCGTATTTATAGGTATCGGTCCCCAGTTCGATCCTCTTGCGGACGTGATCGATCTCGGTCATATCCTTTCCCCCGGTGAACTGGAATATCTTCATTCCCACCTCGTAGGAACCCACATCTATTGCCGCAAATAGCTTTGCCATTAATTTACCCCCTTCCGGCCAGGTAATCTATAAAATTCTGTGCTGTCCTGCCCGAGAGTCCCCCGTGGGAAAGCTCCCATTTATTGGCTTCCGCAAGCAGCTCTTCTTCGGGCATTTTTATACCGGATCTCTTTGCAAGTTCCCTGACTATGTTGTTGAATTCCTTCTTGTCCGGAGATCCGAAATAGACGGTCACTCCGAACCTTGTGGACAGTGACAGCTTTTCCTGCATGGTGTCCGAAATATGCAGCTCATCATCCCTGTCATTTCTGTCCGAGAAGGCTTCCCTTATAAGATGCCTTCTGTTGCTGGTGGCATAGATAAGGACATTATCCGGTCTTTTTTCGATACCGCCTTCTATCACGGCCTTTAAATACTTATATTCCGTTTCATGATCCTCAAAGGAGAGGTCATCCATGTAGATTATGAACCTGTAATTCCTGCCCTTTATCTGAGCCGTTATCTCATTGAGATCCTTAAACTGATGCTTATAGAGCTCGATGATCCGAAGCCCCCTGTCATAATACCTGTTTAAAAGTCCCTTGACGCTTGAGGATTTTCCGGTTCCAGAGGGTCCGAACAGCAGACAGTTGTTTGCTCTTTTTCCTAAAACAAAGGCCTCCGTATTGTCGATAAGCTTCTGTTTGGCAGCCTCATATCCCACAAGATCGTCAAGCTCCACGGGCATGGGATTTGGTATCGGCACTATGCAGACCCTGTCATCTTTATCATGAAGGACTCTGAAGGCCCTGTTAAGTCCGAACTTTCCGACGCCAAAGCTTTTATAAAAGTCTGCGAGCTCATCCATAAATCCCTGCTCATCCTTTGCGGCGGCAAGCCTGTCCGAAAGATCCGAGATCATCCTCTGAGTTCTTTTGTCAACAGATCCCTTTTCGGGATCCTTCCCGGGATTCCCGCTGTAATCCGTGATAAGGGACATGATACCGGTGCCTGCTTTTTCATCGAGCCTGTTAAGATCGTAAAAAAACAGCTCCCTTAAGACCGACATATCCTTAAGGACTATCCGGTCAAGGCTCCCTCCTGCATTTCCGTTTATCTCCAAAGCCTTTGAATAGACATTCTCATTGTCCGCAAGCATCAACGCTACGGTCTTCTGCCAGAGATTCTCCGAAAATCCGTACATTTCGGCGATGCCGATGATATCGGCCGCGATCCCGCTCACCAGTTTTTTCAGTTCGTTTCGATCAGCATCGGCAGGCATATCATCCGCCTTTTCAAGCTTTTTCGCAAGATCCCTGTATTTAAGGTCTCTGAAGATCACAAGTTCGTCTGTCCGCATGGTTTATGTCCCATCCTTCTCACCGGTCCTCCGACCGGTCTTATATTTTTACTATTATACCTTATTTCTGTTATAATATGTATTGTAAACATTTTACTGTTTGCCTGTAAAGGGGGAGGGATCAGGTAATGGCTTTAAAGAAATTAGGCAAAACGAACATGATCGTTCTTATCTCTGCGGTCATACTTGTTCTTTTACTGATAGTTGCCGGCATAATCTCAAATTTCATGAAGAGGATCCCCAAAAATCCTCAGGGAACGATCGGAAATACCGCGGGCAATCTGAACAACGGCGGTCTTTTCTGCGAATCCGGAAACAGTGTCTACTTTTCAAATCCCTATGATAACGGGTACATCTATGTCATGTCCCCCGACGGATCCGGGGCAAAGCTCTTCATGGATGTTCCGGCGAAATATATAAATGCCGCCGGTGATTATATCTATTTCAACCAGGTGGATTCCGATATCGGCACCATCTTCGGCCTGGCCGGAAACATGCACGGTATCTACAGGAAAAAAACAACGGGAAAAAAAGAGATCAAATGCCTGGACAGAGCCGTATGCGGATTTGTCGTGCTTTCCGATGATACGGTCTACTACCAGTATGCGGACGATAACGAAACAAGCCTCAGATATGTCAGCACCGACGGCAAGGAAAAGGGCCTTATAGTCAAGGAATATATCAACCCTTCCTGTGTCATAAGCGGAAACATCTTCTACCCCGACCGAAACAGCAATCATCTGCTGGCCATGCTGGATACGCGTACAATGCAGTCCTCAATATATCTCAATGAAAGAGTCCATGACCCTGTTTATTCAAACGGATACATATACTACATGAGCGTGGATGATGATTATCATCTGTACAGATATTCGATCTCGGATAATACGGCCACAAGGCTTACGGATGAAAGACTTGACCTTTTCAATGTGTACGGTGATGTGATCTTTTATCAGGTCAGTGATCAGAATAATCCCATGCTCGTCAGGATGAGGGCGGACGGATCCGAAAAGACCGCCATTGCGGAAGGGATATTCACAAATATAAATATGACAGCCTATTATACTTATTTCCAGGATTTCCTTGATCCCACCAGTCTTTACAGGGTGCCTACGACGGGAGGATCAATGCCTGAGCTCTTCATGCCCTGACATACCTGTCGTCCAGTTCTTCAAGAAGCTCTCTCACTGTCTTTTTCGACAAAGGATGTCTGAGCGTTGGTGCTATCTCACATAGCGGTGCCAGCACGAAATCCCTTTTATGCATTTCGGGATGAGGTATGATGAGATCTTTACTGTTTATCACAAGATCATCATACATGAGCATATCAAGATCAAGGGTCCTCGGACCCCAGTGGACCTTTCTCTCCCTGTGGGCTTTGTTCTCGGTCTCCTGTAAAAATGCAAGGAGTTCATCGGGTGTCATAAGGGTCCTGACATGACAGGCCGCATTAAGGAAATCATCCTGCTTAACACCGCCGTAAGGTTTTGACTCCGCATAACCGGAACAGGATACGAAACGGATATCCTCCTTTTCCTTCATGGCAAGAACAGCTCCGTCTAAGAATGCCTTTTTATCACCCATGTTAGATCCAAGGGCGATATAGGCGTCATGCCATCCCCGCTCAATGCACACCGAAACGGCCTCAAGGGGCAGTCCGATGGGCGCCCAGGGCTTCTGTATCTTAATGGTCAGATAATTAACCGCATCGAATCTTAACAGGATCTCTCTTGATATATTCTCCGCCGCAGCCTCGATAAGCTGGTAAGAATGCTCCCGCATATGATCGTGTATGAGATGGGATACCTTCCCGTAATGAACGGTCTTTAAGAGATCATCACTGGTTCCCGATGCCCTCAGATCAAGATACAGCCTGCAGGATACCAGAAACTTCTGTCCAAGCTTCTTCTCCTCCTCATATACCCCGTGATTTCCGAAGACCTCAAGATTATCAATGCTTATATAGTCCATCCAAATCTCTCTCCCTTATACATTCAAACATTTCCACAGCAAGCCTGTTTTCCTTCACATCGTGAACCCGAACAAACATGCAGCCTGCCATGGCCGCAAGAACACTTGTTGTAATGGTGGGGGCCAGTCTCTCCGTGACCGAAAGATCCAGGCTCTTTCCTATGAAGGATTTCCTCGATGCCCCAAGTAACAGCGGATAGCCGGTATCGCACAGCCTTTTCAGATTTGCCGTTATGATGAGATTCTGCTCTACGGTCTTTTTAAAACCTATCCCCGGATCAAGGATCACCCTGTCCGGGCTTATGCCTCTTTTTACGGCTCTTTCAGCTATCCCCGCAAGCTCCTCTTCCAGAGTTTTCAGATAATCTTCGGGGGATTTTTCCTCGTATATCTCATCCCTGTTATGCATGAGGACACAGGGGGCATTATGTCTTTTTATGACCGAGACCATTTCGTCATCCCTTGCTCCCCATACGTCATTTATGAGATCCGCCCCGTTTTCGAGAGCCGCTTCGCACACGGCGGCCTTCATGCTGTCAACGGAAACGGGAATGTCGCTTATCTCCCTTATGGCCCGCACGGCTTTGGTCACACGCACTCTTTCAACATCCTCGTTTACGGGAACATAGCCGGGTCTGGTGGATTCTCCGCCAACATCTATAATGTCCGCGCCGTCGGATATCATCTTTTTTACGTTTTCCGTCATTTCCCGGAGATTCAGATTCTTTCCCCCATCATAAAAGGAATCCTCAGTAACATTGACGATCCCCATTATGTATGTCCGGCCTTTTGTTTTAAATTCCCTGCTGCCTATACGCATATTTTATCCCCGTTTATACGATTAACCTTTGATCAGATCATCGTCTTCCATCGTTTACAGCTTCCGTACACAGTTCTTCAGTTCATTAAGATATGACAGCGAACCAAAGGCCACGATCAGCGGTTCCTCATTTTTGGCGGCTGCCCTTTCCGCCCCGTCAAGTGCAAGTTTTACCGCATCCTGCACATCCTCTGCCATCCTGACATCATCGCAGTATTCGCTTAAGCAGCGGGCAAGTTCCTCTTTTTTAAGGGCTCTGGGATTGTCCGGCGTCTCAAGGGCTATGCAGCAGTCAGCCATGGGGCCCATGATCTGACAGATCCGCTTATAATCCTTATCCTTAAATATACCTACGATGAATATCATTGTCCTGCCCATAAGGTCATGGGCAAGGGAATTCCGAAGACTTGAGACGGCCCCCGGATTGTGGGCTCCGTCTATGATAATAACAGGATCGTCAAGGATCCTTTCAAATCTGAAACCTAACCTCGTCTCTGCAAGGCCTTCCCTTATCTCGTCTTCCGCTATGACAAGACCTTTATGTATCAGCGTATCGCAGACCTCAAGGGCCAGAGCGGCATTCTCTATCTGATAGTCTCCGCCCATTGATATCGCCAGATTGCGTCTGTTCTTATAGGAAAAATACTGGGCACTCATGCCGTATCTTTTGTTGGTGATCAGATTGGGATCACATACCGTAAGCTCGGTCCCCGTCCGGACACATTTTTCGATGACCTTCTTTTCCACGGTACTTCCCGAGGCGAACATGACACAGGGGGAGTTGTATTTGATGATCCCGGCCTTGGTAGCTGCGATCTCCTCTATATTCTTTCCAATCACCCCCAAATGGTCCTCATCTATCATGGTAAGGACGGATACCAGAACCGTATTCACGATATTCGTGGCATCGGTCTCACCACCCATTCCGGTCTCAAGGAGCACTATATCACAGAAGTAATTCTTGAAATACAGAAAAGCAACCGCCGTCTCCATTTCAAAGGCCGTAGGGGGCTCTCCGCCCTCTTCTGCGATCCTCTGGCAGGTCTCCGCGATCTGGGTAACGTATTTGGCATAATCATTCGTGCTCATGTTAAGTCCGTTCAGCCTGTACTGTTCCAGAGGAGAAGCGACACAGGGAGAGGTATACTGCCCGACGGAATAACCTGCACGCACCAGTATGGACGAAAGATAGGCTATGACCGAACCTTTTCCGTTGGTCCCCGCAACATGAATGAACTTAAGGGAGTCCTGAGGATTCGAAAGATGAGCCATAAGGTTCTTCATCCTCTCAAGTCCCAGCTTTACGCCTTCCCTCATCCGTGCTTCATTTATATAATTGACGGCTTCCTGATAATCCATAAAAAAACCTTTCATTACCGCAATTTACATATTTACATTACTATTCTAACAAAGCTTCCGCAATTCATCAACGAAGTTCAATCTTTACAACATTCTGTACCGAATATGATCAATCATCACCTAATTCTTTTCTACTTTTATCCATAATGCAGGTCGAACACCTACACCTTTATCATTTGCTGATTTTTTATAGTAAAACCTTCCTGTATTATCCACAATCGCATTTAAAGTACTGTTCATCTTGTCATTAACTCTAAGCCAATAAATCCCGTTATCCTCATTATCTTCTTCTACTCCTCTGCTCGCTGAATAAACAGTTGTCTGACTTATTCTTTTATCAAATGTAAGGCATTCCGCTATTTCTTCTATGCTTAACGGAAAAACATAATCATCCGAACTATTCTCCCTTCCGTTCCATAGATTTGTTTTCAATATGGCAGACCTTTCCTCCTCAGAAAATGCTCCATACAAAAAATCATTATTCATCCATTCGCGCAAACTGCACTCTTGCCATTCGGTTTGGTTTTTATCTATATCATATTCCATACAATCAAGTATATACTTACTTGTAATAAGGATGCTGTCTTTTCTTTTAGACAAAACAATCCATTCTATATCTTCTTCACCGTTCGAAGCATTATTATCCTGTTCATAATGCCCCATGATTATAGTAGATCCCAAAGCGATATTATCAGTTGTGGGCTCAGATACTGTTTTGTCAACATCATTATCAGAAAAAAACACCCATACAGCAGGTCTTAAGCCGAGATTAACTGAATTATAATTTCCTGTACTTATTACGCCATATA
>JAIKZD010000038.1 GCA_024682555.1 Lachnospiraceae bacterium | reverse complement strand
GCGAGGTCCTTAAGAAGCAGGAACAGATATATATAGATCTCGGTGTTACGCCATTGCTTGCTTCACCGGAGGTCTCGCAGTAATCCCAGATCCATAGTTATGTGTTTCGGGAATCCAGGATTTATGCGGCTTACATCCCCTCCGATATCCTCCGGAAATACTCTTCGGTGGCTGTTTTTGCATAGTTTCTTGCATCCTCCTCACATTTCTGTGAGTAATAATCGCGAAAGTCCTCCGATCCATTCTTATAATTTCTGAGTTCTTCGCTGTATACCGACGCATCATAAAACAGGATCAGATTTTTTGCTTCCTCATCAGCCTCTTCATAAGCCTCTACCATACGGTGCTGAAGGGCGTGATAAGCTTCATGGGCTATGGTATCTACAAGGGCATACGAGGGATCTGCCATAAGATGCGTTCTGTTTATGGTGATCTCGTGGGTCCTGTCATAATAATATCCGCACAGTTTATCCTCCTCCGTATCGGAAACCCTTACCGTCAGTTCATGGGGAAGACCGAGGTAGTGTCTTTCAATATTGGCTATGGTCTGAAGAACCTGGAGTTTCTCCTCTTCATTCAGTGCATTCCAGTTTTCGTCCGATAATAAGATAAGGGTTTCCATATTAGCTGCTATGGTCTGTTCTTCCGGGACCTTATTCTCCGCCCCTGCATCTTTTTTGCCCTGCGGGGATATCAGAAAGAAGGAATTAAGCCCTGCAAGCAGCATCATTACGGCAAAACCGGCGCACAGGATATTCCTGCATCCGGTCAGGGTGTTTTTGAGCCGGAACCGTATTATGACATTTTTATGCTTTTCCGCCTGAATCCTTCTGAACATAATGAGAATAAAGTAAAACAGGGAAAGGACCAGTGAAGCGGTAAAGGTGACAAATATTAACCCGGGGTATTTGTCATGATATGCCGCTATGGTGTAAAGGCCGTATCCGGCTGTCAGATCTGCGGCTATGGCAAGGCTGTTCCGGTTTCTTTTCAGCTGTAAAAAGGTCAGAATGATTATTGATAAGGTCACCGTAAGGACAAGAACGATCCTGGAATTCCTGAGAGACATCCCCCGGATGCAGCAAAACAGAAGGTTATAATACCAGATCCCGGCGATAAAACCCCACCAGATATGATAAAATATGAAAAGGGTCCTGCTCATTTTATTTGACGGTCTCATGTTTTTCCTCCTTTACGGATGATTGCGAAATTCCTAACCGATGGCTGTGGAATTCCTAACCAATGGCTGTGGAATTCTTAACCAATGGCTGTGGAATCCGCGGTTTTATCTGTCTGATTATGATAACGATGAAAAAAGCAAAATCTCCAGTTTCCGCGATCCTGTGGAGACAGTCGTGCTTCTTCTCATGCTTTCCGGCCGATTTTATAGCTATAGCGGATCTGACATCGGGATTTTCTATTTTTAGCATTTCCGATGCCGGCGGATGAACTATTCAAGGTCAAAGTCATACTAAATTCGTAAAACTCCGGGATTAGTATGATTTTGCGGCCGGATTACAGAGCCAAAGTCATACTAAACTTGTAAAACTCCGGGATTAGTATGATTTTGCGGCCGGATTTCAAGGTCAAAGTCATACTAAATTCGTTAAAATCCGGGATTAGTATGATTTTCCGCCCGGCGGTATCAAAAAATGCGGAGCCCGGCGGCATCCTGGGACCATGCTTGTATTTATGAGTTTTGTATTATAAGATATAGTAGATTTGGTATATAAAATCGGAACGGAGATCATCATGAGGATTGGAACGGGATATGATGTTCACAGGCTTACGGAAGGCAGAGATCTGATAATCGGCGGGGTGAAGATCCCATATGAAAAGGGACTTTTGGGGCATTCGGATGCGGATGTCCTGCTGCATGCGATATCGGATGCACTTCTCGGGGCAGCGGGACTTGGTGATATCGGAAAGCATTTTCCGGACAGTGATGAAAAGTATAAAGGGATCTCAAGTATGATCCTGCTTGAGGAAGTGGGAAAGCTGCTTGAGGAAAGGCAGTACATGGTTGTTAACATAGATGCCGTGATAATCGCCCAGAATCCCAAAATGAGGCCCTATATAGAAGAAATGCAGGCAAATGTGGAAAGAGCCCTGGGGCTCTGTGAGGGGCAGGTAAATATAAAGGCAACCACCGAGGAAGGTCTTGGATTTACCGGAAGCGGAGAGGGGATATCCGCACAGGCTGTGTGTCTTTTGGAACAGCCCGTGGATCTTATCGAGGGCAGAAATATAATCTACGGCAGTGAAGGGCCTGTCTGTCCGGGCTGCAGCGGATGTCCGAAGACCACGCAGTAAGGCACCGGATCAGGTTCGCAGTAAGGCACCGGATCAGGTTCGCAGTAAAGCACCGGATCAGGTTCGCAGTAAGGCACTGGATCAGGTTCGCAGCAAAGTGCAGGATCAACCTTCCGGTTGACATAATATCGAAAAACGGATTTACAGGGAGATATATTATGAAAGTATTCAACACACTTACAGGTAAAAAAGAAGAATTTGTACCGATAGAAGAAGGTAAGGTCAGGATGTATGTCTGCGGCCCTACGGTCTATAATCTTATCCATATAGGCAATGCAAGACCCATGATCATCTTTGATACGGCCAGAAGATACATGGAGTACAAGGGATACGAGGTCAATTATGTATCCAATTTCACCGATGTGGATGACAAGATAATCAAGGCGGCAAAGGAAGAGGGGGTTGATGCCTCCGTCATTTCGGAGCGCTATATAGAAGAGTGCAAAAAGGACATGGCAGCCATGAATGTAAGGCCCGCAACCACACATCCCAAGGCTACCGAAGAGATAGACGGGATGATCGATATGATAAAGACCCTTATCGACCTGGATTATGCCTATGTTGCGGAAGACGGAACGGTTTATTACCGTACCAGAAAGTTTAAGGATTACGGAAAGCTTTCACATAAAAACCTTGACGATCTCAGGGCAGGAAACCGTTCCCTGCTGGTTACGGGTGAAGATCAGAAAGAAGATCCCCTTGATTTCGTGCTGTGGAAACCCAAAAAAGAAGGAGAACCTTATTGGGAGTCTCCCTGGTGCGAGGGAAGACCGGGCTGGCATATAGAATGCTCCGTTATGAGCAAGAAATATCTGGGTGAGATGATCGATATTCATGCCGGCGGAGAAGATCTGGTATTTCCTCATCATGAAAACGAGATAGCACAGAGCGAAGCCTGCAACGGCAAAGAATTTGCGAGATACTGGCTTCACAATGCTTTTCTTAATATTGACAATAAAAAGATGAGCAAGTCCCTCGGCAATTTCTTTACGGTAAGAGATATATCCGAAAAATATGATCTGCAGGTATTAAGGTTCTTCATGCTGTCGGCTCATTACAGGATGCCCTTAAACTTCAGCGCGGAGCTCATGCAGGCCGCAAAGAATTCCCTTGAGAGGATAGAGAATGCCCAGGCCAACCTGAAGCATCTGATAAATAACGCACCTGAAAAAACTATAAGCGAAGAAGAACAGGCGCTATCAAATAAGAGCACAGACTTTGAATGTGAGTTTGAAACCGCCATGGATGACGATTTTAACACGGCAGATGCCATCACCGCGGTTTTCAATCTGGTAAAGTTTATAAACACGAACACCTCATCGGACAATAGCAGGAGTTATTTAACCGGACTTTCCGAAAGACTTATAAAACTCTGCGACATTCTGGGCCTGAAAGTGGACAAGGCTGAAGAACTTCTGGATGCAGACATCGAAGCGCTTATCGAAGAGAGAACACAGGCAAGAAAAGCAAAGAATTTTGCAAGAGCCGATGAGATAAGGAATGAGCTTTTAGAGAAGGGCATAGTGCTTGAGGATACACGTGAGGGAGTAAAGTGGCACAGGACGTAAGTATTCTTGAAAATATAAAGGCACAGTTTGACTTGAAGGATGTGGATCCGAACCGGTATTCCCCCCTTTCCCTGGCTTTTATCGGGGACAGCGTGTTTGACATCGTTGTAAAGACCGTTGTTGTGGAGAGAGGAAACGCTCCTGTAAACAAGCTTCATAAAAGAGCCAGTGATATAGTCAAGGCAGGTTCACAGGCTGATATGCTGGATCTGATATACGACAGCCTTTCGGAGGAAGAACAGGATATATATCGAAGGGGAAGGAATGCAAAGCCCTATACCAAGGCAAAAAATTTTTCCTATGCCGTATACTGCAAGGCCACGGGGCTTGAGGCCCTTATCGGATATCTGTATCTTCTGGGAAGAACAGAGAGGCTGGTCGGTCTTATAAAAAAAGGGATGGACGCACTTGTGGAGCAAAGGGAAGAATAATCCCTTAAGGCCTGAATAATAACGGGGAAATATAATAACGGAGAGACTGATGGAATATACTATCGAAGGAAGAAATACGGTGATCGAGGCCTTCAGGGCCGGCAGACCCATCGATAAACTCTTTATACTTGACGGGTGCCAGGATGGTCCGATACTCACCATAAAGAGAGAAGCAAAAAAAGCCGACTGCCTGATCAGGTACGTCGACAGGGAGCGGCTTGACGGTATGAGCGAGACCGGACATCATCAGGGCGTGATAGCAATAGCTGCCGCTTATGAATATTCAGAGATCGAGGATATCTTTAAAAAGGCCGAAGAATCGGGCGAGGATCCATTCATATTTATCCTTGATAATATAACGGATCCCCATAACCTGGGAGCCATAATAAGAACTGCGGAGGTGTGCGGCGCACACGGTGTGATAATCCCAAAGAACCGTGCGGTGGGACTTACGGCTTCCGTGGCGAGAGCTTCGGCAGGAGCCCTTAATTATATCCCTGTTGTAAAAGCGGTCAATCTGTCAAGGACAATAGAGGATCTGAAAAAAAGAGGATTATGGTTTGCCTGTGCCGACATGGACGGTGATATAATGTATAGTGTAAACCTTACCGGACCCATAGGACTGGTCATCGGATCGGAAGGTGAAGGCGTGGGAAGAGTGGTAAAGGAAAAATGTGATTATATCTGTTCCGTTCCCATGAAAGGAAAGATAGGATCGTTGAACGCATCCGTAGCCGCATCGGTCATGGCTTATGAAATTGTAAGGCAGAGAATGAATGTCAGATCATAATATAAATAAAAAGATTAACGGGGAAAAACAGGAAATAGGGGATGAAGAGCTTATGGAGCTGATCCTTTCGGGGGATAAGGAAGCTCTGGGAATCCTTCTTGAAAGACATAAGAGCACCGTCAGAAAGATAATAAACACAAATAATTATTTTGTGCTTGGCGGAGATTCCGATGATATACTGCAGGAAGGGATGATAGGTCTTGTTTTTGCGATAAATTCCTATGATCCGGGAAAAGGGACCAGGTTTGTGACCCATGCTTCCACCTGCATAAAGAACCACATCGTTGATGCGATAAGAAAAGACAGGGCAGGGAAAAACAGCGTGCTCAATTCTGCGATATCGCTCGACAGCAGTGAGAATGCAAACAGGTCGGGCGAAAATCCCGAGCCTGATATTCTGGGGCTTTCCTTAAGTGCCGAAGACACGGTCCTTGGTGAGGACAATGCCAGAGAGCTGTCGGGAAAGATAGACAAGGCGCTGTCTCCGCTTGAAAGAGAAATATATGAGCTGTACCTGAAGGGAATGAAATACACGGAGATTTCCGTGGTTTTAAACAGAGATAAAAAATCTGTTGATAATGCAACCCGCAGAATGCGAAAAAAAATAAAGACCATTCTGCAGGAATATTCTGTCGAGGGATAAAAAAATGGCTGACTGGGTTATCATTGTTGATGATGATGTAATGAATCTTAAGATGGCAGGAGAGCTGTTGAGCGGAAAAGGAATGAGGGTCACCGCCTTAAAGTCGGGGCAGCTGCTTCTCGATTATATCAGGGAGAAGGGAATTCCTGATCTCGTGCTGCTTGACGTCAGAATGCCGGATATGGACGGTTTTGAGACTCTGGAGAGGCTCAGGGATTTAGAGGATGAACTTCAGCTTGGCCCTGTTCCGGTAGTATTTATAAGCGCCTGTGATGACGGGATCAATGAAGGAATAGCGTTGTCCGAAGGAGCTCTGGGCTTCGTGCGTAAACCCTTTGAACCCGCAAACTTTTATGAAACCGTGGCTGGTTTTATCCGGGAAAACAAATCCGGACCGCGTGAGCATGCTGATACCGGTGCTGAAGGAATCGAAGGAGCCGGACTGTTTGATGGGGATCTGAACGGATTAAAAGCTCTTTCGGAGATCATAGATGAAAGAGATAACAAGAGAAACGCCCTGTGGATGGGGAAGGAAGCATTCAGACACGTCTACAGATATATGATGAGATATCTGGAAAGATATAATGTAACCGCATACAGGGCTATTTTTACCATAAATTATATTTCGGAAAACAGGGATTCCCTGACAAGACAGGAAAAGGAAAAGATATCGGACATATTGAGGGACACGATCCAGAAATCCTTAAGAAACAGCGATATCATGTTAAAACTTGATAATGAACGCTACTTCCTCTTTCTGCCCGAGATCGAATCCGAAAATCTTGACAAGGTTACGGAGAGGATCAAGGAAGCCTGGCGAAATGCCGGGTTCAGCGATGTTGCGGATATTGTCTGTGAATACGAACTGATATATGCCGGAAGCGGAGACAATATGTGACGGATGGAGATCAATACAGGAGATGTGTATCGGATCCGTGTTATGTTTGTCTCAGGGTATGCTCCGGAGAAAAGTGATCTGCATATGATCTCAGGCAATGTCGTTATGGGGTTTTCCGATGAAAAAAGAGAAAAAAACGTTTTTCGATAAAATTGCGTCTTCCGCTACATGTTTTGTAATGGCAGCCCTGATAGTCTGTGCCTGTCTCTTTGTTTTTTACTGTATAAATGATGAGAAGGTCTATATAGGCGATCATGAGTATACCTATATAGAAGAATGGACCGTAAGGGACGGCGATGGCAACGAGTTTACCACAGGCAGGTATTACAGGGCGGATCACAGATATGAAAAGCCTTTTACCATAATGTCCGTATTGCCGGATAATAAAAAGGAAGGCAGCGTCCTCTGTTTTATCACATCTAACGATACCTATGTTTATATCAATGACGAACTGAGAAAGGATTTTGTGGGAAAGAGGGACATGCCTATCCCCGGAGGGCCGGTAATGGCATTTTACATGACGGTGCCTCTTTCGCCCTCCGATTCCGGATGCAACCTGAGGCTTGAAAAAAGAGGATTTTCCGCAAGACCTCCCCTCGTTACCGAGACCTTTGTCACCGATATGGCCGGAGTTTACGGAAAACTCATAGAGGATTACGGTTTAGCCCTTGGAATTTCCATTGTGATCCTTTTCTTTTCACTGGCTATCCTCATTATCAGCATTTTCATGAGAATATGGTACAGAAGACAGATAGATATGCTCTATGGTGCCCTCGGTATCTTCATAGTATGTGCATGGCTTGTAACCAATTCCTATCTCTACCCCTTTGTATTCGGACATTACCATATTTACGGGGTTTTAAACTATTTCTTTTGCCTGCTGATGCCAATTGAACTTGTACGTTATCTGGATTCGGTACAGGAAGGGCGTTACAGGAAACCCCTGTCATTGCTGATGCTCGTCTGCATCCTGAACATGATCTTCTGGATATCACTTCATTTTGCCGGGATCCTTCCGCTTTCGAGAGCTCTGATCCCCATAGATGTGGTACTTTCGATAGTTGTTCTTGTTGTATTCATAATCCTTGCCGTTGATGTGATACGGGGAAATGCCAAAAGATACCTTTATACGGCCATCGGGTTTGCGGGCATCATCGTCAGCGCAATACTGGAGATCTTTGTATTATTGTTCACCAATATAACCAATGATTCCATCCCCATGCTTATCGGTCTTGCATGGCTGTTAACCTTTGTCGTTATCCAGCAGACCGATTTCTTAAGGAGGGTAAGTGAGGAAAAACAGACAGCCATCGCCCTTTCCGAGGCCAAAACGAAATTTCTGGCAAGCATGTCCCATGAGATAAGGACACCCATCAATTCCATTCTCGGAATGAACGAAATGGTGCTGAGGGAAAACAGGGACCCGGTTATCGAAGAATATTCCGAAACCATAAGAAATTCGGGAAGGATGCTTTTGTCCCTTGTAAATGATGTACTTGATTTTTCCAGGATAGAGGCCGGAAAGCTTGAGATCACAAACTCCAAATATTCCCTTTGTGAGCTCGTGAGAAATGTGGAAGGCATCATTACGGAAAGAGCGGGTGAGAAGGGACTTAAGTTTCAGACCTTTATAGAGGATAACGTTCCGGACGGCCAGCTTTCGGACGAATTCAGGATCAAGCAGGTACTGATCAATCTGCTGACAAATGCGGTGAAGTATACCGACCGGGGCGTGATCAAGCTGAACATTTACGGAAAATACATGAATGGGAGCGCTGAGGATGAGAGCCTCACCTCAGAACCGGTGTTTGAACTGCATCTTGATGTTTCCGATACCGGGCGCGGCATAAAAAAAGAGGATCAGGCCGATCTTTTTGTCGCCTTCTCACGTGCCGATATCGGGAAAAACAGAAATATCGAGGGAACCGGGCTGGGACTTGCCATAGTTAACAGTATCATATCCTCCATGTCGGGAAGTGTAGGTGTTGAAAGTGAATACGGAAAGGGATCCGTTTTTAAGGTGATGATCCCTGTGCGTGTTACCGACAGGACACCGGCATCCGGGCTTTTCACCGAAGAGATCGGGAGTGTGCGAAGGACCGGTGAAGAGAAGATGCCCGAGAGCATCGATTATACGGCCCCGGATGCAAAAGTTCTGGCCGTTGATGATAATGAGTCAAACCTCACAATAGTTAAGCTGTTCTTAAGGCGCACCGGTATTGTTCCGGATATGTGCAAAAGCGGCAGTGAGGCCGTTAATTTTTGCAAAAAAAAGGAATACGATCTTATCCTGCTTGACCATATGATGCCTTATCCTGACGGCCTTGAGACCCTGAGGCTTATAAGGAGTGAAAAGGATTCCCTTAATGCAAAGACCCCGGCCATCGTGCTTACGGCGAATGCCATCGAGGGCAGCAGACAGATGTACATGGATGCCGGTTTTGCGGATTATCTGACTAAACCATTAAACTCAGTCATTCTCGAGCAGACCGTTAAGAAGTATCTTCCGGAAGGGAAGATCAGGAGTACGGCAAAGCAGACTTCTGAGCAGGTGTCTGCAGACGATATCATGGAATTTGAGCCATTTGGAGGCACCGGCAGTTCACAGGCTGATAAGGGTGTTTATGAACCCTACCGGCCCCTTAGGGAGCTTGCGGTTTCGGTTGAAAAAGGGATCGAATACTGTGAGGGCGATATCGCGCTGTATGAAGAGCTGCTTAAATCCTTTGTAACCGATTCGAAAGAGAGACTTAAAGATCTGAGTTCCGCATATGAGAATAAGGATCTGAACACATATTCCATTCATGTGCACGCCATCAAGAACTCTGCCTGGATGATAGGTGCTTTTGGCCTGTCGGAAAAGGCCAAAGATCTTGAGATGGCTTCGAGAACGGAAGATAAGGATACGGTGGAAAAGCTTCATTCCGGCTTCTTTGAGGATTATAAGGCACTTTCGGATAAAATCGGTGAAATAGATTTCTAAGTCAGAGATGCTGAATTGAAAAATTATGATTGAAAAAGCAAACCTTTTGTGATACATTATTTGGGCGTGCTGATGTAGCACAGTCGGTAGTGCACCGCATTGGTAGTGCGGGGGTCACCAGTTCGATTCTGGTCATCAGCAGAGTGAAAAGGGCTTGATTTCAGGGGTTTCCGGAAATCGGGCTCTTTTTATTGATCTGCACATTGGACACACGAATATCAAGGAACTCCCGGCGGTGATCGCCGGAAGTTCCTTATGTCAGAGTTTATTCTTAATGGATTCTTCAAGCTCCTTTATACGTGCCTCTGCCTTTTTCAACTGTTCTTCGGCCTTATCAGCCCGTTCTTTTTCCCGCCTGGTATTTGCCTGTTCCTGTCGGATACCTTGTTGAATACCCTTTCTAACACCGGAATTGTGACTATTCAGCATATCTCTTTCATAACGTTCCCTGGCTTCAAGCAGCAGCTTGACAGCCTCGTCTTCTGAAACATCATAGATAGAGGTCGCGACTTCTTTTATGTTTTCATATTTCTCTGCCAGCATCTTAAGTTCCTCCCAGGTTTCAGCTATGAATGCCCGTGCCCATATGTCAAGCCCGTCTTCTTTATCTTCGGGTGTGGCATATTCTATGTGCCTTAAATTTAACACATTTATCCCGAATTTGGTAGTATACAGGCGCCGGTTTTTAACATTCTTCAATCGGTACTTTGAATAGAATTCACGGTCTTCATCATCATCAAAGAGGACAAAGTCCAATATCCCGATATGCAGACAGGGCTTTATCTTATCATAGTCCTCACCCGCTTTAAGCTGATCATAATTTCTGCAGAGATAGGTAAGTGATCTTTCTGGCCAGTTTTCCGTTTTTGCAACCTGCATCTCAAGGTTGATGATCTCTGCATCATTAAGGATGACTCTGATATCAAGGATTATGTCCTTGTCACTGATGACCTGTCCGGGCATAAGGGGATTCATTATCTCAACCGTCCGGATCTCTTCCTGCTTTAAGTGAAGGAGACTACCGATCAGGCCCCTCAGCACTTTTTCATTTCTCTGAAGAACAACATGAAACATGCCATCGTTAGTGAACTTATACATAAGATTGCCGGTTGCATTGATATAAACCGGTTCCTTTGCCTCACTCACAGTATTCAATTGTTTTTCTTTTGCCATACGCATTTGTCCTTTCTTTAATTATTTTCATGTAATGGTATTGGTATCTGTGGCGAAGTGATGTCGCCGGATCTGTTAGTGCAAACGCACAATAAGAAAAATGATATGCCAATTACATTGATATTGGTTAGTATAACACAGGCGTTAGTTGATTGCAATTGAGGAGTTAATTACTTCAGAAGATTAAAGATTATTCCATGCTCTCATGGCACCATTGTAATAAGCCAAATCTTTACAATCGCTTATAAGTAGAGTACTATTTATACAATGAGCCTTCACCCTCGGCAGGGGTAGCGGTTGCTATCTCCCGGGTCTCCAACGAAGGCTCGTTATATTATTGCCTTAGGAGATTGCTTAAGATGGAGTTATATGACGGAAGACCGGAGAATACGGCGGGAAGACTTTCAAGAGAGATAAGGACATACGATTTTCTTGATGATCTCGGGATAGAGTATAAACGGACAGACCATGAGCCTGCCGACAATATGGAAGCCTGTAATGAGATAGATGGGATACTCGGGGTTCTGATATGTAAGAACCTGTTTCTATGCAACAGGCAGAAGACGAAATTCTATCTTCTCATGATGCCGGGAGATAAGAAGTTCAAGACAAAGGAACTGTCATCCCAGATAAATTCGGCGAGACTCTCCTTCGCAGAGCCGGAGGATATGCTTAGATATCTTGATATAGAACCCGGTGCGGTCAGTGTCATGGGACTGATGAATGACAAGGATCATGCGGTACAGCTGTTGATAGATGAAGATGTACTTAAGGGGGAATATCTAGGATGCCATCCTTGCGTATGTACATCGAGCCTTAAGATGAAAACGGCTGATGTGACAGAGAAATTCCTTCCGGCAACGGGACATGAGTATATGACCGTTCACCTTGTCGGGGAGGATTGACCTTAGATAAAAGAACAGACATTTATGGCCTTGTAGTTATTGGCGTCAATGTTCCCGGAATTTAGCGCATTACGTGAAGGGGAACAGACGCTTCGTATCGAAAACGGATGATAAAGGATCATCCATCCCTGGAAATGTAGATTTAAAGAGAAGGTTTATAAGAAAACCTTAAAACAGAATAACGGATATATATAAGAATTGGCAGTCATACTGTTATGACTGTAGTGGCTTTTTCTGCGTTTTTAAGACAGAGAATGCCCTGATTTGAACGGTAACATGGTTTTTAGCCGGATTTTCGATAATGTCAGGCTTTTTTGACTCTATGGATGCTTATTACAGATCCTGCCTGATGGCGGTGGTGACTTTTTTGCTGCTTGATGATGAGGAGCATATATTTGTGATGATTCGAAGAATCCCCGGGTAACGCCTGCTGCTTCTCCGCGCTCATTTAACATTCTGGCCCTGTAGGCTTCATCAGATTCAAAAAATCCCTGTCCCATATTTTCACCGTCCTTTCCGTAATGAATCATTGTTTTTGTCTCCCGGTATATATAACGAACGGGTTTGAAAAAAATCCATTTTTTCATATAACATGTTTATTTGACATACTCTGATTTTATCCGTATAAACATAAGAGGGTAAAATTATGTTTGAGTCAATGAATACCGTGAAACGGACCTGACCCGGCTCCGGGATCATAAGCGGTGATCGCGGATATGGTTTGTGTCAGCCGGGATGATGAAAGGAGGATATGAAAGTGGAAAAAGGTAAGAGTGTGGACATGAAGAGTCTTGAATCGGTAAACGGCGGGAAGGGAGACCGTAACGGACAGGCAAACAGCGGTGCCCAGTATATGCCGGTAGAATGTCCGAATTGCCATAGAATCTTTAATGCGGACGTATCAAAGGACTTTGCCATCTGTGAGAAAAAGGAGGGCGGATGCGGCTATAAGATCGAATTTTTCGGATAAGCATTCGGGGGATCGGACTTTCCAAAAAATCTTTAAATAATAGGGAGACAGATATCATGAGAGAGATAATCGAAAGAAGAAGTGCCTTACTTGCGGAGAACCAGAGGATCATGTGCAAAAACTTCAGATTCGAGCACAGTCTTACAAATGCCGTTGCGGCAGCAGCTTATGCCGAAAAGGATAAAGCCGTGGATGTCGATCTTTTAAAGGAAGCTAAGAAACTTCTCAAAGAAAGAAAAGGAATCTTTTCGGAGTTCAGGTCATATGCTGAGATCATGATCTCAGCGAAGATGGCTTTAAGCGGAAAACCCGGGGAATATATGGAGGAACTCTTTGACGTCTATGACAGGCTCAAGAAGGGCAGGATTTTCGGCTCTTCCTACAAAGTGCTTGCGGCAATGAGCATTGTTGATCAGGGCAAATATTCGGAAGCGGACAGACTGATCGATAAGATGTATGAGCTCCTTAAGGGGATGAAAAAAGAGCATCCTTTCCTCACTTCGGATGAGGATACCTGCTTTGCCGTGCTTTTAGCCATGATCGACAAGAGCGTGGAGGATATCCTGACTGAGATCGAACAGTCATATCAGATATTAAAAAAGAATATTTCATTTCATGATAATGCTATATATTCCCTGGCGCAGGTCCTTACGGCTTTTGATGGAAGTGCGGAGGAAAAATGTGAAAGAGCGCTTGGTCTGCTTAAGGCATTTAAGGATGCAGGAGCAAAATACGGCAAAGAGTATGAACTGGCATCCCTTGGAGCGTTGACGGATATTGATGCGGATAAAGACGAGATAGTTTCGGAGATCATAGAGGTATCCGGTTTTCTGAAAGGTAAAAAAGGTTTCGGCATGTTTGATATGGGCAGGGAGACCAGGCTGATGTTCGGAACAATGCTGGTTTCGGGCTCATACCTTTCGGGAGAGGGCAAAACGAATACATCGGCGATCGGCGGAGAGATAGGAAGGGTTGTTGCGCTTCAGACGGCTATTCTTATAACAATGATGGTTATAATCACAACCACTACGGTCGCTTCATCCTCACACTGAGTGCACCTGATCCGGGAGAACGATCCTGTAGTCAGCGAAGGCTTTATAGGCTATAATTGTATATATGAATACACCTTTGATCCTGAATTTAAAAGGAAACTCTCTGGATGACGGCCCCGGCATACGGACTGCGGTATTTGTAAAGGGCTGCCCCCTTGACTGCGTGTGGTGCCATAATCCCGAGGGAAAAAAAACGGAGGCTGAGCTTTTTGTATCCCCGGATAAGTGCATCGGATGCAGGACTTGCGAGAGCGTCTGCGAAAAACAGGCTGCATCGCCCGATCATCCGGGCATAGTTGACCGTTCAAAATGCGTCCGCTGTTTTTCCTGTGTGGAAAAATGTCCTCCGAAATGTCTTGAACGCCTCGGAACAGAGATGAGCATAGAATCCATCGTCGAAAAATGCCTTAAGGACAAGCCTTTCTATGATATATCAGGCGGCGGAGTCACCCTGACGGGCGGGGAAGCCGCAATGTTTCCGGAGTGGTGCGGTGAGCTGGCATCGCAGCTTTATTTGAAAGGAATAAAAGTTTATCTGGAAACCAGCGGTCATTTCAATTATGAAAAAGTCCGGAGACATCTTTATCCCAGTCTGTCCGGGATCTATATGGACATAAAGCTTATTGACAGGGATGCGCATATTAAATACTGCGGTGTTCCCAATGACCTGATCCTAAAGAACTTACAGCGCGTTTATAAGGATTCCAGATTCGACTTTTTTTTCTTTATGACACGTACACCTTTAATCCCGGGCATCACCGATACCGATGAAAACTTAAGCGCCATAGCTGATCTTTATGTAAAAATCGGGATATCGGAGACCGAGCTTCTGCCCTACAATCCCACCTGGTATAAAAAAGCGGAAGGACTCGGGACAGCAGCAAAAAATGATCTCATACGGACAGAGCACTGGCAGACGGAAGAGAAGCTGGAGCACTGTAAGGAAATATTCAGAAAACGAAACATCGCCTGCTAAGGAGAACAAAATGAGCAAAACATCAGTCGCAAATCTGCTTACTCACTCGGTTTTACAGTTTTTTGCATTCGAGTTTTCGAAGGTTAAGAAAAATCAGAGATATTTAAAAACAAAGGACGGATGGATGAATTTTTCCATAGGACTCACCACCGAGGACGGCTCGGTCTGTCAGAGCATCCGCTTTTTGGATGGCCGTGCAAAAGTATCCGGGAATATCGAGGGAGTCGATACCCTTCTTACACTTCAGGACACCTCCGTTCTTGCACAGCTTGCTTCTCTTCCGCCCAATGAGGTACTGAATCTCATGCTTAAAAACAGAATGAGCATGAGCGGAAACATGAGTTATCTGGAATTCTTCAATCTCCTTATATCCGTGCTAATGAAGAACAAGCAGATCAGACAGATGAAGGCTCAGATCAAAGAGCGTGAAGTGAGCGGAAAGGCCATGGTTGACGACCTTGAAGGAACCAGGCGCAAGAAGAAAACCGTGAGTTATCTGAAGGCTGATTCCGTGGATCCGGGAGTTAAGTGTCTCATAAATGACCCATATCTTTCTGAGTATTCCATGGATGATTTTCCGAGGCTTCGAAGGTTTCTTGATATACATCTGGATAAAAACCCGGCGGTATGCACGGAGCGTGCGCAGCTTCTGACTGATTTTTTCAGGAAAAACGGTTTTGAAAATAAGCCCGACGGTACTCCCTGGGTACCGGAGGTCAGACAGGCAGAGGCCTTTAAATATCTGATGGAAAATAAGAAACCCATTATCCGCAAGGACGATCTTCTGGCAGGAACCACCACCACCAAGGAGATTGGGGTACCCATATATCCGGACGGCGTGGGTGTTTTGTTCTGGGGTGAGCTGCTTACCGTAAACAAGCGCTCGCTGCAGCCCTATGAACCTCTGACACAGGAAGAGATCGACGCCCTCAATTCGGACATTTTCCCATACTGGGCAGACAGAAATTTCAGGGAATACGTAAGGAAAAAGTATCACGAGCCCATAGGACAGAAGCTTGACGAACGCTGGGCCGCGTGTTTTTTGTGGAAGACTGTGGCACTGAGCCATACCATACTTGATTATCCGAAACTCTTAAGACTCGGCCTTTCGGGCATCATAGAAGAGCTTAGGCAGGAGATCGATAAGGGGCCTTCCATAACGGAAGAAAAGAAGCAGTACCTCGGGGCGATGATCACGTGCTATGAAGGCATGATCGCTTATGCCCGCAATCTTGCAAAGCTTGCAAAAGAAGAAGCCGAAAGAGAAAAAGATCAAAAGCGTAAGGCCGAATTACAGGTGATAGCAGATGCTGTTTCTCATTCACCCGAGTTTCCTGCAAGAAATATCGATGAGGCGGTGCATGCCATCTGGGTACACTGGATCGGTGTTCACATGGAAAGCACGAATGCCGGTTTTTCCCTTGGAAGAATGGATCAGTGGCTAGAACCTTATTTTGTCTCCGACATGGCAAAGCTCAAAACAGAAGATGAGAAAAAAGAGTATGTTCATCACGTCATCGAGCTTCTGGGATGCTTCTATCTGCGCTGTCAGGATCATGTGCCTCTTGTTCCCGATATAGGCAATTATCTGTTTGGAGGAAGCTCCTCCGACCAGGCCATCACCCTCGGAGGGATCACCCCGGATGGAGAGGATGCAGTCTGCGACATGACCTATATATTCCTTAAGGTCACTGAAATTCTGAGCATGCGTGATCCGAACATTAACGCAAGATACAATAAGAGTGCAAACAGCCTGACCTATCTGAAAAGGCTCTGTGAGGTCAATATCCATACCACATCCACCCCGTCGATTCATAATGATGAGGTCGTTATGGAATCCCTCAAAGACCATAACTACGATCCGAAAGACCGCAATGACTGGTCTGCCACGGGATGTGTGGAACCCACTATTTCCGGAAAACATATGGGGCATACCAACTGTATGATGTTCAATATGGTCGCGGCTCTTGAGATGGCACTGTACAACGGTTACCACCCCTTAATGCACTGGAATGTCGGACCAAAGACCGGAGAGGTAAGCACCTTTGCCACCTTTGAACAGTTCCGTGATGCATTTTTCAAGCAGCTCAGTTTCCTTGCGGATGCAACCTGTGAATATAACAATTATCTCGGCGAAGCCCACAGCGTCATAAGACCCACGCCCTTTATGAGCGCATTGATGACAGGCTGCATTGAAAAGGGTCTTGATGCGACAAAGGGAGGGTCAAAGTATAACTCTTCAGGTACTGCCTGCATAGGACTTGCCGACATCGTTGATTCGCTTATGGCCATAAAGACGCTTGTATATGACCGGAAGCAGTATACTTTTGACGAGCTGGTGGATGCGGTCAAGAGCAATTTCGAAGGAAATGAAGTCATGAGAAACATCATCCTGACAGAGGTTCCGAAATTCGGCTCCGGAAATGACGAAGCTGTTGAAATGGCCAATTCGGTGACGAAATTCATGAAGGAATGCTTCTGGTCTCACATAAATTTCCGCGGCGGACACTATACAACGGGATTCTGGTCGATGTCCAACCATGTGGCTTTCGGTTCCCTGACGGGAGCGCTTCCTTCGGGAAGGCTTGCCTTTATGCCCTTTACTCCGGGCTTAACACCCGAGGCCGGTGCGTCAAAGAGTCTTCTTGATAACATACGGGATGTGGCAAGGCTTGATCCCTCCAACATGAACAATAATATCGCCTTCAATGTAAAGGTCAATCCGTCGCCTAATGACAGGCATGAACAGACCGTTAAGCACATAACGGATTATGCCGCAGCCTATACGAAACTTGGCGGAATGCAGATGCAGTTCAACATCGTATCCTCGGATACAATGCGCGCCGCCATGGCCCATCCCGACGAATATAAGGATCTCATGGTAAGGATCTCGGGCTATAATGCATACTTCACACAGCTTAACCGGGATCTTCAGTTAGAGCTCATCCGCAGGGCCGACTACACATGAGACATGGTGAGACAGGGGGACGGTTCTTTCGTCTCAATTCCAATGAAATCCGCATGTATTCTCAGGATGATTCTGATGTGCTTTTGACGTGCGGTTTCAGCGGATATTTGGTTACAGGTTTACCGGTTAAATCGGAGGTATTATGAGAGCCGATAAGATTTATTTTGATATGGACGGCGTTTTAGCGGACTTCGAGCGCGGTGTTAAGGAAATATGCGGACTGACCCCGCCATCCCAGAATGCAGAACACCATAAGTCCGTAGAAGATGATGAGATGTGGGAGGCGATCAGGGCGTGCCCGCATTTCTATGATCTTTTGGAATTTATGCCGGGGGCTAAGGAAATGTTTGATGCCCTGTATTTTAAATACGGCGATAAATGTGAGATATTGACCGGAATACCGAAACCGCGGCGGGGGATAGTAAATGCCGCTGATGATAAAAAGAAATGGGTGAAGCGGCTGTTATCGGAGGACATTGTCGTAAACATAGTGTTCCGTGAGGATAAACCGGAATATTGTCACGGTGAAGGCTGTATATTGATAGATGACATGGAAAGCAACATCCGTGACTGGAAAGCTCTGGGAGGTACGGGGATCCTTAATGTAAATGCCGAAGAAACCATGTCTCAGCTGGCAAAACTGGGAATACTCTAAGACAAAAACCGGGAATACTTTAAGACAACGGGTTCGAAGAAGAACAGGAGCCCTATGAGATCTTTGTGATATGTATATTTGTGATCGCCACCTGATCGCCCGTGAGAGCTAAGAAAACATTGGGCGGATCGTGCTTTATGACAGAGGTAAACCTGACACTTATGCCTGCATTTTCTGAGCTGACGGTTACCGCATTTCCGTCCCGTTTTACCGTTACATTCCAGTCAAGTCCGGCACGGTTTCGCTCTTTCCATTTATCCCAGTTTCCGAAATCATCGCTCTTTGTAACGGAGTTTTCATTATCCGCATAATCGTTTGAATCCCAGTCTTCGCCATCAAGTCTTACGACGGAATAATCAACGAACCCTTCACCATCCGTCTGTCCGTTATCCGAGTAGAACAGGTTGACGTAAGGACAATGCCATACAAGCCTTGAGGTGGGAAGGCTCTTTGAGTGGAAGGTCAGACGCATCTCACCTTCAACGGGAACTGCCACGGACGAATGCGAACGCCATCCGTCTATCTGCACATTCGGTATATCACCGGCAGGTTCATCTATGAAGCTTATTTCTTCGGCGATCCTTGTGATGCTGTCATCGGAAACAGGAGCTTCGTCGTTTTGGATATTCACATTGCTGATGACGCAGTTTTCTCCGGTAATTGCAATATATGAATATCTGATGCTGTCTTCCAGGGCGATGGTTGTCTCCATGGTCCGGAATTCTGTTTTGATCCTTATGAACAGATGATCCCTGACTCTTACACCGTAAATATCATAGTCGATCCCTTCGCGGTTTTTTACGGTGAGATCATGGAGGCCCGGAGTTCTGTCATCTTTGAATTCCGTTTTTATCTTGCGGGCGCTTACAGTTTCAACCGTACCGTCAAGACGCATGGTTGCATATTCCGTGTATATGAGGTCCTGCCTTACGTTCTCCTCCTCGTGGACACGCGCATCAAGCGAATCAAATATGATGAGTGTCGGAATACTGTGTATATAGGGCTCATCGTTTATTGCACGGCTCGTAAACCGTATATGAACGGGAACCTGATCCTGTGCAAGCCAGATGCCTTCGGATATCCGCTCCCTGAATTTTTCGCAGGTAAGTGATGAACGCCCGGCGAGAGCGGAGAATTTCTCCTGTTCCTTCATGTGATAGTCGGGATCGGCGTCTAACATGCTTAACATGATGTGGGCATATACGGGATCAAACTGGGTGCCCGATCCTTTAACGAGTTCTTCCCTTACCTTATGCTGCGGAACCGTGTCTCTGTAGCTTCGTTTTGATGTCATGGCATCATAGGCATCCGCCACGGCAATGATCCTTGCGATCCAGGGGATATCTTCACCTAACAGGTTTTCGGGATATCCTTTGCCGTCATATCTTTCATGATGATAATGAGCCCCGATGCTCAAATAAGGGGATCTGCTGATACTTGACAGTATCTGTTTGCCTATTACGGGATGAGTCTTGATGGCGGCATATTCTTTATCCGTCAGCTTGCCGTTCTTGGTAATGATACTGTCCGGAACACCGATCTTTCCCACATCATGCAGCATGGCTGCGAAGTAGACCTGATCAACTTCCTCTTCCTTGAGCCCTGCCCGTCTTGCGATCTCACGGGAGTATTCGGCTACACGTCTTGAATGACCGTGGGTATATTTGTCTTTTGCATCAATCGCATTTGCCAGCGCCTCGGTGGTCTGTTCAAACAAAAGGCGCATGTTCTGACGTTCTTTTTTTAGCAGATCGATCTCGAGCTGACTGGCATGCCTCACGGTATTGTTCATGTCAAGAAATGAGAATACGTAAAGTATCACCACCATTCCTACCATGGAAATATTGGTAAGCGACACACCGTAGAAGAATATCTGAAGTATTGAGGCTATAAAGGGGACTATGGTAAACAGAAACAGCGGGATCACAACAATGCGCTTCAGTCTGCGCCGATACTTTATGATGGTGATCATCAGAAGTATCATGACGATGAGCGGGATCGAATAGCAAAGGATCATCCCCGGAGAACGCTGGTACCTGTTCTGATCATCGAAGGTGTAATACAGCCCGGTGAACTGTGAAATAATGATGAGCAGATGACCGA
This sequence comes from Lachnospiraceae bacterium, assembly GCA_024682555.1. Lineage (GTDB taxonomy): Bacteria > Bacillota > Clostridia > Lachnospirales > Lachnospiraceae > UBA2868. The sequence continues at coordinate 25,417 of JAIKZD010000038.1, read as the reverse complement.
TGGCTGTAAGGATAAAAATGCTTCCGAGCAGTTTCGGAACTTCCTTCATCCCACCTTCGTTTAAGTACAGGTCCTTTAAGTACAGCGAGAAGGTCCACAGTGTGACCAGAGACAGGGAAAACACAAGGAAATTGCTTATCCTTACCATCCAGTATCCGAGGGCGCTGGTATCTCCCCTGTAAATATAGGCAAGTCTGTCACTTATCAGAAGTATCATCACGCTGAGCTCAAGTCCTATCATGCTCAGTCTTCTTTTTCCGGACAGAGCTTTGGAAATGAGTGTAAAAAAGATCAGCATTCCGACGATGCCGACAAGGACTAACATTATATCCAGCTGATATTTTTGAAGGAATTGCAGTAACATACTTGAATTATAGATTATTGTGGTGGAAAAGTCATCATTTTTTTCATGATCCAGGACTGCCTGCCGACGTGATTTCTGCGCGGGAAAACGCAACGGGAGAAGCGGAAAAACGTATCCGGCGAAGCGGGAAAACGCAACGGGCAAAACGGGAAAACGTATCCTGCAAAGACGGTTGTTAGCGGGCAATGATTTATGATATAATTTTTCTATATTTCAGCAAAAAAGGACGGTTAAATATGAGTTTGCCCGGATTAAAGGTTATCGGAACTACGCTTTGTGACACAGAGGGACGTATCGTGTGGCTTCGCGGGATAAGTACCTTAGGTTTCAGATATCCGGAATATATTACCGAAGAATCATTTAAGACTTTTCGCGATGACTGGGGCGTCAACGTGATGAGGCTTGCCCTGTATACGGATGAAAAGGGCGGGTACTGTACGGATGGAGATAAGGAAGAGTTAAAACAGATCATGATCCGTGGGGTCGAGATCGCAAAGAACCTTTCGATGTATGTGATAGTTGACTGGCATATACTCAGGGAAAAGTCTCCCATGGTGTACAAAGACGAGGCGATCCGGTTCTTCGATGAAATGTCGGAACGGTTTGCGGACTGTCCGAATGTCATATATGAGATATGCAACGAACCGCAGGAATCCCCGTTTGGGCAGGTCATTCGTCCCTATGCCCTGGAGGTCATCCCTGTGATCAGAAGACACAGTAAGGATGCGGTCATCATTGTCGGAACAGACAACTGGTCCCAGGATGTTGATGACGTGATCGGGCAGCAGATAGATGATAAGAACGTGATGTATGCATTGCATTTTTATGCGGCGACTCACCAGGGCAAGCTGATAAAAAAGGCTCAGACCGCGCTTGATAACGGTATTCCCGTGTTTATAAGCGAATGCAGCATATGCGACGCATCGGGCGATGGCAGGATAGATACCGAATGGGGTAAAAAATGGATCGATTTTGCAGATGCAAACAACATGTCATATATCGTATGGAATCTGAGCAACAAAGATGAGAGTTCTTCCATACTGAAAAGCGGTACAACGTCACTTTCACACTGGAGTGACGGGGAGTACTCGGAAACGGGCCTCTGGTTCAAACAAATGATCCGTGGATAAGACAGAGGGAAATTCGATATGAGCTATTTTACTCTGAGTGACGGAGAAAAACTCTACTATGAAGACAGGGGAAACGGTTCCGATACCCTGGTCATGATGCATGGCTGGACCAGCTCCCATGATATATATTCGAAACCGGTTGAAATTCTTAAGGAACAGGCCAGGTGCATAATTTATGATCACCGCGGGCACGGAGGAAGCAAGGAGGCAGATGGTAAAAATGCTTCCATGGAAAATCTTGCGGGTGATCTGAATGAGATCATTAAGGGACTGTCCCTTGATAATATAACGCTTCTGGGATGGTCAATGGGTGCCGGAGTGGTGTTTAATTACGTAAGGCTTTATGGCTGTGATGCCCTGAAACAGATCGTTCTCTGCGATATGACCCCGAAACAGCTTAATGATGACGAATGGAAGCTTGGGCTGTATCAGGGAAAATATACCAGGGAGGATATGGAGCGGGATGCAGGAAAAGATTTCTTTTCGCTGTATAAGGATTTTGCCCTGGGAACCATTCCGAGGCTGAAAAAAATCCCCGGTTTTCTCTTGAAAAAGCCGCTTAAAGAAAAGCTTTCAGCCTGTGATGAACCAACACTTCGAAGTCTCGCAGCTTCAATGAAGAGCCAGGATAACCGTACGGTGATAGGACAGATCACCGTGCCTGTCACATATTTTTATGCCGATCCGGGTTCCCTTTTCTCTCCGACACTTGCAGACTGGTACAGGGAGCATGTGGTCACGTCATTTAAGGCTGTCCGTTTCTCCGAAAGCACCCACATGCTGATCAGCGAATATCCGGAAAAATTTGCAAAAGAGGTCGGAAAGCTCCTGAGTAAGTGAGACGGAGGAACCGTCCCTCAGTCCCAAACATCCTATCAGACAGGCTAACAGACAGAACCTGAAAGGCCTGGTTTTGTCGAGGGTCTCCCTGGGAGTCTGAAAAGATCCAAAGCCGCCAAATACAGATGCATGTGTCTCCTCCGAAAAAAGAATCAGCATAAATAATAATATCATATCCGTATCTTCCTATAGGGAAGTAAAAAATGCTTGACAAAAAAATACTTCGGACATAGAATTAAATTAGTTCGAGATGCGAAGTAAAATTGAGAGTGGTTAAAAAACTAAACGATAAAGGACACGATATGAGCCCACAGGGGCGGGAATTATCCGCAGATACTTTTAAACAGTTCACTGATTATATAGACGAGATCAAGGAATTATTGTCATCTGATCTCTGGGGAAACATTTTTCTTAACTCCTCAAAGAACGAGGTGCTGATATTCTGGCTCCTGTATCAGAGAAAAGAAGTCAACATGTCCGAGATCGCGGAATATATACATGTTCCGTTAAATACGGCTACCGGGATAGTCGGAAGGATGGAAAAAGGCGGCCTGATCGAACGGACCCGCAGCGATCAGGATAAACGGATAGTACTCATAAGATTCAGCGATAAAGGAAAAACCCAGTTTCAGAGGCTTGTAAGTGAGCTGATGACTTATGCGGCGGAAGTACTTAATGCATTCTCCCCTCAGGAACTGAAGCTTCTCGAGGATATGATGTCCAAGGTAAAGGACGTCCTGAAGGGGGCAAAGAAAAAAGAGGAAACAAAAAAAGGAGTCCGAAGGATCACCATAGAATGAGCCGGATCACCTGGCAGCAAAGGATCATGGAAAGAGCTCAGATAACGGGCAGCGAAAGCTGCCTGAAAAAAAGACAAATACTTCGAGGATGGAAATATTCGAAACGGGAAATAAGCGAGGAAAGCGAGGAAAGCGATGAATAACAGGATAATCATTTTTACGGGAAAAGGCGGAGTGGGGAAAAGCAGTGTTGCCGCAGCCCACGCACTGAAAAGCTCGGCACAGGGAAAAAACACCCTTTTGGTGAGTACCGATATGGCCCATAACCTCAGCGATATATTTGAGGTCAGACTGGGAAGGGAAATAAAGAATGTGCGGCCCTGCCTCGATCTCTATGAGATAGATCCGCAGTACGTCATGGAAAATGACTTCACGGATATCATGAAATATATATCCGGGCTGCTGTCCCAAAAGGAGATCATAGGGATCGGAGATATGGGGCTTCTTCCGGGGATGGAGGAACTGTTTTCCCTGCTCAGGATCTCACAGCTTTATAACGATAAGGTGTATGACAGGATCATCGTAGACTGTGCACCCACGGGGGAGACCCTGTCACTGTTAAAATTCCCGGAGCTTCTGTCCTGGTATATGGAGAAGCTTTTTCCCATCGGAAAGGTGGGCGTCAGGGTGTTAGCCCCGGTATCAAAGCAGTTCTTCAAGATCGAGATGCCTGACAAACATGCCATGAACGATATTGAGAAGATGTTCGTTAAACTCCTAGAGCTCGAAGAACTTCTCAAAAACAGGGAGATCACAAGCATCAGGATCGTGACCACTCCGGAAAAAATGGTCGTTGAGGAGACCAAACGCAATTACATGTACATGAATCTCTATGATTTCAATGTTGACGGGCTGTATATAAACAGGATACTCCCGCAGGATATCGGAAACGATTTCTTTGATGAATGGCTCATGCTCCAGCAGAAATACATAAAGGAGATCGAAGAGACCTTCGCGGCCCTGCCGATATACAGGATCCCCTGGTATGATGAGGAGCTCAGGGGCGAGGACAATATCATGAGGATAGTAAAGGATGTCCTGACGGCAGACGACATTTTCGATGCAAAAACGATCAACGACCGGGAACACTTTGAGCAGACTCAGGAAGGATATCTTCTCAGGGTCAGTATTCCGGGGGCGGATAAGAGGGATATCGATCTGTTCCAGGCTGCAACGGACATAGTGATAAAGGCAGGGAATTTCAAACGCAACATCCCGCTTCCGAATATTTTAAGAGATCATGTTGTAACCGGAGCAAAATATGAAGGAGGGATCCTGAACATAAGCTTTGAGAAAGGAGAAAACGGAGATGATAAATAACGATATGATAAACAGGTTAAAAAAGGCAGCAGGTTACCAGAAACAGGCGATACGCGCACTTCTCCCCGAGGGAATGGGATCGCACCTTGATGTGATAGAAGGTGAGGTAAAAGAAATGGTCGCGGAGCTTATTTCGGCACACTGCCCGCATAACCGTGAAGAGGACGGCAAAACTTCCGAAGGAGTAAAAAAAGTAAACATAGACTGAGAGCGAGGATTTTGAAATGAGAGTGATCATATATACGGGAAAAGGCGGAGTAGGAAAGACCAGCATGGCTGCAGCCACCGCCTGCAGGATCGCACAGAGCGGAAAAAAAGTGATGATAATGAGTACGGATCAGGCCCACAGCCTGGGGGATGCTTTTGACATGAAAATAGGAAAAGAGCCGACCCGGGTGACCGATAATCTGGATGCGCTGGAAACGGATACGGTATTCGAGAGCGAGAAGAGCTGGGGAAACCTGAAGGATTATTTTAAAAGGCTTCTTACCCTGAAGGGCGGGAGCGGTATAGAAACGGAGGAACTTCTGGTTTTCCCCGGACTGGAGGAACTCTTTTCGATGTTCAAGATACTTGAATTATGTGAAAGCGGTAAATATGATACCATAATCGTGGACTGTGCACCTACGGGGGAGACCCTTGCGCTTCTGAGATATCCGGAACGCTTTTCGGATCTTATCGGGAAGGTACTGCCGGTCAAGAAAGCGGGCGTAAAGACCGTGGGACCTGCGGTGGAAGCCGTGACTAAGATCCCCATGCCCGGAGAGGACGTCTTTGATGATATAGAGCGTCTTATGAACAAGATGCAGCGCCTGCAGGATCTCATGCTGAACAGGGACGTCGTCAGCCTCAGGGTGGTCACGACCCCTGAAAAAATAGTGATAAACGAGGCCAAGAGAAATTTTACATGCCTGTGCCTGTACCGCTATAATGTGGATGCGGTGATCGTGAATCACATATATCCCGACAGGGCCATGGAAGGATATTTCGGGAAATGGCTCAGACTCCAGAAAGAAGGACTTAATGAGATAAAGGAATGCTTCAGCGAGATACCCCGTTTCTATGTGGAGCTCCAGCCCGGTGAGATCAGGACTCTTGAGGTCCTTAAGAAGATCGGCATGATGATATTTGACGGCTGTGATCCGGATGAGGTTCTGTTCAGACAGGATGTCTACAGAACGGATGCCGAGGGAAAAACACTGAGCATCTGGCTTCCCTTTGCAGACAAGGAAGAGCTGATACTGGAGCAGGAAAAAGGCGAGATATCCGTAGGGGTAAAAAACGAGCGGAGACGTTTCCCGGTTCCTGCCGGATTTAACGGAATGTATATCTTAGGAGCATCCTTTGAAAACGGATATCTTAACATAAGATTCGGTGACGGGCCGGAGGGATAACATAACGGATACATAAGGAAAAAGAAAGAGGGGAGTATGATCTGCCGACCCGCACAGACCATACAGGCTGATATGAACTGCGAAATAGAGCTCATAAGATCCAGAAGAAAAACTATCCAGATCGAGGTAAAGAGCGACCTGAGGGTAATAGTACGCGCACCCTTAAGAGCCTCCAAAAGATCCATAGTTCAGTTTATTGAGGAAAAACAGGACTGGATCGAAAAGAGCCTTATTAAGATGCAGGAGAGAAGGGATGAGCAGCCCGTCCAGGAAAAGTTCACACCACAGGAGATAAAGGACCTTAAGGAAAAAGCAAGAGCCTGGATACCCGGAGTCGTTGACGGATATGCTGAAATGATGGGGCTTACATACGGGCGGATCAGTATCCGTACGCAGAGATCCAGGTGGGGAAGCTGTTCCGCAAAAGGAAACCTGAATTTCAACTGTGTGCTGATGCTTCTTCCGGAAGAAATAAGAGAATACGTGATAGTACATGAGCTCTGCCATATCCGGGAACTGAATCATTCGGCACGGTTCTGGAATGAAGTCGAAAAATACTGTCCGGACTACAGGACTCTCCGAAAACGGTTAAGGGATGAGGGCGAAACGTTTATAAGACGCCTTTAGAAATGTTGACGGTTATGTCAGAAAAGCGTATTATTATGCTGTATAGTCTGATCATTGAAGGTGAAGATCTGTACAATACTTATTCTGGGGGGTGTCTATGAAAACTTTCAAGATGAAAAGCATGATCATTACGATGATCTCAATAACCGCGGCGATAGGTATCGCGCTTTTGTGTGTCATTGCATCTATCAATACCAATGCAATGCTCAATGAAAAAATAAACGAAAACATGTCAACCTATCTGGATGCCCAGGTTAATGCGGTTGAGGAATTCGTCAAGAATTCGGAAAACAAACTCATGCTCTATGCAAAGAATCAGATCGTCACCGATCTCATAGAGGATGATGCAAAGGACATGGCCGCAAACCCCGGCAGAGAGATGCCGATGTTCAATGATGAGAGCTATAATACAACGGCTTATTATACGGATAATTATCCGAACTTCCCAAAGGCACAGCAGTACACGATGGATTATTACGGGACGCTTGACAACTGGGAAGGCCTCTATATAGGAAATCTCGAGACACGGATACTTTCATACTCCGTTCCGCCCGTTATAGGAAGGGTTTTGAGAGAGGATCCGGACAGAAGAAACCAGCTGATGGATGCCATGAAGGCAAATCCCGAGGGTGTTTACAATGCAGGTATCATAGTTTCACCCGGAACAGGTCAGCTCTGTCTTTCGATGTACTCACCTGTCATGAAGGACAATGAGATGATAGGTTATGTCGGCGGCGGTGTTTTCCACAGCCAGCTTGAGGGGATCCTCACAAGCTTTAACTTAAACGGTGTTTCCAGCAGCAAGCTTTATATGATAAATACCCAGACCGGTGTAGTATTCACGGATACGGAAGCAACGGAAGAGGAAAAAGAAGCAATAATCGCTCAGGAGACAACACGCCCCCTGCTTCAGGAAGTTCTCGCAAATGCAAGAGATAAAGGTATCGCAAACGGCTCCTTCGAATTCAAGGAAGCGGGAAAGACCCGTGTTGTTAATTACAAATCGATCCCGGGTTATGACTGGGCACTTGTTATAGCAGCGGATAAGGGTGAGCTCTATTCAGCTTCCATGAGCAACTTAAGGATGATGGTGATCCTCGGTGTTATAGCCTTTGCACTTATAGTTATCCTTATGTATGTACTGGCATCAACGATCTCCAAGCCCCTTATCAAGACTGTTGAAGAGATCGACAAGACAGCAAACGGTGATATTTCATCGGAGGTTGTTATAAAGAGCCGCGTAAAAGAGATACATCAGATCGGCGAGAGCTTATCGGACCTCAAGAGAAAGCTGTATGATGTCATCGTAAAAACAAAGGATATGTCAAGAGACTTAAATGTTGCAGGAACCGATCTTGCGGGAAGCGCGGACAAGGCTTCCTCAACATCACAGCATGTAACCGGAGCTGTAGGAGAGGTTTCAAGAGGAGCCAGTTCTCAGGCCGAATCGGTTCAGACCGCTGCAGAGAGAACCGATTCCATGGGTACGGACATCGATAACATTTCTTCAAATATAGCAGCCCTTGATGAAGCCAGCGTGAACATGAAGAACAGCTGCGACAAGGTGGCAACGGCCTTAAGAGAGATCGTATCACAGAACAGAACGGTTTCGGATGCTATATCGGAGATCGGAAATACCATAAGCGCGACAAACGACAGTGCAAACGAGATCGCGAAGTTCTCGGATGCCATCAACAATATAGCCGCACAGACAAATCTGCTTTCGCTTAACGCTTCCATCGAGGCTGCCCGTGCAGGAGAAGCCGGAAGAGGCTTTGCGGTTGTTGCTGACGAGATCAGACAGCTTGCCGATCAGTCGAAGAGCAGTTCCGATGAGATCAGGATAATCGTTGACAAGCTCTTAAGCGATGCAGGTGCATCCGTTAAGACGATGGATTCCCTTAATGAGAGCTTCCGTTCACAGGGTGAGCAGATACTCGCCACCCAGCAGGATATGGATGCGATGTCGGAAAACGTTGTGGTTGTATCGGATAACTCCAAGTCCATAAGGAGCATGGTAAAGAATCTCGAAACCGCAAAAGAATCGCTTGTAGCCATAGTTGAAGATCTGTCAGCGATCTCCGAAGAGAATGCAGCTTCCTCACAGGAGACAAGTGCTTCCATGACAGAGCTTGGAACCACCTTCGCAGTGATCAACGAATCCGCTTCACAGCTTCAGGCGCTTGCAAATGACCTTACGGAGACCATAAGCTACTTCAACTGATGATGGATTGAAGATTGAATGGACGCCGGTTACGGCGGTTCAGTATATGGATTAAAACAACGGCGCAACCATGTAAGAGTGGCTGCGCCGTTGTTTTGTGCTGTGGGGTGACTCTGTTTTGCATTTTTGCGATTGCGGTCATTCACGCGCCCGGCTTGGAATGACTCTATTTTGATTTTTTGCGATTGCGGTCATTCGCCCGTCCACCACAGAAGCTTCCTTTGCCTGATTGTGAAGGTCTGGGTCTTTTCACCGCAGTAATCACCTTTTCCGCGGATCGTAAGTTTTGCGGTTCCGGTCTTTTCGTTTCCTGAATAACTGACTATGTCGTAATCCGACGGGTTAAGATTGTTCTTTCCGATGGTAACCGTGAGATCGGCTTTAGTGGGACATACCGGCTTGCCTATATATTCATAGGGCTTGCCGCCATTGATCTTTACGGTTGCCTTGGCAACGCTTCCTGCCTTGACGGCATATATTCCCGTAGCTTTGGTCTGGCCGGCGTTTCGAACGGTCACGTTGATCCAGGTCGTAGTTCCTTCCTTAAGGATATCCGTAGCTAAGACTTCCGTGCCCGCCTTTCTCACCGCGCCGTTAGAAAGCTCGGTATCTACCGCATAGCGGTATAAACAGTACTTATCATAATCGTTTCCTGCCTTAAGCTTTACGCCGTCAAGCGTAACAACAGGTGTTGAGAACAGGCTTTTGCTCTTCTTGGTGTTTCTTACGATATCGGGCGCAGTCACTACAGCTTTTGAGAGGTCAGGGTGAGGTTCCATGTCAAAATACGCGGTGAGGCTTCCTTTATACGCACCTTTGCCTGTTATCGTAACCTTTGGCCAGTAAAAATATCCATAATAGAAGAAATACCGATCGGGATCCATAAATATCCCGTAATAGTTTTTATTGTTTTTCAAGGTCAGTGTATAGTCCGCGCCCTCTGTAAGCTGATTTCCATTAAATGACACCGTAAGTCTCGGCTTTGCGCCAAAGGAGGTTCTGCACGCGGGATATTCGAGCCTGCAGCTGTCAAATTCCGTTGCGTTATAGCCCCGTGTTTTCGTACCGTCTGTCGAAGTCTCGGTAATCCTTATCTGATTGTTCTGAATACTGAAAGCCTCGATCTTGAAGGTCTTTGAGAAGCTTCCCTTGAATATGCCCTTTCCGGTCATCGTCATAGTGGCATTTCCGGCCTTGTTGTTATTCTTATAGGAGAGCTCATAGTCGGTACCCTCGGATAATACCGTATCCGCATATTTTAATTCCGGATGCTGCAGTACGGAACCTGCGGTGGCAAAAGTGGAATTCCAGGTAATCTTGTCATTAAAACCGGATACGACCTTGATATTTGCCGCGTTAAAGGGTATCTGCTCGATCTTAAAGGTCTTGCTGATGCTTCCAGAATAGCCCTTCTCGGGTATGCCTGTAGCCGTAAATGTGGCTGTACCTGCCTGAGTATTGTTTTTATAGCTGATAATGTAACAATCTGAATCCACTTTCTGTTTGTTAACGATCAGTTCAAGTGAATCCACCGGCTGTTTATACTCGGTTATTGCGGGATTGGGATCCATCAGTATTTTCGCCTGAAATCCCTTCAGGGTAGCCTTTGCGATCGAGGTTGTTTCTGCTTTTTCCGTGATCGTAAGAGGTATATCACGCTCGCCTGTAAAATTCCCCTTTCCGGTTACCTTGATAGTATGATCGCCGGGTGTCGTAAAGTCGCTGTCTGTATATGCACAGCTGAAGTCGGTGTTGTTCTTTAACTGGATACCGGTACCATCAGCCAGGGTATAATAGATCACCGGTACCGGCTTGATGGCTTTTCCTGTCGCTGATTCGGTTATGGCCGCCGCCGTGATATCTGCATTGTCGGAAGCTATGCTTACCTTTGTGATCTCAAAGGTCTTTTTATCCTGTCCGGTGTAATTTCCTTTACCCTTTACGGTGATAGTAGGTTTCTTTGCGGCTGCGGCGCCTTCTGAATTATTCTTGTTATTGCTGTAGGAAACAGTATAATCCACGTTTTCCTGCAGCAGCTTATTGCCGTGATATACCCTGAGGTCAGGGAAGGTGATATTTGATCCGGTGTAGGCGACAGATCGTGCATAGCTGGCTTCTGCAACCCACAGGCCGTCTGGGATCTTTACCGGACCGCCCATACCGTCTGTTCCGGTCTGACTGTCATTTTTGTCCGCGTCAATAATATCCCCCCATTCGGAAGCGATATCGCGGGTGACAGTATAAGTGGCTGTTGTTATATCACTTTCTGTATGATCAGCCTTTACTGCTATAGCCCTTATAGTGATATAGTCTGCATTGCGATTGACTATGATCGGTTCCGCATAATGCGAACCATGATCTTTTGGATTGCGACTATCATTTACCGTCGCAGACTCATAGATCATATAATAGATTTGCGCATCCTTTGTCCCGGGAACAGAGAGAACGATCTGATCGCCCTTATGCAATTCTGTGCCGGATGCCGGACTGATGGTGGGAGCTTCGCATTTATATGCCGGAGTCCATGTCGCTACGACCGACATGTCTCGCATGACCGTGGTCTCCCCGGGGATGAATTCGCCGCCGCCATTTGTGTTCATCCAACCGTCAAATTTATAATTTGCCATCTTTGGTTCTTCGATGAATACTGTTCCGCCGTTACAAACCTTTTTTATCTTCGTATCGGAGTATTTCACCTCGCCCTTTTCATTTGTCATCTTAAACGATCCGCCGCCTGCGTCAAAGGTTACCGGGAACTCTGTAAGGTTTACCCTGACCGTGCACTCGTCTCTGAGCTTTGCATTATCGGGACTGCCTATATATGCATAGATCTTTGTTTCACCGTTTCCGACAGCGGTGACCCTGCCGTTTTCCACGGTTGCGACCATACGGTCATCACTGTGCCATAAAACTTTGTCCGAAATATCTGTTTCATCTCCGGCTTTGGCATCAACCGACAGGTCTATGGAGTTTCCGACCCTATGGCCGGTATCAAAGATCAGCTGTTTTTTGCCGTCTGTGGTGACATCGGCACCTTCGATAGTGACAGATCCGCCTCCCGAGCCATTTGATGTAAGCGCATGAATGATGAGATTTCCATCAGAAGAATTTTCTTCTTTGCTGTATATATCATAAAGATCGTTCCACTGTCCGTTCTGTAATATAAAGCTTTGTCCGGGGCCTACTCCGACACGGTGTTCAAATTCACTCCAGTCAAGGAAACGTTCAACATTCACCGATGTTTTGTCGCTCAGCGTGATCACAACAGAATAGGATTCACCTTTCGCAACTGTTACCGGATTGGAAAGCGGGATAGTATAAAATCCGCCAAGCACAGCGGTACCTGTGGTGGTTGCTTCGGTATGATGCGTGCCGCTTTCGGGGTCTGTAACAGGATCGAGTCCGGTATAGATATCTATCGTGTAATTGATATTTGTGAGATCGCGCCATGAAAGATCCATTGTCACAGCCTGTATCGTTTCATGATCCGATCCGCTGTTTGCGGTATAAACATTGGCACTCTTTGTGGTATCGTAAAAAATGGCAATATCACTGATCTGGGAATCGTAATAATATATGTTGTCAAAATCCGGATCTGTAGTATCCATCATCTCGTATACACATACATCTTCCAGAGCCTGATCTTCATAAGAAAGCCAGAAATATGATTTAATACTTATTTCAGCTTTGTCCGACCAGCTGTTACGGATGAGCCAGGCACCGTTATGGGATGGCTTCAGATGGTATTTACCGTGATATGTATCATCGGAATCAAAATTTTCTTTCGGGTAATCATCATCCCAGCCTACTATGGCTACATCATGGTTAGGCCAGTGTTCGTCATCAAAATACGGACAATAACATGCTACTGTCTGAGGGTTATAATAAAATTCACCTATGCTGTCCTGGATATATACGCCTACTCCGACAATGCCGTTTTTCAGTATCGCATCCTTAATAAGCTGCCGGTTATCCCGGCTTATCCTGTATGTGTTTTTGAGATATGCAACATTGTCCCTTTCACTTTGGTCAGTGGGGCTCATTTTGTTGTTTATATATGCAACCGGATCTGCCGACTCATCAGCCTCCGCTGTCCATTCGAAACGGTATTTGGATTCGGCGGCCACGCCCCGTCGCTGCATAAGGGTTCTGGCAGCGAAATAGCTGTTTCCACCCACGTTATACGCAGGGCTGCTATACAGCCGGATATAATCCCCTGTATCTCCCGCTATCGAAGGCGTTCCCTGGGTGAACGTCCAGTAATCAAGATGCAGCTCACTGAAGTCAACGCTTTTGTCCTTCATTCCATGGGAGATCATATAGAATTCGGCCATTGCTATAGCGGAATGTGCCCAGCATGTACCGGTGTTTTTCTGATCTTTAGGGTTTGGATAATATTTTGTCAGATATGAGATGATATCATCCTCATCAAGATATGAATAGGGGAAAGCGCGGTCCGTTACCGTTGCTCCGATAGCCTGCTCCGCAACCCCCATCAGTTCATCATCACAGGGCTCATCACCGTCTATAAGAGCTTCTTTTATTGTATTGTAATCGATATCATCATCTATGACGGGTGTATCATAAACACCGGGCATAGGTATGTGCCCGGTTTCACCGAGGGATATATCAGTACAGTCCTCATCAATGGCAGAAAGTTCATCCGGATCGGGTTCGTCTGATTCCTGTAAAGCGGTTTCCGATTCGTCGGATCCAGATCCGAAAGTATCCTCTGCAGCTGTTTCAGGCTCGTCCTGAGCGGATTCAGCAGGTACGGATCCGGTAAGATCTGACTCAGGATCGTCAGCAGTTTCATTACCGGCATATCCCTGATCACTGCCCATTGCGACGGAACCTGTTTCCACCGGCGGATCCAGATCATATGTTATATCTTCAGAAACATACTGATCTTCTGAGGGAGCAGTCGCGTCTACCATCTGCGCTGTTATGACATCTGTTGATCCTGCATCGGTTTCCAATGCAAAAACAGTGTTCGCGTTACCGCTAAGGGTCATGGTGACAGTCAGTAACACTGCTAAGAATCTTGTCAATCTGATCTTCATATCTGTAATTCTCCGGGTTTATTAATAAATCTACAGCCGGAAACACCGTGGCCAAATGTTGTGGTCCGCTTTATTTCCTTAGCTATATATTGGATTGATTATACTCTTTTTGGGGATGCAGTGTCAACGTGACGTAGTGCAGAAAACACTTTACATTGTATAGTATTTGCTATACAATAATCTCGAAAGGAGCGATAGTGTATTCTGTCGATAAGGTTGAAATGGTACAGGTTAATCTGAGAGTGGATGAAGAGGTTAAGAGAAGAGCGGAAATCGCCTGTAAGAATATGGGGATGAACATGTCAACAGCGATCAATATTTTCCTTGTAAAAATGGGTAATGAACAAAGGATACCCTTTGAAGTATCTGCAGATCCATTTTATAGTGCAGAGAATATGACAGAACTGAAAAAACGTGCTGATGATGCAAAGGCAGGTCGGAATATGCATGAACATGAACTGATTGAGGAAGATTGATGCGAAAAAGCTGGCATGATGAAGCATGGAATGATTATATAGAATGGCAGAGTCGTGATAAAAAAACTCTTAAAAGAATAAATCGGCTGTTGCAGGATATCGACAGGAATGGATATGGGTGTACCGGAAAACCGGAACCCTTATCCGGAGATCTTGCCGGATTTTGGAGTGTCAGGATAGATGAAAAGAACAGGATAGTGTTCAGGATTCGTGATGATATTATAGAGATTATTCAATGCGGTTCGCATTACGGGGATCATTGAACATTAACGAAAAGGGACGCCGGTTAGGCGTCCCTTTGTATTACATAGTATTGTATTTACCGGAATCTGTCAGTTTGCGGTCCACCACAAAAACTTCCGCTGACCGATGGTGAAGGACTGGGTCTTCTCGCCGCAGTAGTCACCTTTTCCGCGGATCGTCAGTTTGGCGGTTCCGGCCTTTTCGTTGCCTGAATATCCGACTATATCGTAATCCGTCGCATTCAGTTCGGTCTTTCCAATGGTAACCGTGAGATCGGCTTTACGGGGACATACCGGGTTGCCGGTATATTCATAGGGCTTGCCGTCATTGACCTTTACGGTTGCCTTGGCAACGCTTCCAGCCTTGACGGCATATACTCCTGTAGCTTTGGTGCCACCTGCGTTTTGAACAGTCACATTGATCCACGTTGAGGCGCCTTCCTTAAGGATATCTTCTGCGAAGACTTCCGTGCCCGCCTTTCTCACCGCGCCGCTTGAAAGTACGGTATCTACGGCATAGCGGTAAATGTATTCCTTATGATAATCGGTTCCTGCCTTAAGCTTTATACCGTTATATGTAACAACAGGTGTTGAGAACAGGCTCTTACTCTTCTTGTTGCTCCTTATGAGATCGGGAGCCGTTACGACCGCTTTTGAGAGGTCTGTAAAACCGTTCATATTATAATAGACCAAGAGAGTACCCTTATATGCACCTTTTCCGGTTATTGTAACCTGCGGCCAGTATTTTTTATAAGAATAGAAATAAGTGTTTGGATAATCGAACATACTATAGTATTTTTTGTTATTTTTGTAGGACAGGGTATAATCCTTGCCTTCAGTCAGTGATAAACTTCCAAATGATATTGAAAGCTTCGGGAATGCGCCGGAGGATGTCCTGTTTGCCGGATAAGACAGTAATGAGTTTTTAATACCATTAGCTGTATAGTCTTTTGTTTCCCCTGTCATCGATGTTTCGGTTATCTTGAAAGCATTATTATTCGTAAGGATCGGATACGCCTCAATCTTGAAGGTTTTGGAGAAGCTTCCCTTATACATGCCCTTTCCGGTCATTGTCATAGTTGCATTCCCGGCTTTGTCGTTGTTCTTGTATGAGAGCTCATAGTCCGTTCCCTTGACAAGCTGTGTGGTACCATATTTAAGAACAGGCTCCTGTTCTATCATACCTGCCGCCTCAGCATCAGTATTCCAGGTAACGCTGTCATTGAAACCGGATTCGACCCTGATATTTGCAGCGTTGAAAGTTATCGGTTCGATCTTAAAGGTCTTGCTGATGCTTCCTGTATAATTCTTTCCCAGTATACCTGTAGCCGTAAATGTGGCGGTGCCTGCCTGAGTATTGTTTTTATAGCTGATACTGTAACAACCTGAAGAAACCTCCTGTTTGTTAACGATCAGTTTCAGTGTAGCAGGCTGCTCATACGAGGTCTTTGTGGGATCCATCGTTATTTTAGCCTGGAATCCCGTTAAAGTGGCTTTTGAGATCGAGACCGGTCCGTTTGATGGTCTGAGCGTTAGTTTTACAGTGCGCTCGCCTTTAAAATTGCCCTTTCCGGTTACTTTGATATTATGATCGCCGGGTGTCGTGAAATCACCGCCTGTATATGCACAGCTGAAGTCTGTGTTGTTCTTTAACTGTATACTGGTACCATCATCAAGCTTATAATAGATCTCAGGTGCCGGCTTTACGGCTTTTCCGGTCGTTGATTCTGTTATGTCCGCCACCGTGATATCTGTATTGTCGGAAGCTAAACTTACCTTTGTGATCTCAAAGGTCTTTTTATCCTGTCCTGTGTAATTCCCTTTACCCTTTACCGTGATGGTCGGTTTCTTTGCCTCTGCGACCCCTTCGGAAGTATTCTTATTATTGCTGTAGGAAACTGTATAATCCACGTTTTCATGCAGCCGCTTATTGCCATGATATACCCTGAGGCCGGGGAAGGTGATATTTGATCCGGTGTAGGCTACGGATTTCGCATAGCTGGCTTCTGCCACCCACAGACCGTCAGGGATCTTTACCGGACCGCCTGTTCCGTCTTTGCCGGTCTGACTGTCATTTTTGTCCGCATCAATAATATCCCCCCATTCGGCATCGATATCACGGGTGACACTATAAGTGGCCTCACTCATCTCGCTGGTTTCAAAATCAGCCTTTACTGCAATGGCCTTTATGGTGATTTGGCCTGTCCTGCGTACTATGATCGGTTCCGTGTAAAGCGTACTTGTTGTATTAGGCGTTGTATCATTTTCCGTATAATAGATAAGCGTATCCTTTGTCCCGGAGAGTACGATCTGATCGCCCTTATGCAACTCTGTGCCGGGTGCCGGACTGATGGTGGGAGCTTCGCACTGATTTGCGAGGGTCCATTTGGCCTGAATGACCATGTCTCCGGTGATCTCTGTATCTTCGGGGATGAATGATTCGCCGGTGCCGGCCTTTACCCAACCGTTGAATATATAATTTGCTCTTTTGGGTTCCTTGATAGCGACTTTTCCACCGGTACAAACCTTTTTGATCATCGTTTCATAGTATTTCACTTCACCCTTTTCATCTGTTTCTGAAAACGATCCGCCGTTTGCGTTAAACGTTACCGAATGTTCTGTAAGGTTTACACTGACCGTACATTCGTCTCTGAACTTTGCATTATCGGGACTTCCTACATATGCATAGATCTTTGTTTCGCCGTTTCCTACAGCGGTAACCTTGCCGTTTTCCACGGTTGCAACCATACGGTCCTCACTATGCCATGAAACACTGCCCGAAATATCAGTTCCGGTTCCATCAACAGCGGTAACGGTCAGAGTCTTGGCTGTGCCCACTTTATCGTTGTTATTGAAGTTCAGTTGTTTTTTGCCGTCTGTGACAGTAACATCTGTACCCCTGATAGTGACAGTACCGTCGCACGC
Organism: Lachnospiraceae bacterium; assembly: GCA_024682555.1. Classification (GTDB taxonomy): domain Bacteria; phylum Bacillota; class Clostridia; order Lachnospirales; family Lachnospiraceae; genus UBA2868. Next base: position 8,012 of record JAIKZD010000038.1, on the reverse strand, counting down.
ACCGTTTGAGGTAAGCGCATGAATGATAAGATTTCCCTCCCAGATATTTCCGTATTGGTCGTAAGAGCTGATATCATAAAAATCGGTCCACTTACCATTCCGGAATATAAAGCTCTGATTGTCACCTAATCCCATGCTTTGATTGAATTTATCATACCAGCCGATTAACGTCTCGTAATTGACAGAGGTTTTGTCACTGAGCTTTACCACTATCGAATAGTATGAATCCTTTGCGACAGTGACCGGGGTCTTTAAGGGGATGGTGTAGAAACCGCCAAGATCGAAAGTACCTTTTGTTTCGGCCGCAACAGCCCTTTGGCCACTCTCAGGACCTTTTGCGGGATCAACATTTGTGTAGATATCTATCGTATAACCGATCTTTGGGGCATCATGCCATGTAAGATCAAGTGCAACTGCCTGTATCGTTTCGTAGTCCAATTCGCCGTTTACTTTATATATGTTTGCACTCTTATCCACCCTGCTATCATAGTCCAGCCAATGATTCTGGGAATCGTAGAAGTAATTATTGTCAAAATCCGGATCGGTGGGATCCATCATCTCATATACCCAGACATCAGTCATGGACATATCTTCGTAGGAGATCCAGAAATATGAGTCATAATCTATTCTGGTATTGGTATCCCAGCTGTTGCGGACAAGCCATGCGCCGTTTTTTGACGGCTTCATGCCATAGTAATCAAAGTTCTCTTTTGGATAATCATCATCCCATCCTACTATGCATACTGCATGATTTGTATCAGTAGTATATGGGCAATAATATGACGAAGTATCATCATTGATAAAGTCGTTGTAGCTGGCAAAACTCATGCCAACCAGACCGTTTTTAAGTATCGCGTCTTTTACCAGCTGCCGGTTCTTGCGGCTGATCATATATGCGTTCTTTAAATATGCAGTATTATCTCTTTCGGTTGAAGGGGCGAGTCCGGGAGAATTAGGATAGTTTACTATATCACTGTAGGGATACTTTGATTCTTCGGCAACTCCCCTACGCTGCATAAGTGTAACGGCTGCCAGATAAGTGTTTCCGCCGAGGCCGTAAATGGAATTTCCATAATTGCCGCCTCCAAGGTATTGGATACGGTCGCCCGTATCACCTGCGACCCCAGGGGTTCCCTGTGTATATGCCCAGTAGGAAAGATGCATCTCACTGAAGTCAACGCTTTTGTCTTTCATTCCGTGAGAGATCATATTGAATTCAGCCATTGCGATAGCTGAATGTGCCCAGCAGGTTCCTTCATCGCCCTGATCCCTCGTATCCGGATAATACGTTGTCAGATATGAGATTATCTCGTCCTCATCAATATATGAATATGGAAATGAGCGGTCTTTTGAAGTGGCTCCGATCGCCTGATCGGCAACCCCCAGAAGCTCATCATCAAAAGGCTCATCCCCTTCGATAAGGTCATCCTTTAAGGTCTTATAGTCTATATCATCATCAAGGACAGGGACTTCTTTTTCACCGGGCATCGGTCTGTATCCGGTGCCTTTTTGGGTTTCATCCGTATCGATATCAATATTTAAGGCAGTCAGCTCATCCGTATCGGCCTCGTCTGATTTCTTCAAAGAGGTATCTGTATCGTCAGATTCAGGTCTGGATGTATGAGCGGAAACGGCTTCAAGCTCGTCCTTATCGGACTCTGCTGGTTCGGCCTCAGTAAGATCCGATCCTGCAGGGTCAGACTCACCGGTGGTTTCCGTTTCATCCGCGGTTTTTTCCGGGTCGCTGTCTGATATGACGGTACCCGGTTCCGTGACGGACCCCTGATCATACGTTACAGCATCAGCAGCGTCCGGAACTTCTGCGGGCTCCGTTTCGTCTGTCATATCCGCTGTTATGATGCCGGTTGAGCCTGCATCTGCCTCAAGACCATAAACGGTATTTACATTACCGCAAAGGATCATGGTAACAGCCAGTAGCATTGCCAGTAATCTTGTCATCCTGATCTTCATGTGTACTTCTCCTTATCTTATAAATATTCAACTATATATTACTTCAACGGAAAACTCCATGCGACTTTGTCCGGATGCCGGTAGTTCATTGTGAAAAATCTGTCCGGAAAATGATCAGATGGTTGTTTGATTATACTATTTTTGGCGTTGTGATGTCAATGTTAAAACGTCACATTCTCTTGACATTGTGACACGCACGGATTAAAATCAACTTACCTTTTTTATCCCTTTTTCATGTATAATATACAGCGAGTTTCGGGTAGATATAAAGGGTAATACTGAAATCTAGAGGACGGATATGAAGAACAGAATGACAAAAGGTCTGGCAATGCTGTTAACTGCCGCGATGATACTTGGTGGCAACGGCAGTGCGGTTTTTGCTGAGACGATCGATTAGAACACAGATGACACAGCTGTGGCTGTGATGGATGAAACGGATCTTTCCGATGAGGATAAAGCGTCGGATGGAGAAATACTTGAAGCACCGGTTTCTTCAGAGACGGATGTTCTTGAGGGAACAGAAGCTGAAGATAAGGCAGAAGAGCCGGAAGCGACAGAGGCTGACCTTCCGGAAGGTGTGAACGGAATGCCTGAGGATTACCTGCTTTCCGAGACAGAGCAGAATATTAAGGCTGATGTTCTGGAGCATAATGTTGCGGACGAAGTAAGAGGAAAGATCCCGGGGATCGACTATGCCGCAGATGAGGTTTTCTGTCTTGCTGATTCACAGGCTCATGCCGAGATGATCGCTGAGGCATATGGCGGTGAGCTTATCAGATATGCTTTTGGTGTAGCCAATATCTCGCTTGCGAAAACCGGAATTACGGTGGAAGAGGCAGTAGAGATTGGTTCAGATCCGGATAATAATATACCTGTAGTAGAACCGAATTACATTATTCCTGTTGAAGAACCGATAATACCAGATGAATCAGATGATTCCCTTATGGGTGATTCACCTGAGATGACAACCTGGTTTGACATCACGGATCCCGCAGGTGATTATGGATATAATGACCCTGCGCTTGATCCGACCAGCCAGAATTATCAGTGGATGCATGATATGATAAACACTTACGGGGCCTGGGGCGTAACAACAGGAAGCGATCAGGTTACGGTTGCCGTGATCGATTCGGGTGTTTTAGAAACCCATAATGATCTTGCCGGACGTGTGACGGTTGTTCCGGGTATAGTTAATGACGATCGTGATGATCATGCTTCTGGAGATGGCCCAACTGGAGAGCACGGAACTCATGTTGCAGGCATTATAGCAGCGACAGCAGGTAATGGTGAGGGCGGCGCCGGAGTAGCACCCGGTGTGAATATTCTTTCGCTTCGCACAGATAGCTGGGATGATAAAGAAAAGGTTTGGTTTTTTTCTACAGGTAATCTTGTTCGAGCGGTAAATTATGTGGCCGGTTATGAAGATGAAAACTGGAATGAAATATATACCGAAAAAGATGAATCCGACGAGCAGATATAATCAATATGAGCATGGGAGGCCCCCAATATGAGGCTACTTTTCAGGAAGCAATCAATCTGGCATATGAAAGAGGAATCACAATCTAAAGTCGGTTCAGCTATTTACCAATGCCATAGAGAGACCTGATGAGGATAAGAACGAACAGGTTATAACTCTTAAGGCAATTGTTGATAGTACAATCCCTAACCAGGATCTTATAAGCTGGTCATCAAGCAACGAAAAAGTAGCCATCTTAGAATCCACAGACGGTGGTAAGACTGTAATGGTTACCGGATTAAGCGCCGGTAAGACCACTATTACCGCAACAGCAAATGACGGGTCCAATAAGAAAGCATCAATTACGGTTAATGTGCTTGTTCCGGTATCTAATATACGTTTGCAGCCTGCGGATGATTTAATTGAAACTATCGGATATGGGAAATCAGCAACGACATTGGTTGCTTACGGTAATACTTATGGGGATCCATCTGAAAAGAATGTTGAATGGGATTACAAAATACAGATATTAAAAAGAGTGACATATTTAGATTCGGCTGGTTATATTCTGGATAGGATTGATACCATTTACGATGATACTGATGAGACGGATCGACTTCTTAAGGACAAGAAGCTTTTCGTGATGAAAAATGGGAAGGTTACTGCGGGAAGTCAGGCTATTTATGACAGCTGTAACAGATTCGGAGTAAGAAAACTTCCATCTAGTACTGGACCCGAGTTGGTCGATGGTAAGAAAGTATATACGGATTATATGTATGTGGCAAGTGTTAGTGCGGAAGCAACGGATGGATCAGGATCCAGGGCTTTGATAAGATACACGATCGGTGATTTAGCAAAAAGCATTGGATTGTATGGCTTTAATTGGTGGGGCCGTACAAATTGAGTCTTGTTACAGGCTTCCGGGAGTATCGTGTTTATAATCTATATAATAGTAATTGGAAAGTATTATGTTATTATTCGGGTTATCTAATGTCACCTAAAGTGACACCGACAGTTACGAGTAGCAATCCTTCCGTAGCAAGCGCATATTATAATAACGGAAGCCTTATCGTTTCGACCGGTCACAAAGGCACTGCTACGATCACCATGAAGGCAAATGATGGCAGCGGTGTTAAGGGAAGCTTCAATATTAGGGTTGAGTAATCCCGGCAGTATATAGAAACACTTATACATATGAATACAAGGAGACAGGATTGTTCCTGTCTCCTTGTCAATTAATATCATAGAAAAAGTGTTCATTCCCCCCTCACCCTCTTCAGATACTCCGTAAAACCCGGGACCGTGAATTGCAGGCCCTTATCATTTGCTATGATCCTAAAAACGCATTAGTCAGATTATATGAGTTTAAAAATGCGTTAGCCGGATCATCAAAAAGTCCATCAAAAAATCAATAAAACAGCGTGCCACATCCTCTTATGAAATTGACTTACAAAGAGCAGGAGAGTAAAATAAAAGCCTGTTTATAATGCTTTTTATGCAGTACTGATCAGGATCGATCGAGAGAGGATTTTCGGGATTCCCGGATCGGTTCTTCAGGGGCGGACACCGAGCCATAGACAGGGACAGCCACAGGAACGGACACCGAGCCGGTCAGTTAAATACGGACGGCATAAGATCACGGAGATAAGGATGTTTACGGCATAAGATCATAGAGATAAGGAGGCACAGTATGAAGAAGAGAATGAAGATGCTTTTGGCTGTGCTGCTTTCCTTTGCCATGGTTATGGGCACGGGTGGCAGCAGTATTTATGCCATGGACGGCGGACAGACAGTATTAACGGAACTCGATGAAGCCGATGTTCTGGCGGGAAATGAATCCTCAGATCCCACAGAAACCGTGACTTCCGCGGAGCCTGCAGAAGATGTGCAGGGATCTGCAGAACCGGAACCGGCAGAAACAACTGATGCAGCCGGGACAACAGATACAACGGATGCAGACGGATCACAACTTCCCGAAGGTATAAACGGAATGCCGGAGGATTATCAGCTCACGGAGCTCGAGCTTAGGATAAAGGCCGGCGTACAGGAAAATAACGCGGTAGAGGAAGTTAATGCCGGAACTCCCGGTGTTGATTATGTTGAGAATGAAGTTATCTGTATTGCGGATTCCAGAGCACATGCGCAGATGATCGCCGAGGCATATGGCGGAGAGCTTATCAGGTATTCCTTCATGGTTGCCACAATATCACTTGCAGGGTCGGAACTGACGGTTCCCGAGGCGGTCAGCGCCGGTGCGGATCCGGACATCAATATTCCGGCGGTAGAACCGAATTACATCATCCCCGTAGAGGAACCCGTTGTATCCGAAGACGAGGATTCCCTTATGGGCGATGTGCCTCAGATGACCACCTGGTTTGATATAACAGATCCGGACGGGTACGATTTTAATGACCCTGCCCTTAAGCCCACCGACCCTAATTATCAGTGGATGCACGATATGATCAATTCCTACGGGGCCTGGGGGGTCACCATCGGAAGCGAGAATATCAGGGTAGCTGTTATAGATACAGGTGTTTATGCGGATCATGAGGATCTTGCGGGCAAGGTTACCCTTGAGAATATAGGCTGGGGGACTGATGATCAGAATGGGCACGGAACTCATGTGGCAGGTATCATAGGCGCCATTGCCGGGAACGGATTGGGCGGTGCGGGTGTTGCACCCGGCGTTTCTATCCTGGGCATCCGCGCATCCGATGAAAACGATCTGTTTGACGATGGTGATATTGCAAGAGCTATATATCTGGTATCAGGATACGAACTGACAGGTGCCGGTGATGATGCTCACTATGAAAGAAACAATGATCCTATAGCGGATATCATAAACATGAGTCTGGGTGGTCCGGGCTATACCGAAGTAGTCCGGGAGGCAATAAATGCAGCCTATGAAAGCGGGGTTACCATCTGCGCCGCCATGGGTAATGAGCACTCAAATTTAAGGTCCTATCCTGCCTGCTATGATCACGTGATATCGGTGTCGGCCGTTTATCCGGCAGGATATAAAACAGCCTTTTCAAATTTCGGCGGCTGGGCTGACATAGCTGCACCCGGAGCCGCTATATATTCAACGATCCCCGGTGAAGATAAATATGACTCCTGGAATGGAACCTCCATGGCCTGCCCCGTGGTAGCAGGTGCCTGTGCGCTGTATATGAGCGCCATGGGACATGTGGATCCGGACACCATGGAAAGGGTACTGAAATCAAGCATCAATAAGGCAGGCTCAGCGCAAATAGGCGAAGGCATCCTTGATGTATCAAAGATGTTCTCAGGTGACGTAACACCTCCCGTTATCAGCCTGTATGCGCCGACAGGTGTGGACGAGGAGACGGTGGAGATCGCAGTGTCAAGAGACGGAAAGGTCGTAACAGTAGGGCCCACCGTTCCTTCGGATGCTGTTATATCCCTTGACAGGGCTGATTTTAACGGAGACGGTACCTATCAGGGTGAAGCGGATACCGGAAATCAGTACAGGGAGATCCTTATATACACTACAGACGGACAGAATCCCAAAGTTGAGAATGGTGATGTCATTACCGGAGAAATCTACACTCCTGAAGACCCCCTTGCCGTGGCCGATCTTCTGGCAGGAGAGACAACGGATAAGAGGATAACCGTCAAGGCTGCCTGTGTAACCGGGATGGGCGTTATAAGTAAGATAAGCACCATGATTTTTACCGCAGATCCCTCTGCCACCTATGGGGAGTCCGGAATAAAGTCATCGGAAGAGGTTGAGATCATAGGAGCTCCGCCCTTTATTCTTGCGGGCGGAACCGTTACACTTACGGCCAGAGTATTACCCGAGGATTTTGACCAGAACGTATTCTGGAGAATAAGCTCATATAAAGACGGAGACCTTTCCAAGGCTTCCATAGGTGAGACAACCGGAAGGATAAAGACCGATCCGGGCCAGAGCGGAACGCTTGTGATAGAGTGTGCCGCTTCGGACGGAAATAAATACGATACCGTTGAGATCAGGGTTGTAAAGGAACTGAGTACCGTCGGAACAATAACCCTTGATAAAAACGCGGCGGAGCTCTGCTTCGGCTGTGAGGATGACCTGAATATTCAGGATGAAAAGAATATAACCGAAGTCAGTATAGCTACTCTTTTAGACAGTTCGAAAGAACATACCGATATGCTTGCGGAACTCCCCGGCGGGGGCTGTCTGGCCGATAATATCGGATTCAGGTGGACAAGCTCAAATCCCAAGGTTGCCACGGTAACCGTGGTGGGGGACACCCACAGTCGTACGGCAAAGATAACGGCAGCAGGAAAAGGAAGCACCATGATCACCTGTACCGCACAGGATGGATCCGGAAAGAGCGCAGCCTGCAGGGTAACTGTAGTACAGGATGTTGAACAGATCGAGATCACCGGACAGGGTTATATCGAACCCGGTGCAAAGGCTGCATACAAAGCGGTCATAACACCCGCGACAGCAAACAAAAAGACTGTTGAATGGTCAATAGAATATGCGGAGGGCGGTCCTGCTCCCGAGAACGTGACCATTAATGCCAAGACAGGCAGGGTATCCGTCGGGGCCGACGCAGAACCCTATGCAGCA
>JAIKZD010000036.1 GCA_024682555.1 Lachnospiraceae bacterium | reverse complement strand
AAGAGCGTTGATCTCGCTGATGCCCTGAGCATCTGCATAAGCCTTAAGCCATTCACCTGCTGCAAGACCTTCTGTTAAGAAGTCTGAGCCTACCCATGAAACATACTTGTCAGAATCTTCGATAGTACGGTCGATAACGATAACAGGGATTCCTGCTTCTTCGCACTCGGTAAGTACTGTATCCCAACCTGTTGAAACGATGGGGTCGATGATGATGTAGTCAACATCCTGCTCGATGAAGGATCTAACTGCCTCAAGCTGAGCTGCTGAATCGTTATCGCAGTCAACGAAGCTTAAGTTGTATCCGTTTGCCTCACTGAAAACGTCCTGAGCTGACTTTGTGGAAGCTGTACGCCAGTCTGACTCATGTCCAACCTGAGCGAATCCTACGCTGATAAGCTCACCGTCTGCTGCGGGCTCAGCTGCAGGCTCTTCTGCAGGCTCCTCTGCTGCGGGCTCCTCTGCTGCGGGCTCTTCTGCTGCGGGCTCTGCTGCCGGTGCAGGAGCTGTAGCTACTGTTGCACAAGCCATAAGACCAAGTGCCATGGCTGCTGCCAAGATCGTTGCTAAAACTTTTCTTTTCATTTTAAACCTCCCTAAAATTTGTTGATATACAACATTGATGGTACAATCCTACTCCCATGAGCGCAAATATTCCATTAAATAAAATCCAAAGGAGGTTAATTTTTTTATAAACCGTTTTTTTGATTTGAGGATTTTTATAAAAAGAGTTGAATTTCTTATTATCGGAGTACCTGTGGAAAAACAGGCTGGGCTTATATGGCTACTTTTAATCTATGACATGGGGCAGACGGATACTCACTGTGCTTCCCTCCTCATAGACGCTCTCTATGGCCAGACCGTATTCCTGGCCGAAATTAAGCTTTATTCTTTCATTTACATTGTACAGACCGTAAATATCAGACTCGGAGGGAGCCTTGTTCCTGATCCCGTCCATAACCTGGCTTAACCTGTCCTGTGTCATTCCTATACCGTTATCTTTTACCTCTATGAGGAAATCATCTTCATTATCCCTTGAGCTGATGATTATCCTGCCCTGTCTCCTCCTGTTCTTAATGCCGTGATATATGGCATTTTCAACCAGCGGCTGAAGGGTTATCTTGGGTATCATGTAATTCATGATGCTCTCATCCACATCGATCTCATATTTCAGTATATCCTGATATCTGATCTGCTGGATCTCGAGATAGCTGCGCACATGCTGGATCTCTTCCCTTACGGTCACGATATCTTTTCCCTGATTTAAGGAGGTCCTGAAGAATTCCGACAGACTTCCCACCATCTTGACCACCTGTTTCTGATTGCCGGCCTCTGCGGACCAGACTATGGCATCAAGGGTATTATAGAGAAAATGAGGGTTTATCTGGGACTGAAGCAGCTCAAACTCGGCCTTCCTGAGCCTTGCCTGATCGGATTTTTCCTTTTCTATGAGATCGTTTATCTTATCGATCATGGTATTTAAAGATTCGCTCAGGATATTCAGATCCTCACCGCTCTGGACATCCGCCCTGACAGTCAGGTCGCCCTTTGCCACCTGGTCGGTAACCCCGGTAAGCGTCCTTATGGGTCTTGTGATACTTAAGGGAATATAATAGGAAAGTACGGCAAGGGACAGAAAGATGATTATGGAGGCGATAACCCCGCCCCTTACAAGGGAAAGGTACAGTCTCTGGTTCTCAACCCTTGCCGACTGGAGATCTTTTACCTCATAATAGATGTATTCCTGGATAGTGTCATTTAAAAGCTCGGTAACGATCTGAACATCATTTTCCCATATCTCTATGTTGTCCTCATATTTTTCATCATCCGAGAGGTTTTCCTCGATCCTTGCCTGATAGGTACGCAGATTGGTTATATATCTTATGGCACTTTCAAGTCTCTTGTTATTCTCCTTGGATGCCGTCAGATCCATGAGCTTAAGTACGATATCTTCCGCATTTACGAGCATATCGTGCATGGGGGATTCGGCCGCCGATTTATTGCCCACTATCAGCAGATAGGTCTCATAATCATAATCCTTCTTGAAATCCAGACTGAATTCACTGGCCTGGGCAAGGGAATTGATCATAACCTCGTAACGGCTGTTTGATTTCTGCACGGTTACGAACATGATGACGCTTAAAAGAAGCATCGGAAGCAGGATCAGGACATAAGAATACCTGATCTTTGCGGCCAGATTGGTGTTTTCGATCATTTTCCGGATCTTCTTTATCATTCGGGAAACCTTTCTGTCTTCCTGCCTTTTATCATTCGGATCTGTAACCCCGAATGTTTTTTATCTTCCTTCTCACCCGCAAGACCCTTCTATCTGCCTTCTCTGTACTGGGTGGGTGTTATGCCCTGGGTTTTTTTGAACAGATAGGAAAAATAGTGTGCATCCTTGTAACCAACTAAAAGGCTTATCTCACTGCTCTTTTTGGAGGTGCATTTTAACAGCTCCTTGGCTTTGTTCATCCTGTAATCGGTAAGATACTTGATGAAGGGCTGCCCGGTCTGCTGTGAAAAGATCATGCTCAGATAATTGGGTGAAAAATTGACATGATCGGCAACGGTATTCAGGGAAAGCTCCTCATTTGCGTACTCCCTGTCAATAAAGGATATGATCTCCTTGACCACATCCAGATGCTTGTTGCGGGATATCTCCTCCCTCAGTCCGATGGATCTCTTTATGTTCCTGATAATATAATCCATTCCCTCATTGACATTCTGAAGCACTCCGGGGGACACATCCACGCTCTCTATCAGCTTTTTTTCGCCGTTAAGGCTTATGACAAAGTCAACCATGCAGAAATAGGAATCCATGATTATATACTGCCTGAACACGGTTGATTCCACGATGCTGCGGCCAAGCTCCTTGAAGAATTCCTCCACAAAGAATTCAGTCTCATCCGCTTCGCCTGTTCTTAAGAATTCCCTTATTTTTTCCCGGTCAAACCTTTTTACGTCTATCTCCTCAAGACCCAGCCTGTTTGCGTCATAAACAGACCCGCTCTCCAGGTCATTGCAGCTTAAAATGCGGTTTTCATCTATAAGATACCTGTGGGCAAAGGCACGGCTGGCGCTCTCAAAGCTTAAGGGCACATCGGACAGTCTCTCAACGACCTCTCCTATACCCGCAAAATACCGGATATTTTTGTAATCGGAAACGATCTTTACCACACTGTCCATATATCCCTTTATAAGCCTGTCAAGATCCTCCCTCTGGTCGGATTTGAACAGGAAAGCCTTGCCCTCTATGTTCCGGTCAAAACAGATGACCTCGGGAAAATCGCGGTTCAGATCACTTAACCGTTCGTCTATCTCAATGATCCTGTTGGAATGCTCCTTTCTGCTGTGATCGGTGGTGAAAGCCACAAACAGGACCATGCAGTAAAGGGAAGCCGGAAGATCTATTTCAAGCTCCATGGCCTTTTCCAAAAGCTCGCCAGTCTGCAGGTTTCTGCCTACCAGAAGTTCAAAGAACTCTTTCCTGTCATTTAAGTTCTTTTCCTCCATTTCCTTCATGTACAGCTCTTTGAGCTTTTCTTCCTTATACTTTTCCTCCAGATTATCCCTTACCTTGTCAAGCTCCTTTATAAGGTCATCTCCGTTTATGGGCTTTAAAAGATAGTCGGATACCCCTATATTGATGGCCTCCTTGGCATATTCGAATTCACCGTACCCCGTGAGAAGCACGATCTCTATGGAAGGAAACTCCCTTTTTATCAGCCTGCTCAGCTCAAGACCGTCCATGAAAGGCATCTTGATGTCCGTTATGACTATGTCGGGCTTCAGCTTCTGGATCAGGGGATAAGCCTGCTCGCCGTCGCTGGCCTCGCCGCAGAACTCGTACCCCTTTGCTTTCCAGTCTATATTGTTCTTGATCCCTTCCCTTACCACGTATTCATCTTCTGCCAAAAACACCTTCGGGATGAATGCACCTGTTTTTTCCATAATATCGTCATGCCTCTGTTTCTTCGGGTTTCTTTATTACTCCGGTTTGCTCTTTACCTTTTGATCTGTCTTTCTTCGGGATTTATTTCCTGCGGATCCCTTTGTACCTTCCGGTTCCTTTGTATCTTCGGATCCCTTTTTCCCCCCGGTTTTTCTGCTTTCTCAGGGGCCTCTTTGCCTCCCGGTTTCTTCGATCCCCCGTTTTTTTTGTTATCCACGGGTTCATCTGTTCCTTCAGGGTGTTCTACATGGCCGTCCCTGAACATGGAGAATTTCCCAATTGGATAGACTGAAAGATTTCCGAGTATGCTCCTGCTGTCCGCTTTGTCAAGAAGGTGTTTCCTTGCCTGAGTGATCTCCTTTTCGGTCTTATGCTTGGAAGGACCTCCCACACATCCGCCGGGACACATCATGCCTTCTATGAAATCTTCCTCAAGACGCCCTATCTTAAGCATCTGCAGTGCAGTCCTGCATTCCGTTCCGCCGGCACACTGCCTGAGCTTTATGTCATGGGTATCTATCCCTCTTTCCTGCATGCACTCTATAACTGCTGCCGCAACTCCGCCGGAATTTGCAAATCTCTTACCATAGATGGAAGATTTCTGGTATTCCTCCGTTACGGGCTTAAGTTCAATATCCTTTGAGCGAAGCAGTGCCCTGAATTCCCCGTAAGTCATGACAAAATCCGCATTATCGGGAATGGACTCATCCTGTGCTTCCGCTTTTTTTGCGATACAGGGTCCCACAAAAACGGTGACGCAGCCGGGATACTGATATTTTAACAGTCTGGATACCGCCACCATGGGCGATACCGTATTTGACTTGTTATTTTCATAGATATCGGGGAAATTGTTCCTAAGCATGTTAATAAATGCCGGACAGCAGGAAGTGGTCATTTTTCTGCCTTCGGATAAAGCCTCCTCCCACTCAAGGGCTTCATAAGCCGCCGTCATGTCGCCGCCGAGTCCCACTTCTATCATATCGTCAAAGCCAAGCTCCATGAGGCCCTGCCTTACGGATCCCATGGTGATGTCCGGGCCGAACTGCCCCTCGGTGGCGGGTGCGCACATGGCAATGACCTTTTTCCCGGACTGGATCGCCCTTATGATATCCACCAGATAGGATTTTGAGGATATGGCACCGAAAGGACAGGCATGAATGCAGTGTCCGCACTGTATACATTTAGATTCATCTATCGCACAGATCCCGTATTCATCATAGGTTATGGCATCCACCGGACAGGCCTTTTTGCAGGGACGGGTGAGGTGGGCTATGGCACCGTATGGACAGGCTTCCGCGCACATGCCGCATTCCTTGCACTTGGCGGGATCGATATGGGTTCTGTCATGACCAACGGATATTGCACCAAACCGGCAGGAATTGTAGCAGGCCTGACCCATGCACAGACGGCAGTTGTCGGTCACGTTATAGGCAGAAATGGGACATTCCTCACAGGCCGGTGTAAGCACCTGAATGACGCTCTTTGATTCCCTGTCCGGTGTCGGACACTGGCCCATTGCAAGCCTTATACGCTGACGGACCAGTTCTCTTTCCTTATAGATACAGCATCTGGCATAGGGAAGAGGTCCGGGGATCATTTCCATCACAATCTTTTCTTTGATCTCCTCGGTTATCTCGCCTTTCCATGCCGCCCGCGCCACTTCTTCTATTATCTTGTGTTTCGTCCTTACTATGCCCTGATCGTTAGTTACCATATATCCCTCCCGAACCGGAAATGATCCGTGTTTTATACGATCATAAACGGTTTTGCTCTGTATTTCTGTACTCGATTATACTATAATCATTGATACAGCGCCACAGACAAAACAGCAGAGGCACGGACAGATCCATAAGAAGCACAGACGGGATCAAAAAACACAGAAAGATCTTAAACGGTAAGGAGAGTTCATTCATGACGGAAAGAAACCTCAGATCAGCCGAATATACAGATAAATTACGGAAACTTCTCGGTGATGAGCGGATGAAGACCGTTATATGCTTAGAAAGCACCGGGTCAACAAATCTTTATCTCAAAGATCTGGCAGCCGAAAGCGGGACATTTGGTGAAAAAAAACCGGTCGCAGCCGAAGGTACCGTTGTCATCGCCGGGGAACAGACAAAGGGGAGGGGCCGTCTGGGAAGATCCTTTGAATCACCCAAAGATAAGGGAATATATTTATCCTGCCTCTTAAGGCCGGATATCTCTCCCGATGAAGCCGTTAAGATCACCGCCCGGACCGCCGTCTGTGTATGCAGGGCGGTACAGAAAGCCTGCAATGTGCTTCCCGGGATCAAATGGGTGAACGATCTCATCCTTTCAGGCCGGAAATTCTGTGGGATCCTTGCGGAAATGCAGATCGACGCAAATACAGGCAGGATAAGCGAAATAATCATAGGGATCGGGGTCAATGTCAATGAGGAAAAAAAAGATTTTTCCGAAAGCATCAGAAATAAGGCCACCTCATTAAGACTGGAAATCGGAAAGATACAGGACAGAGCGGTGATAGCCTCGGAGATCATAAAGGAGCTTGACGGGATAGGTGATTTTTCTCCCAAAGCCGAAGAAGGCTTTCTGAAGGCCTACAGGGAATACTGTATCCTAAAGGGAAGGGAAGTCTATGTAAGAAAAACCGAGGATATACCGGGAGATACCGTGGATACTGAGGATCCCTCGGATGGCGGCAAAAACAGGCGCGCCACGGTTCTCGGAATTAATAATGACTTTTCCCTTATGGTAAGGTATGATGACGGAAGCGTTGAAGATCTGAACACCGGTGAAGTAAGCATAAGGGGCCTTAACGGGTATCTGTGACGGGATATCAAAAACCGGGGCCCGGGGGCGGATGCAGCGATCCGTCATAAAACATGCCCGGATCCATGATATGGTGTATATAAATGAATATCTCACAGGATGTAAAAGAAGCAATAGAATATAAGTTTACTTTAAGGGAATGCCTGCTTGGCGACAGGGCTTTTTACAGAAAGGTCGTTATGGTAGTACTGCCCATGATAGTCCAGAACACCCTCACAAACATTGTAAGTCTTTTGGACAATGTCATGGTGGGACAGACAGGTACCCTTCAGATGTCGGCTGTTGCCATAGTCAACCAGCTTTTCTTTGTGTACCTTCTGTGCGTGGTCGGTGCCATAGCAGGCTCCGGGATATACGGCACCCAGTTCTACGGAAAAGGAGATATGGAGGGTGTCAGGATCACTCTCAGGTTTAAGTTTGTGGTCGGCCTCATCCTTACCGTCATTTGCATAGGTATTCTCTTACTGTTTGGCAGAGACCTGATCGGTTTTTATATCGCTAAGGATACAAGTGCAAAAGATGCTGCCGATACGGTCAATTATGCCCTTTCTTATATGAGGATCATGCTCATAGGTCTCTTTCCCTTCAGTCTCACTCTCGGCTTTGCCGGAACCATGAGGGAAACGGGTCAGACGGTCCTGCCTATGAAGGCCAGCATGACCGCCATGCTCATAAACTTTATATTCAATTATCTGCTGATCTTCGGTAACTTCGGTTTTCCGAAGCTGGGCGTTCAGGGTGCGGCCATTGCCACGGTGATATCCAGATTCTGCGAGCTTTCAATAATTATACTCGGAACATGCAGAAAGACAGATAAATACCCCTTCCTCAAGGGTCTCCTGTCACCCTTTGTGATACCGAAAAAACTTGTATGGCCCATATTGTCAAAAACCCTGCCCCTGTTTCTGAACGAAACCCTCTGGTCCCTTGCCCAGGCGGTACTGTTGCAGTGCTATTCGGTAAGGGGAATAAGCGTCATCGCCGCCATAAATATCTCAAATACCGTATCCCAGATATTCAATGAGGTATTTTTATCCATAGGCTTTTCCACCTCCATCGTCGTCGGTCAGGAGCTTGGAGCCAACAGACTGGTAAATGCAAGAAGATCCGCCTACCGGATGATAACCTTAAGTCTTACGAGCACCCTGATAATGGGGACTCTTCTGTATCTTTTTGCACCTGTGATACCAAAGATCTACAACACCGGACAGGATATCAGGCAGCTTGCCACCTCCTTTATCAGGGTGGTCAGCCTTGTGATGCCTATAAATGCCCTGGCAAACATACTTTATTTTATAATCCGTTCCGGCGGAAGGACCTTTATAACCTTTTTGTTCGACAGCTGCTTCTCATGGTGCGTAAGCGTACTTGCGGCCTTTCTGCTCACACGCTTTACCGCACTTCCGATACTGCCGATCTTTATCACGGTCTGCACCCTTGATATCCTGAAATGCATCATAGGTTCCATTATGATGCAGAAGGGTATATGGGTGAGAAACATCGTAAATATCTGATATCCGTTAATATGGTTAATATGTCTTATGACAAAGTATTGTATCCTCGTAATCAAGTAACAACGGGACTTTGTGATCAGGTGGCGTAGCTTTGCGACCAGGTAACCGGGCTTTATGATCAGGTGCGTAGCTTTGCGGCAGGACATGCCCTGTCAGAGAGCCCCCGTTTTCTCCATATACACGCATTTTTCAACAAAGTCTTGTTTTTAGTGTCGGACTTTTCTCATCTTGACACGCATTTCGTGACGAAGTCCGGAAATTAGTGTATGGAAAGAGGCGGCCGTACACTAATATTGCAACGAAGTCTTGTTTTTAGTGTCAGATCATACTCACATCGACACGCATTTCGTGACGAAGTCCGGAAATTAGTGTATGGAAAGAGGCGGCCGTACACTAATATTGCAACAAAGTCTTGTTTTTAGTGTCAGATTCCCGAATTGCGGTATATTTACCGCCATACTCAGGAAAATCAAGGTGGTGCATCCGGTGCGTACCACAAAAAACTGCCTCAGGTTTTACCTGAAGCAGCTTTTTACTATCTCTATGACCTTTTCCTGATCCGTCGGATCCATGTTGATATCGCTTGGCAGACACAGACCTCTGTCAAAAATGTCCATCCCCACATCGGAGACCTGACCCTCATCTATATAGGCATTGCTCTTAGCCCTTGCCCATCCGTCCTTATTGACAAACGGACTGTTTCTGTAAATGGGCTGCATGTGCATCGGTTTCCATATAGGCCGTCCCTCGGCATTCAGCGAAGAAAGAGTGTTTAATATCTCGGTGGGACAGCTCTTACCCTTTTCAGGCCTGTAAAGGGCTTTCTTCTCTCCCCTTACCTGCTCACACATCGCATCCTTATCGATAAGGATACAGCTGAGCCAGTAGTTCGGTGAAGAATTCTTTTCATCAAAGGGATTCATGCTCACGGGAAGATCCTTAAATCCCTCCCTGTATCTTTCATATATCGCCTTTTTCTGAGCGATGTGCTCATCAAGATGCTTAAACTGCCCTCTCACTATCCCGGCTATGATATTGCTGATCCTGTAATTATATCCAAGCTCCTCGTGCTGGTACCAGGGCGCATCTTCTCTTGCCTGGGTGGAAAGCTTCCTTGCCTTGTCCGCATCCTCCAATGACTCCGTTAAGAGCATTCCGCCTGCGGAACCGGTTATTATCTTGTTTCCGTTAAAAGAGATTATATTGTAATCACCGAAGGTTCCGGTCATTTTTCCGTTAAGGGAGGCACCCAGGGATTCGGCGGCATCCTCGATAAGAAGGGCACCGTGCTCATCGCAGATCTTTCTTATCTCCGTAAGCTTTGCGGGAGTCCCGTAAAGATTTGCAAGAACAACCAGCTTAACCTCCGTAAAGATCTCAAAGGCCTTTCTCAGAGAAACGGGATCCATATTCCAGGTATCATATTCCGTATCGATGAACACAGGGGTACCGCCCTCATAAACAACGGGATTGACCGTTGCATCAAAGGTCATGTCGGAACAGAACACCTTTTTGCCGAAAAGAGAAGCGCCTGCTCTTCCGCCCCTGTAAAGCCTCTCGCCGGCAAGCTTTATGGCAAGATGCAGTGAGGCGGTGCCTGTTGCAAGCGCCACCGCATATTTACACCCTATATAGGATGCGGCAGCCTTTTCGAGCTCATTTACATTATCACCTGCGGTTGTGATCCAGTTTTTGTCAAAAGCATCCTTTATATATTCAAGCTCCTCCCCGTGCATCTTCGGAGTTGCAAGAAAAACCTTTTTTTCAAAAGGAGTAAAGCTGTCTCTGTCGATAAACATCCCTGTTCTCCTGTCTCTTATGTTCTTTTATCTTTTGTTCCTTTGATCATGTGATTCCCCGATCCCGTATCAACTATTATATAGCCCATACCCCTTATGATGTCAAACCTGGACCGCAGCCTGCCATTGAGGCAGATCATATCCCGAAAAAAGCAGGCCCCGGAACATGCAGGGTATCAGTGGAGGATTTCCTACTCACGGCATATCAGATATGTATTATCTCGCATCCGTCGGGCTTTTCCATGTTGTGGGAGGCAATGATCATGAGTTTTCCCTTTCTTTTTTTAAGGATATAGTCTATGACCTTTTCAACATTTTCCTTATCAAGGGCGTTTAAGGGTTCATCAAGAAGATAATAATCCCTCTCCTTCGCAAGGGCTCTTATAAGGGCCACGCGCCGTTTCTGGCCTCCGGAAAGATCCTTTACCGGCTTGTTCAGACAGTCTTTTTGCAGAAGCATAAGGAGTTCTTCCGATGCTTCCCTTTCCGTTATTCCCTTACAGGCCATCATCACGTTTTCCACAGCATTAAAATCCTCACAGAGTCTGTCTTCCTGAAAGACCACCCCGGGGATCCCGTGATCCGAAAGATCTCCGGAAAAAACGATCTCTCCCTTATCCGGCTTCTCAAGGCCTGAGATAAGACGAAGAAGAGTGGTCTTCCCGGCGCCCGAAGCCCCCGAGAGTACATAAAGCCCCCCGTCTTTAAGCCTCAGGTCATAATCCTTAAAGACTTCCTTATCATCATAGCTTTTGGATAGATTCCTGATCTCGATCATAACTACCTCGTTTTGTTCAGAAAAAACATGAGCAGCCTTTCGCAGACTGCGGCAAGTACCACGATCACGATGGTCCAGGCAAAAAGCTCCCCGGTTTCAAGATATATCTTTGCAAGGTACAGTCCGTTTCCCATGGTATGAAGGGGCTGTCCTATGACTTCCGCTGCGATCCCGCTCTTAAAGCTCATGCCGATGGAAAGCCTGAGGGCACTCTTCAAAAAAGGCTTAAGCTGGGGAAAATATACATATTTTATCCTGTCCTTAAGGCTGACCCTGAAAACAAGGCACATCTCATTAAGCTTTTTATCCGAAGAATCCATCCCCTCGACTGTGTTGTAATAGAGGGAGGGAAGAGTTACTATCATGCAGATTATGACGGAAATATTATTGCTGCCGAACCAGATCAGCAAAAGTATCACAAAGCTTGCAACCGGCACCGACCTGAGTATATGGATAAAAGGGTTTAAAAAAGCCCTTACCGGCCTGTTAAGACCTGCAAGAAATCCGAGAAGTGCGCCGGCAATCACACCGAGAACAAATCCCGCAAGTATCCTCACAAGACTTCTCAGGACGGAAACCCTGAATTCGGCCGTAAACAAAAGCCCTGCCAGTGTTTTTAGAGTTCTGACCGGGCCGGCAAACAGTATATCATTTGAAACAAGCATCGACACCACCTGCCAGATAAGTATCCAGCAGATGGCGGGTATCGCTTTTTTGCTTATGGTTCTGATCTTTTCCTTCATATGAATCCCGGTACCTGTGATCTCATAATCTACGGATCCCGAAAACCGGGATCTATAAATCCACGGGGCCTTGATTATCCCGGATCCCGGAATCTCCGGAATCCTCAGAAACTCATTATCCCGGTCCTTTGCCGATCACTCTTCGATAATGCAGTAAAAATCGTCTTCCGGCAGGGTTCCGCCCACAGACTTGGGCTCTTCCTCAAACATTACCTTTAAGTATCCACTTAACAGATCCTTCATCTCATTTCCTGAGATGCAGACAACACTGCACTCGGGAATGGCCTTCTTAGCTATGGGCTCCTTGGGAATGATCCCCTGCTCTACAACAAGGGCCGCTGTTTTATCGGGGTCATCGGCTGTCATCTGTGCACTGGCCTTATGATCCTTTATAAATGCTGCAACGCTGTCCGGATGCTCGTTGAGGAAGCTGTTTGCAACAACCGTTACTCCTGTTATTATGCTGCAGTCAGTGTTGACCTTTGCCCAGGCATCATCAAGGGAAAAAGCAGTCTTTAATGCTTCATTCTGCATTTCGGCAACTGTAACGAAGGGCTGGGGAAGTACGGCTATGGCCTGCGGATCTTCGGAAAGAAGGGAAGCTATCTCCGTGGGCTCCGATTTGAACTCGATATTACAGTCTGTCACTTCATTCTGCTTAAGCAAATATCTCATAGTATACTCGGGGGTTGCACCCTGACCGGTCATGTAGACCGTCTGTCCCGAAAGATCCCCGATCCCGCTTACGGACCCGTTTCCGGTAACACAGTAGAGCACACCCAGGGTATTTATATCTATCACGGAAACTCCGCCTTCTATCTTGTTGTTCATGACGGCGGCAACATTTGCCGGCACCAGTCCGATATCGGTTTTTCCTGCTGCCATCTCGGCCATAACATCACTGCCTGCAGTGAACATGTTGAATTCATAAGCCTGAGAAGTCTTTCCCTCGCCCGCATCGGCGATTAGATTCACAAGACCTATGGTAGTGGGGCCTTTAAGAGCCGAAACCCTTACCGTTACATCATTTTCCGTAACGTTATCTTCTTTTTCTTCAGCCTCTGTCTGTGTGGTATCTGATGTCTCAGCCTCTTTTGTGTCTGCCGTATCTTCAGCGGCAGCCGCGTTCTCGGGTTTTTCACGATCACTGTTTTCTTCGGGATTTTCCGTATTGTCTTCTTTAGAAACACCGGCAGGTTCATTTCCCGCCCCTGTGCTGTCAACGGTGTAGTAACAGCCTGCAATGGTTACGGATAAAAGCATCGAAACAAGCATCAATGTGATCCTTCCCCTGTTTCTTTTCATGAATGAAACGCTTTTTTCTCTGAACATTTTTATATCTCCCTGTCTTTAATTATTTATCTGTCAACAGATCCGATCTTAAGGATCTTCAGATATCTTAGTCTTTCGGTTTTATTTCCTTTTCTTCCGGACCGAATAGCCGAACTTTCCAAGCTTTTTCCCAAGAGAAAAATATTCACCGTGGGAATAGGTTATGAGATTGCAGGCTTCAAGGGCAAATCTGCCGTTTTTATCCATATAGACATCATCCACCGTTACACCCTTTACCTCTCCTATGAACATGTCATGGGAACCGAGCCTTTCGGTCTTTACCACCTTACAGTAAATGTTTACCGGGCTTTCCGCTATGGCAGGCGTATCCATGAATCCGGATACGTATTCGCCGAGTCCTTTCTCACGGAATTTGTCATGATCCTTTCCTGACTTAACTCCGCACCAGTCACAGATGCCTGCTAAGCTCTCCGTAACCAGGTTTATCACGAATTCTCCGCTGTCCTTTATGATACCGTGGGAATATCTCTCAGGCCTTACGGATATGGAGACCATGGCCGGATCCGAGCAGACCGTGCCTGCCCAGGCTATGGTTATTATATTCGGTCTTTCGCCGGGCCTTTTGCAGCTTACCATTACCGCAGGTACCGGGTACAGCATGTTTCCCGGCCGCCACGCCTGTTTTCCCATATATTTACCTCTTATACCGACATACTGCGTTTTTGTTCATTCGGGACATATTATATCATCATACAGACAGAAAAACATGTCCTCAACTTCCGTATCCTCATGAAAATGTCCGAAATACCAGGCCTTAAAATCCGTATTATCCGCTACCCGCTGAAGATACTGCCTTAACTCTATCTCATCATCGGACATCTCGCCGTAGCCCATGGCGGCTGCGACCTCTCTGGGTGCCGAATGGGTAAGGATATAGTCCACGCGGAAGTCTTTCTTTTCCAGATTCAACCATCCTTCCTCATATTCTTCCCGTACGGGTATTTCTTCGGGAAACCACGATATCCCCTCCGTGCGGTACATTTTATCTATACTGTAGGCACCTCCGAAGGTAAAAAAAGAGGTTCCGTCTATTTCAAATACTTGTCCGCGCATGAGATGAATGATACCGCTCT
The DNA here is from genome assembly GCA_024682555.1 of Lachnospiraceae bacterium. Lineage (GTDB taxonomy): Bacteria > Bacillota > Clostridia > Lachnospirales > Lachnospiraceae > UBA2868. The sequence goes on along the minus strand of JAIKZD010000036.1, from coordinate 7,542 downwards.
CGATAAAATGGACCTTTCCGCCGTTCCACTCCTCAACCCCATATGAATTAAGATGCTCGAAGTTCTCATGATTACCGTCGATGAACAGGGTGGTCACGGGAAGATTTCGAAGCACACCCCTGACCTCTCTTTCTTCCGACGCGGAAAAACCGCAGACACCCACATCCCCGCAGATGATAAGGTAGTCATCCTGAGAGTATTCGCCCTCATGTTCTTCAAAGAAGCTTACAACCTTACCTATATCCAGCATTCCATGTGTATCACCCGAAATAACAAAGCTCATACCGCACCCGGTCCTTTCCTCTGTGAACATCTCCCCGTAAAACTCAGACACAGCCGGTTTTATGTTATACCGGCTGTGCCATCATCTTTTACCTTATTCTAATCCGATCCGTTGACCTGATCGTTTTCTTTTTCCGTATCTGTTTCCGTTTCCGGTTCTGTTATTGATCCGGTCATGTTGTCCGGTTCCGCTTCCGCCGACGATCCGGCCTCATCTTTAGATCCTTTGTCTGAAGCTTCTATTCTGCTTTCCGTAACCTTAATGCCCGGATCTTCAGGGCTTACGTCTTTATCCCTTCCCTTTTGCAAAAGCTCTTTTAAGGAAGTTATGATAAGATAGACCCCTGCCACCAGAAACAGGATAAGCACCGCTCCGAGCCCGATCTTTTCCCAGCCTGTTCTTGAGAGAAAATAGTCAAACACGGAATAATCGGTATACAGGAGGTAACCTCCCACCACGAGCCTTATAGTATATCTGAAACTGTCGGAAACACCCGGTCTTCTGTCATTCATATTTCTTCCTTAATTCCTTGCGGATCTTACGATCTCAGCCGCTTCCTTTACAAGATCCTTTATCTCATCAAACCTGCCTTCGGCTATCATGTCCTTTTTAACCATCCAGCTGCCGCCGCAGCAGAATATCTTAGGGGATTTCAGGTATTCCGTGACATTTGACGCATTTATCCCGCCGGTGGGCATAAACTTCATATTTACAAATGCCGCACCCATGGCATTTATCATCTTCAATCCGCCGGAATTCTCGGCAGGGAAAAATTTAACATGATCAAGACCCAGCTTTATCGCACCGGTAATCTCCGAAGGGGACTGTATTCCGGGGCATACCGGGATGTCCTTTGACTGGCAGTACTTTACAAGCTCGGGGTCAAATCCGGGGGCCACGATGAACTTTGCACCGGCCTTTACCGCCCTGTCTGCCTGTTCTGTGGTGAGCACGGTTCCGGCACCCACTAACATATCGGGATAGTTCTCACTCAGAATCTTTATGGATTCCTCTGCAGCCTCAGTTCTGAAAGTAACCTCAGCAGCGGGAAGTCCGCCTTCCATCAGTGCTTTTCCAAGGTCCTTTGCATCCTTTGCGTCATTAAGTACCACAACAGGTATGATACCGATCTCCTCGATCTTTCTCCATATATCCTTGCTCATATGATGTCCTCCGTTATTATTTCATGCCGTAAATACTTTGGGCCGTAATTTTTCATGATCCGTAACCGCCAATGATCCCTGTCACAGACATCCCGTTGCGGCCGTAATCTCTTATCTCTTAACTCTTGCGCCTGCACCGCCCATAATGGCTTCTACTTCCTTAACGGAAGCCATGGATGTATCTCCCGGAGTGGTCATCGCAAGAGCCCCGTGTGCCGCACCGTAATTGACGGCCTTCTCGGGATCCCCGGTTGTCATGAGACCGTACACAAGACCCGATGCGAAGGAATCTCCGCCTCCGACCCTGTCCATTATCTCCAGTCCGTTATATTCCTTGGACTTGTATATCTCGCCGTCCGCATAGCAAATCGCCTTCCAGTCGTTAACGGTGGCCGATCTTACGGTTCTAAGAGTGGTGGCGACCACCTTGAAATTGGGATAGGTCTTTGCTGCCTCGCTAATCATCTTCTTGTAGCCGTCTATGTTAAGCTCCTTGAGATTCTCATCATTACCTTCTATCTTAAATCCGAGACAGGCAGTAAAGTCTTCCTCGTTTCCGATCATCACATCAACATATTTTGCAACCTCTTTGTTGACCTCCTGGGCTTTCTCAATGCCTCCGATGGCACTCCACATAGAAGGCCTGTAGTTAAGATCATAAGAGATCACCGTTCCGTATTTCTTGGCTGTCTTTATAGCCTCGATGACCGTTTCACAGGACTGTTCGGAAAGCGCTGCATAGATGCCGCCTGTGTGCAGCCAGCGCACGCCGAGTTCACCGAAGATATATTCGAAATCAAAATCCGCGGGAGTGGCCTGTGAGATAGCGGTATTTGCCCTGTCAGAACACCCCACCGCACCTCTTATGCCGAAACCTCTCTCCGTAAAGTTGAGACCGTTTCTGCAGATACGTCCTATTCCGTCAGTCTTCTTCCAGTATATGAGGGAGGTATCCACACCGCCCTGCTCGATGAAATCCTTCATCAGAAGTCCGATCTCGTTATCGGCAAAGGCAGTGATCACCGCGGTTTTCAGTCCGAAGCACTTATGAAGGCCTCTGATGACGTTATACTCACCGCCGCCTTCCCAAGCCCTGAATGAACGTGCAGTCCTTATGCGACCCTCGCCGGGATCAAGTCTTAACATTATCTCCCCTAGTGAAACAGCATCAAATCTGCAATCCTTTGGATCTTTTAAGCCTAAATTCATGATAACCGCCTTTCTGACATGTTAGTTTTGTGCCTATATCATAATACACCTGGGGCAGATTTTTCAAGTGTTATATAAATATCATCATTTGTGTGGATACCTTGTCAGACCGGCTTGTTATACACTGTTATGGTATGGGGTTGTTTTGCGCCCAAAATGCGTATTAGCGTGGCCCGGATTTTTCGATCACAGGGAGGTATCAGGATGAATTTCAAAAAAAATACGATGAAAAGAATGCTGGTGATGTTGTTTTCTTTTATGCTTACGGCATCGGAACTTTTCGTGACAGGAATGCCTGCTTATGCGGCAGAACTGGACATCCTGCTGGCGGAAGAGATTTCATCAGATGAAATCCCGGTATCAGAGGAAGTCTTAATGTCAGAGGCTGATATGACCGGGGGAGCCAACGCGGACGATCAGAGTGAAACGATCGATCCTGACACTGCGGACGATCAGAGCGGAACCATCGATCCCGGTGTCACGGATGATCAGAGCGAAACCATCGATCCCGGTGTCACGGATGATCAGAACGAAGCAAACGATCCCGGTGTTACGGATGATCAGAACGATACGCCCGATCCGGACACTGCGGATGATGAAGATGTGACCGGACGAATGATGGAAGAAATCCCGGAAGAATCGGAGGATGAACTCCAATCCCTGGTCAACGTTTCGGGAACCATAAAAGCCAGCACCTTATCGGATAATGATATGGTGCAGCTTACAGGCGATACGACTCTCTTTATGGATGTGGAAAGAACACTTATGTTCATTTGGGGAAACTATGAGCTCGTCGTAGGGGGGACGTCTCCGTTACACATTAATAATTCCAACAGCGATGGCATCAGCGTAAAAGCCTTTTGGGGCACAGCTCCTGTCGATATCACCGCCGGCAGGGACGGACTGGTTACAACCGGTGCCCGTACTTCGGGAGGAATGGGCGGAAAAATAGAGATCGGTGGCGATCTTGAGATAAATGCCGGAAGATACGGAATATCTAACCGGGATGATTTGGTAAAAATCAATAAAAAAGCTGAGATCCTTTCGGAAAACAGTGCCATCAAAGCTCATGGTACTGTCTACTCCTATACCGAACTGTATGCATATTCCAAAAACAGTTCCGTCCCCTGTATTGATGCGTCAGGTGTTGATTTTTCCGGGGAATCATCTGTTTCCGCAACCGGCCCGGGCGTCATTGAATGCGACTCTGAAGTAAAAATGTCAGGTGATATAACGATCTGGGGATCGCCTACGGGAGGCAAGGATAAATACTGCATAGTTTCAGGGGACAGAGGGATAAGTGTCGGAGATGGGAGCACAGTATATATAACCGGAAAAGGCGGCATAAGAGCGGAAGGTAAGGTCGAGATCGGCGAAAACTGCAATGTTGAAATAAAAGCAGCCGGAGACAGGGGTATATATGTAACCGGTGATGGCAAAAGTGTTACTTTTGGCAAGGGGGGAAATCTTTCGGTGGAGAGCTTCGGAAGCGCCATCCAAACTACAGGTCGTCCCGGAGAGGTAAGAATATCCAGCCCTGCAACATTGAAATCCCAAAATGGTGATACGATCCATATAAAGGACTGCGTGCGTCTTTTTAATAGTGCATCCATAAATCAGTCGGGGTCCGGCTATGGTATCCTGGCAGAGTTCGGCTATGTGTCATTTGCGGGCAGTCATTATACGGTTGAAGGCGGAAAAGGAATAAAAGCAGGTTCCGGGGTTATCGTTGCGGGCGCTGATGTGAATGTTACATGCAATGGAGGAGAAGCCGCCATCGATTCACAAATGGATTATTTTGGTCGTCTCTCTCTATATACAGATGAAAACAGGCCTGCGAGCATCTCAGTCTCCGGGGCCCAATACGGGATATTGGTTGATAATATAGCAAGTATTGATGCATCCAGTATCATTCACGCAAAGGGAAACTTTTACGCCATGCGTGTGAACGATGGAATAACGCTGCCATCGGAGCTTGCGATCGTGACCCCTGCCGGGGGCAAAGTAATGGGGACCACCGTAGTGTCAGCTATCGATGAGGTCGCAAAAGAGGTTCTGATCAAGAAAAACCCCATTCCCGGTACAGTGAGTATTAAAAACGGATCTGAAGCAACTGTCGGTGACACGCTGTCATTAACATATAATGATATTCCGGCTGGTCATAATGTTCATTGGCAAAAAAAGACAGGCAGTGACTATAATGATATCCCGGGCGCCACAGAGGAGACCTATGTCGTAAAACCGGGAGATGCAGACAGTATTATCCGGGCAAGGGTTACTGTACCCGGATATTCCGGAGAAAAATGCTCCGGGTACTGCCGGATCTTTGAGCAGCCGAAACTCTCAGGCAGTATTACCTACGGACCCTCCTGCAGTGTTGGAATACAGATGAACCCCACATACAACCTGACCCCTTCCGTAAGTGAGCTGAGTGGTAAACTGCATTATTTCTGGCAGCTCTCTGCTTCCGGCATAGAGGGATACGAGTGTGAAACGTTAAATGGTGAAAACGACCCGACCTATACACCTAAGCCTTCGGATGCGGGAAAATATATCCGAGCGGGTGTAAAGGCAGACGGGTATCGCGGTGCGGTATATGGAAGCTTTAAGCTTGTAAAAAAACAGCTCAATACATCCGATCCGGTAACACCGAAGCTGTCATTAGATCCGGGGTCAGGCTACGCTAAGATCACGATCACGAATGCAAAGAAAGATCAGGAATATGTTCTTTCTTATCCCGAAGGTGCGCAAATTCCGACCCCCGACTGGACCGGTGCGGTTTATCCAAACAAGGATACGTCTGTCAGTATCCCGGCCGATAAAAATAAGCGTGTGATCGTATTTACGCGCATGCGTGAAACCGATGTATCGGTTGCCGGAACCAAGTTCACTTATGCAAAGATATTTAACGGAGTTTCCGAGGAACTTCAGGATATCGAGCTGTCGATCAAAGGAGTTTCTCCGATGGAAAGGGATGCCGTTACAGACAGTCAGGGATATATTTATGTTTCTCCGGTTGACGGCCACGGGGTTTATCAGATCACTGCAAACCCCATACCGGAAGCAGTTGATTTTGATGGGGTAAAAGCCTGGAGGATAGACGGAACCAATCCGAATTCATCTGTCTATGGACATTTCTATACCACAAAAGACTGCACTGCTTCGATAGATCCTACTAAGTATTACAAGACGGTTTACTACAAACCGGCCGAAGATAAACCGAAATATAATCTGAAGATTAGTGCGTCAAATCTTAGCGGGACAGTCAGTGATACACTTACCCTTATTCAGGGAAAGAGTGGAGAGAATGGATTTATTGCGCAGAATATCATCATGTACGATGCTACGGTCCGAAAAGGCCGGATGGAAGCCGGATTCGAATTTAAAGTCATGCCCGAACTGGCCACGATCGGACCTATGAATGCGACGAAAAAGACAGGGGCCGGTTCTGCTCCCGGCATCATTTTCCATCCGTCCGAGCGTACCTTTGAAGTGAATGCCCTTTATGCTGACGCCGGAACATATACTTATTCCGTTACGGATTCGAACGGAGGAAATGTTGCTAATGATCTGGTGGTTACGGTAGAAGCCGAAACATGCAAGGTTATCCTTGATCCCGGTGAGGGCTCGGGTTCACAGGTCGAGGAAAACATAGAGCTGGGCTCGCAGTTCATCCTGCCGGACCAGCCGGATGGATTCACTCCAAAGTCCGGATGTATATTTGACGGCTGGGATAAGGGCGCAGCAGGCGATGGCATCATTGTGGACGGGCCTGTTACCATTACCGCAAAGTGGAAAGCACATACACACAAAATGATCCGTTTTCCGGCATTTGATCCCACATGTATATTAGCGGGGAATATTGAATATTACAGGTGCTCGGACTGTGGCCAGATGTTTTCGGATCAGGATGGTCTCAATCGGATAACAGACCCCGTGCTTCCGGCTACGGGCCATAATCCCGTTGTGGTCAGGGACAATGAAATACCGGCAGATGAAGATCATGACGGAAGTTATGATGAGGTAACTTATTGCTCCAACTGTGGTGAGGAGATCAGTAAAACACATGTTACCGTTCAGAGAAGGATCCTTGAGAGATTTACGATAAGCGCAAGTGCCCACAGCAGCGCTGTTGGCCTTTATCTGCAAAACAGTTCGGAGCAATTGGACTGGAAAGACAGCCTTACGGTAGATCCTTCGCGGTACTCGGTTTCTGATCACGTTAAACCGGGACAGGAGGAGTCAGAGGAAGACTTTCATGACTGGGGAGCTGTAAATCCCGGATATGTTACATATACGATCGAAAATAATACAGAGAATGACAGCAGCCTGATCTTTTCCAAACTGGAAAAAGAAAACTGTACGCTGACAGTCGCAGGCTTTGATTCCGAATGCATAAAGGTGACACCTTATGTTGCAGCCGGCAAAAAATCAGTTGACATTGTATTTAGGATGACAGCTAAAAAGGAATATGCCGTAAAAGCAGCTCCGGTTTCGTCTACAATCGAGCTTTCGGATGATGGCAGCTATATTCCGCCCGCCGGACAGGATATCTGGCTGTATGATATCGGAACGAAGAATGTTAAATTTTCTTCATTTTCCCAAGCATCAGATGATCCGGAAGATCCCGCTGCCAATGTGATCCTGACCGGCCAGGGAGCTGAAGTTTTCGAAATCAAAAAGACACCTGCTACATATCCCATAACGATCACGCCCGGAGACTATGGACCGGTCTGTACCGTTTCGGTAAAGACGGGACTTGTTCTTAAACCGAATTTCGTCTACACGGCTGATCTGACACTTAGAACAGAAGAAGGAGCATCCGTTACGGTACCATTATCCTTAACGGTTACACCGCCGTCTATTACCGGTATCTGGATGGAAGAC
>JAIKZD010000006.1 GCA_024682555.1 Lachnospiraceae bacterium | reverse complement strand
TCATCACCATAGCCCTGGCATATAAGGGATTTATAAGCCTTGTTTTCGGTGATGAGAGAGAGAAGCAGACGAAAGCAGGTGGAGTTACGGATAATCCGGGGATGACCGGAAAAAGAGGAATCAGAAGACTGAATCTGTCAGATGCGCAGCAGATAATGATCACAGCCGGAGTCATGCTCCTTTATCTTATCTGCCTGTTCATCCTTAAAGATCCGCATATCATAATGGAGACACTTTCCGTCAATATTCTGCTCATTTTTGTTATCACCGGTTTCTGTCTTGCGGTAATGAAGGACGGGAAGCGCTTAAAACCTGCGTTTGTTTTACTGTTGATCATAACTTCTGCGGAAATGCTATATAATTCAAAAACCGCTTATCTGAGCCTTAATGCCCTTGGAGATCCCCTTCCTGAGATATCGGAGTTTAAGGCTGACTACCATGACATCGATGAAGTCATATCTTTCATAAAGAATGGTGATAACGGTTTTTACCGTATAGAGAAGGATTTTGACAGGGCGGTCAACGATCCGGCCATGTTTGATTATTACGGCCTTTCCCATGACAGCTCCTGCGAAAAGGATAAGATACTTAACTGGCTTGTGAATTTCGGGTTCTGCAAGACGGTTTATTATACCTACTATAACGGCGGAAGTACCGCCTTTGTGGATGACTTTTTCGGGGTAAGATACTTCGTTTCCAGGTTTGATACCATTGAGAAACCCTATGAGAGGCTGCCCTATGAAGGAAAGTATTATGCATATTTTAACAAAAATGCCCTTCCCATGGCCTATATCGCACCCGCAGGGCTTAAGGACGCGGACATAAGCGGGGGCAATACCTTTGAAAAACAGAATCTCATAGCTTCATACTGGAGTGAGACTCCGATATTTAAAAAGGCAGTCCCGGAGATCTTTCTTGAAGGCGTCACCGAAACCGGGGAGGGACATTATGTCAGGCAGGCCGATGAAGGATATATAGTATATGAGATAGAGATCACGGAGAATGAACCGCTGTATTTCTATTTCTATGCACCGGATCGCCAGAGCGGTGAGGTGTATGTAAATGACCTGCCAAAGGATATGTATTTTACCGTGAATCACTGGAATGTACTCTGCGCCGGCACTTTTGAGCCCGGTGAAAAAGTAAGGATCGCTATGAAGATCGCAGGGGATTCACTGGATATTTCCGAAGCCTGTTTCTATTATGAGGATCATAAAGCTCTTGATGAATGGGGCAGTAAAGCGGCAGAGCTTAATGAAGGGATAGGTGAGGTTAAGGAGATAACAAGCTCACATCTTATCTTTGAAACAGACTGTGATGAAGATAAGACCGTAATGATGCCGATCCCTTATGATGAGTCATGGAAGATAAAATGCGACGGCAGGGAGATCGAAAAAGAGCCGGGAATTGACGTGCTTATGAGCTTTTCCGTTCCCGGAGGCAAACACGTCATAGACATGAAATACATACCGAAGGGAACTTATGCGGGGCTTTTGATAAGTCTTGCCGGGATCGTTGTTTTTGCCGGAGCTGTTATATATTTTAAGAAGAAGGATCCTTCATTTTTCTGAACAGGAGGGAATGATCATGAAGATATGTTTTGTCGGGATAGGCTCCATAGCAAAGAGACATATACGTAATATCTCGGAGATATGCAAGGAAAGGGGTACAGAGCTTACCATAGATGCTCTCAGGAGAAAGGACAGCAGGGGCTTGGATCTTCCCGACGGGATAGACCGGGTCTACACGGATGAAGAGGAACTTCCGGGGGATTATGATGTGATCTTTATAACAAATCCCACGGAATATCATGCCGATACCCTGGTGAAGCTTCATGACAGGTCAAAGCATTTTTTTATCGAAAAACCCGTGGCGACTCTCGATACCATAGAGACTCTGGATAAGATAAGTTTCAGAGAGGATTCCGTTTACTACGTGGCCTGCCCTCTCAGATACAACGACGTGATAAGGTACCTTAAAAAGGAGATCGATCCGGAAAGGGTGATATCCGTAAGGAGCATATCATCAAGCTACCTTCCCGACTGGAGACCCGGGACCGACTACAGGAAATCCTACAGTGCCCACAGGGATATGGGCGGCGGTGTGGGCATCGACCTTATACATGAATGGGATTATCTCACCTGGTTCTTCGGATTTCCGGACAGCGTCAAGTCATTTACGGGAAAGATATCCGGGCTTGAAATAGACAGTGATGATCATGCCATATATATTGCAAGATACAAAAACATGATCGCCGAACTTCATCTCGATTATTTCGGCAGACAGAGCATAAGAGAGGTTGAGCTGTTTACCGATGAGGATACCATAATCGGAGATATAATAAACGGAACCGTCAGATATCTGAAAGAGGGGAAAACGGTCAGTCTGCAAAAAGAGAGGGATGCGTATCAGAAAAGGGAGCTTGAATACTTTCTTGATCTCATAGAGGGCGGAAAAAAACCGCAGAATGACGTTGAGAATGCCATAAAGGTCTTAAAGCTTACTCAGGGGATTGTCTGAGATCGGACATATTGCGAAAGGGAGGAT
>JAIKZD010000152.1 GCA_024682555.1 Lachnospiraceae bacterium | reverse complement strand
AAGAAGTCTGAAAGGAACATACCTTCCAGACTTCTTTCCTTATTAAAATAATGAGACGGTTTATTCTTTTACATCCACCTCGCCGCCTATTATCTTGGCAATCCTGCGCTGGGGGCAACCATATCAACCACAACATTAATGATAGGAACGTTTGGTTGGTTGAACGCCCCTCCAAATTTGGAGGGTCGTATTTGAAAGACGCGTTCTGCCTTCTTCGTATCATTGCATTTCCTGGTTCCGAAAATCTGAATGTTCATAATATGCTGCTCCAGGTGTTCTTTGTGAATCGATTGCTCTATTACTTTTACTGTTCCTTCTTTTGCGTAGTGCTTTTTCGCACATAATCCTTAGCGTTAATGATCAGTGCCACAGAAAACAGGAAGGCGACAAACATCGGAATCACAGCATACCCAGCGCTGATCTTGCCCTCGCTTCTCAGCACCAACACCGCTGATCCTATCGTGTATCCGCACATCACCATCTCCAGCGAAAACAGGATGACAGCTCTGACGATAGCCTGCATCTTCTGCTTTTTTGCATATTCCGCAACCATTTGTAATGTTTCGTTTTGATTTTCCATTTTCTCACTTTTCCTTTCACCGTCAATGATCTCCCTGATATCCCTGCCGTAATAATCCGCCAGTTCTACCAGAATTCCAAGGTCAGGCATGGTGTTTCCGTTTTCCCAGCGCGAGACGCTTCTTGATGATACACCGAATTGCTCGGCAATCTCCTCCTGCGTTTTGCCTTTTTCTTTTCTAAGCTCGCGCAAAAAGGCTCCGATTTTTGCTTGATCGATCATGTCTGCCTCCCTTCCTCTGAGATGATAAGATTTTTGTCCCGAAAATGTCACGTCACAAAGTGAGAAATGACGTTTTTTCGACCGGACACTTTTGTCTTATCGCTCTGATCCGGCTATTTTTGTGCCTTCTCCATTAATATACTTAAGTCGCGCGAAAAAAGAAAGGGGTTGCGAAGGATAGCGTTTGTTCATCCGGACAGCCGGTCAAATAAGAAATGAGAAAGAGGGACGGTTCCTCCGTCTCATAAACTAATCCCGCGGTAAAGACCGCACAGGCAGAATACGGGCATGGCCGGCTGAATACATTCAAACCGGTCAAACCGGCCGGGTATGCGGGCGTTTGCATAAAACAACTCTATATAATACAATTGAATCCGTGAGGCTTATCCCGAGGTGATCCATGAAGCTTGATAATATCTGGAGATCGATAAAGAGGATATCGGAAAAAAACACACTTGCAAGAGGACTTGGAAGGGTTATACTCTTTGTCATCGTTTTTATCGGGATCACTTTTATCATCGTTACCATCGTTATCTCGGGAAGATCCAGGGCCGAGTATGCCATGAGGGAATCGGAGGCCCTGATAGTATCCACGGTTGACAGCATAAACGCCAGCATCGGCAATTATAAGGATATCTCTAGACTGATAATGCTGAATGAGACGGTGGGTGATTTCCTGAAGGCCGATAAAGTGAACTCGGGCCTTGTAAACGACACGATCTATGGCGTAATGGATATACTGAATGTCTGCAAGGATGTTGACTCGGTTTTCATCTTCAGAAATGACGGGGAATACATGAAGACCGGAAAAGGAAACTATGATATCGATATGCCCCTTATGAATACCACTCTGTGGAAGTCACACATCATGGGAGAGAGGGGTGGTGCCGTTATTTCTCTCAACGCGGACGGAGCCATTTTCCGATCAAAGGGCATGCCCATCATCACCATCGGCAGATCCATTTACGATATCTATACCCAGAAGCTTACCGGCGTGCTGCTGATGAACATTTCCATAAACATGCTCGATAAGGCATCAAGGAACCAGGCTTTTGAGATAGCCTTTTTTTCCGATGAGGGTGAATATCTGACGGGAAACGTAAGCGGTGAATATCTGAGGGAATACGTGGACTTCGGGGCCCGGAAGGGAAAGGTGTTCCACAGGGAGCAGAGGATCAACGGGGAAAAAATGATGCTCTCATCCTATGCTTTTGAGGATATGCCCATCGTGATCGTCTGCGCAAACACAGAAAAGGTTTCCGCTGTCCCCACCGAGACCATAATGCTCCTTTTGGTGCTGCTGCTTGCTTTTTCCTTTGCCATACTGATGGCGACCCGTTATGTGAGCATCAATGTCAACAAGCCCATCCACGATCTGACCGAGGCAATGGAGGAGACCAAGGAATCGGGCTGGATGAAGCGGATGGAGGTTGATGCGCCGGATAATGAGATAGGAAGGCTGGCCGAAAGCTATAACAGCATGATAGAATATCTCAATGACCTGTTCAAACGGCTCATAGAAGAGGAAAAATCCGTGCAGAGGGCAGAAATGAGGGTACTGCAGGAGCAGATAAAGCCCCATTTTCTGTATAATTCCCTTGAGACCATAAGCTTTATGGCACTTGACGGCGGAGAAACCGATGTGTATTCCGCACTGGAGACCCTGGGGAGCTTTTACCGGAATTTCCTGAGCAAGGGCGACAGGGAGATATCCGTAAAAAGAGAGGTCAATATCGTAAAGGATTATCTGGCTCTGCAAAAACTCAGATATGGTGATATCATAAGAGATGAGTATGATATAGCCGAGGACACGAATGAGCTGAAGATCCCTAAGCTTGTGCTGCAGCCCCTTGTTGAAAACAGCATCTATCACGGCATACGTCCCAAGGGTGAAGAAGGGATCATCCGGATCACTTCAAGAAAAGAAGGGGCGGATATAGTATTATCCGTTTATGATACCGGCATCGGGATGTCTGAAGAGACGATACGGAAACTGCTCTCGAAAAAAGAAGAACAGAAAGAGGAAAGCAGGGAAGACAACAGCCTGCCCTCGGGCTTCGGACTGAGAGGAACGATCGAAAGACTGAGATATTACTGTAACAGAGAGGATATCGTTTCCATCGAGAGCGAAGAGGGCGAATACACAAGGGTAACCCTGATAATACCCGAAGGAAGCGGAATGTTCAAGGAATAGGGGCGGATACTCCGGCCCGTTCGTGGGCAGAAGCAAGCGGGCAGAGATTGAAAATACAGAAGATCACAAATACAGAAGATCACAAAGACAGAGATCATAAAAATAAAGGAATAGGTTTATGTACAGAGTAATGCTGATAGATGACGAGACCTCGGCAAGGAGTCTTTTAAAGGCTTCGATAGACTGGAGGTCCCTCAATATGGAAGTGGCGGGGGAGGCTGCCAGCGGGATCGAGGCAATAAACATAATAGATGATGTCAGGCCCGATATAGCTCTGGTCGATATTTCCATGCCCTTCATGAACGGGATCGAGTTCACCGAGGTGGTGACAAAGAGATACCCGAAGCTTTTTATCATTATAATGACGGCCTTTGACGATTTTGAGTATGCAAGAAGATGCGTAAGTCTCCCTGTTTTTGAATACATGCTGAAGCCCTTTGTGCGAAGCGAAGTGACGGAGACCCTTCTTCGCATACGGGAAAAACTTGATGCAAGGGTTTCGGAGGATTATGAGGAATACCCGGATGAGACCGGCGATTCGACCATAGATCAGATAAAAAAATACATCGATGCAAATTATACGGATTCCAAGCTCAATCTTACCGCCGTGGCCCAGAATTTCGGCTTCAGCACCAGTTATCTGAGCAGGAGGTTCAAACAGGAGACCGGAAAGAATTTTGTGGAGTATCTGACCGAATGCAGGATGGAAAGAGCCATGGAGCTTGCAAAGACCCATATGAAAATGTTCAATGCTTCGGCTGAGGTGGGGATCCCGGATCCCAATTATTTCGGAAGGTGTTTCAAGAAATACACGGGAATGAGCTATTCCGAGTATGCTTCGGGAAACTCTTAAGTCAGTTTATGCGGATACTTCAGATATCCGGTGTATGCGGACAAACCACCGGGAGACAGAAACATCCGGAAGCAGCCACCGGGAGACAGAATATCCGAAAGCAGCACCTGGCAGATAAAACAGCCCGGGCGCAGTCGTCATTATAAAGAAAAGGTATAGGAATGGATTCAAATATAAAGATAAGACAGACAGGACCCGATATAGTAAGGAGCCTTGCGGCTTTCTTTGTGGTGGCCGCACACTTTTATTTAAACTGCGGTTATTACCAGACTCCCATGGCGGGTCATAAAATGTACATAATGACCTGCGCAAGATGGCTTTTTATCAGTGCGATCCCGCTGTATATGATGCTTACTGGATATTTCAAATTCAATAAGACCATTTCAAAGGAGCATTACAGGAGTCTCATACCCGTCATCATTGCATATGTTGTGATAACGGTGATAAAAGTGTTCGTATCCAATCATTTCTGGGGTAAGGTGTATTATTTCCGGGATACGCTTAAACGGCTTTCCGACTATTCCCTGGCCTGGTATGTGGGGATGTACATCGGTTTGGTGCTGCTGATCCCCTTTCTCAACATACTGTGGAAGGTCCTGAAAAGTGACAGGGAGAAGCATATACTTATCCTGAGCCTTGTATTTCTCTGTGCGGTGCCTTCTCTGGTGCCCTATGTCGTCCCCGGATTTTTCCAGATGATGTATCCCGTGATGTACTATTATATGGGGGTCTATGTCAGGGAAAAAAAGGATGCGATCAGGATAAATAAATTCATTCTTTTCTGTATCGCTGCCCTCATGGTGGTCATTAACGGGTCCATATCGTACTTTATCTCACGAAACGGACTCTTCAATGCCTCCTATCCGGGAAGGGTGGACAACGGATATCCCGCCATAACGCTGGCTGTATGCGGAGTTTGTATATTCCTTATGTTTTATGATATAAATATTGAGAACGGATTTTTAGGCGGGATGTTCAGACTGATCGCCGGGGTTTCTTTTGAAATATATATCTTTACCGGCGTATTTGATGTTATCATATATTCCATCGCAGGAAGGTATATCGAAAAGAATGCCAATCTGTATTTCTGGCTGTTCTTTGCCTTTGTGCCGCTTAATTTCATTCTCTCGGTGGCGGCATCGAACATATACAGGTATATTTATGACACCGTAGTTAAGCTGATCGGTAAAACGACCGTGAAACATAAATGATGAAAAAATATCCGGAAAAGCAAAGCTTACGCACAGTCTGCGCAGGCGGGCGGTCCGGACTTGAAATAATCAGAATGAGGAGGAGAACAGGATGTTTTGTTCTGAATGCGGATCAAGGATCGAAGGGGGCATGAAGTTCTGCGCAGTATGCGGAAGCCCTTTGAAGAACGATATGAAGATCAATAATGAAGTAAAAAAAGGAAATTCCGAATATGTACGTAAAGGCCCCGCAGGCAGGGAAGCAGCCGAATACGAGTATCCTTCGCAGTCTGACGGCTCTTTATCGGAAAACGGATTTAACGGTAACGATCGATCCGGGTCGGGTAAAAAGAAGAGATCCGGAGGATCATCTGCGGACGGGAAAGTATATGAAAGAAATAACCGTCCTAAAAACAGGACATCTAAAAATGACCGTTATAACAGTGACGGAAATAACCGGGTTGTGAAAAACGGCGATGACAATGACCGCGAAGATGCATATGTTAAAACTCCGGACAAAAAAGGCAGGTCCGGCAGTCGGGAAGCTGTCAGGGAAGAATCAAGATTACAGGATCCGGGAGAGATATTTGTGAAAAAGCCAGAAAAAAACAGTCTTGAAATGAAACGTAAGCAGGCCCGCAAGGAGATAGAGGCCATGAAGGAGATCGATCCGGAGTTTGTTGATCCTCTCAAGGAACAGAAGAAAAAGACGGAGAAGGTCCTCGTCATCACACTGATAATACTGGGTGTGCTGCTTTTTGCCTGTGTCGTTCTCGGGATCGTTTATTTTTCCCTGTATCAAAAATGGGTTAAACTGGAGCCCTTAAGGGAAAATACGGTGGTTACGGAACCTGCGGGTGAGGTACCTCAGGGATTCTCGGTATACAACAGTGAAAAGTACAATGTGTCCATGCTGTATCCTGCGGCTATGACAATCTCGGAGCAGGACAACGGTATATATCTTGTTGCGGCAAGCAGTGCTTTCATGATCGTGGATACGGTCAATGAAAAGACCCTGCCGGATGCATATTTCCCGGCTTATAAGGAGATGCTCAACGCTTCCTATGACAATGTGGAGCTTTCCGATGTTACACAGCTTCAGGTCGGAGACAAGATTGTCTATATGGTACGGGGAAAAGTTACGGCAGACGGCAAGGAACAGCCTATTGACAGATATATCGAATTATATGAAGACAGATATGTGGAATATACCGTGATGTGTTCGATACCAGGAGAGATAGACAACATCGTAAACAGCGTCATAAGCACCCTGATACCGCAGTCCGGAGTATATCAGGATTCCGCAGCAAAGTAGAGCGGAAGAGCTTGGCGCAGGGGCTCCCGATGGATCATGGATCCCCGCGTGGGTTTACCACATGGGGCGTCCGGGGATCAGATCCTTTGAGGGATTTGTGATCAGATTGAGATGGCAATGGTCGATAAGGGCCATTGCCCTTTTTATTACGTCAGGAACGTCGATCATTTCCTTAAAGTGTGCATCAAGGCCGATAACCGTATCATTTCCGACCTGCCCCGCAAGCTCCCAGAAGTCCTTATCAGGGTAATTACGGTTTGTGGAAAGACCATAGAGGTTTAACTCAAGAGGGATATTATGGTCATGAGCATAGATGCACAGTCTTTCCATCTCCGACAGATAGATTTTTCTCTCGCCCGTGAAATTTACAAGATCGGGATGGGCAAGATAGATGAAATATCCGGTTTCCAGAGCTTCTATACACTGATCCACATAGTTTTTAAGAAGGACCGTGTCGTCGGTGGGATTGCCGCACCAGTCGCCATCGTAGCCGTTATAATAATTGTGCTCGCCAAGTATCATGTATTCCAGAGGATATTGCCTGAGCTCATCAAGAAGTTTCGGGAAAAGCTTTGGATAATACTCGACCTCGAGGCCTAAATAGATATTGATCCTGTCCTTGTATTCCTCCCTGAGTGCAAGTATGGTATCGCAGTAATCGGGCATTTCATCAAGCCGCATTTTTACATGGGAAGGATATTCCTTATCGGCGGGCCAGGGCATGGGAGTATGGTCGGAAAAACCGAAATCCGTAAATCCGACACGGACAGCCTCCTCTATATATTCCCTTTCCGTGCCCGTTGCATGATTGCATCGGAAAGTATGAGTGTGAAGATTTTCCCTGACGTATAGTCTTTGATCCTTGTCATTAACGATATCCGGCTGCATTTTTTTCTCCGTGAGTTTTTTATCCTTTTTGATACCCGTACATTCTACTTTTTTTTGTCCCTTTTTTCAACTTATGATATGATGTCAGAGTCATCGGATCATAAACACGGAGGTGGAAGACCATGAGGATCGGAGCTGTGGAAGCCGGCGGGACAAAGATCATCTGTGCTGTCGTAAATGAAAAAGGTGAGATACTTGAAAGAGGGCGGATAGATACCCTGACGCCCGATGAGACAATGCCGGAGATAATCCGCTTTTTCAGGGGAAAAGAGATAGAAGCCCTGGGGGTTGCATGTTTCGGCCCGATCGACTTAAACAGGGAGTCGGAGACCTACGGATACATCCTGAAGACCACCAAGCTTGAATGGATAGATCATGATTTCCTTACACCGTTAAAAAAAGAGTTCGGGATCCCCGTGGGTTTCGATACGGATGTTAACGGGTCGGTGCTTGGGGAAGTGACCTTCGGCTCATCCCGGGGAATGAAGGATGTAGTTTACATAACTATAGGAACCGGAGTGGGAATGGGAGTATATACAGGCGGAGTGCTCCTTCACGGTGCTGCCCATCCCGAAGCCGGACATATAAGGCTCACCAGGCATCCGAAGGATGATTACGCAGGCTGCTGTAAATATCACGGAAGCTGTATCGAAGGACTTGCATCCGGATCCGCCATGAGGGGCAGATGGAAAAAAAGAGGGGAAGAGCTTTCGGATAATGATGAGGCCTGGGAACTTGAAGCTTTTTATCTTGCGCAGACTGTCTGTGATCTTACGTATACCTATGCACCGCAGAGGATAATAATGGGCGGCGGGATAATGCATAAGGACGGGCTCATATCCATGGTAAAAAAAGAGACACTCAGGCAGAATGACGGGTATTCGGTGCTTATTTCCGCCGATACCATAGATGATTATCTGGTGCTCCCAAGCCTGAAGGATGACCAGGGAATACTGGGCGCGGCGGTACTGGGACTTGAGGCGCTGAAAGAGATGGGCTGAAGGCTATGCAGGGCAAGGGCCGGTAAAAAAGAGATGTTTTTTTCCCAAAGATGGTTTATTATGGTATGGGCGTATTGCCTGAAGGGCAATATGGTGATGTCCGGTCAGAGGTTAAAGATGCATGAGCATATCATGGTGATGCCCGGTCATGTTTTGTGAAAGAACAGTTATCAGAAACTGAAGGATATAGAGGAGGTTTATCATGGCAAATGAAAGAAGAGTGGGAACTGTATCAAGAGGTATCAGATGCCCCATCATCAGACAGGGAGACGATCTTGCCCAGATAGTTACGGACAGCGTGATTGAGGCTGCCGAGGCCGAAGGCTTTGAGATCAGGGACAGAGATGTAATCTCGGTTACCGAGTCCATAGTGGCCAGATCACAGGGTAATTACTGCACCGTTGATGATATAGCGGAGGATGTAAGGAATAAATTTGACGGCGGTACCATCGGAGTCATTTTCCCCATCCTGTCCCGTAACCGTTTTGCCATCTGTCTTCGCGGCATAGCAAAGGGTGCAAGGAAGATCGTGCTGATGCTTTCATACCCTTCGGATGAAGTGGGAAATGAGCTTGTAAGCCTTGACAAGATAGATGAGGCAGGCGTTAATCCTTACAGTGATGTTCTGTCCCTTCAGAAGTACAGGGAACTGTTCGGATACGGAAAACATGAATTTACGGGCGTGGATTATGTTGAGTATTACAGCGACCTTATACAGGAAACCGGCTGCGAGGTTGAGATCATTTTTGCCAACCATGCAAAGGCCATCCTTGAATATACCGATTCGGTGATCAACTGTGATATCCATACAAGAGCAAGGACAAAGAGGATCTTAAAGGAAGCCGGTGCAAAGAAGGTATACGGTCTTGACGAGATAATGACGGCGCCTGTCAACGGAAGCGGCTGCAACGAGAGATACGGACTGCTCGGCTCCAACAAAGCCACGGAGAATCAGGTAAAACTCTTCCCCCGTGAATGCAAACAGCTGGTTCTTGATATTCAGGAGATAATGAAGGAAAGAACCGGGAAACATGTGGAAGTTATGGTTTACGGAGACGGTGCCTTTAAGGACCCCAAGGGAAAGATCTGGGAGCTTGCGGATCCCGTTGTATCCCCTGCATTTACCGACGGTCTTATAGGAACACCCAACGAGCTTAAGCTTAAATATCTTGCTGACAATGATTTTGCCGATCTTTCCGGAGATGCCCTCAAGGAGGCTATCTCTAACAGCATCAGAAAAAAGGATGCGGACCTTGTGGGCAAGATGGCAAGCGAAGGAACCACACCGAGACAGCTGACGGATCTCATCGGATCGCTCTGCGACCTGACCTCGGGCTCGGGAGACAAGGGTACACCGGTTGTGCTTGTACAGGGTTACTTTGACAATTACACCAACTGATTTACGGATATTCCAAAATGAAAGGATATGAAAGATGAAAGTTGCTCTTATAAACGAAAACAGCCAGGCGGCCAAGAATGAGATGATATATAACTCTCTCAAAAAGATCACGGATAAGCACGGTTTTGAGCTGTTCAATTACGGAATGTATTCTGCGGAAGATGAGGCCCAGCTTACCTATGTTCAGAACGGGATCCTCGCCTGCGTGCTGTTAAATTCCGGCGCTGCCGATTATGTTGTTACGGGCTGCGGAACAGGCGAAGGCGCAATGCTTGCCTTAAACAGCTTTCCCGGGGTTATCTGCGGCCACGTTACCGATCCGCTTGATGCCTACACTTTTGCGCAGATAAATGACGGAAATGCCATTTCGATAAACTTTGCCCTGAAATTCGGCTGGGGCGGAGATCTTAACCTTGAGTATATCTTTGAAAAGCTTTTCTGCGAAGAGAGCGGCCAGGGATATCCCAGGGAGAGGGCGGTTCCCGAAAAGAGAAATAAGAAGATCCTCGATGAGGTGAGAAAAGTTACCCTGAATCAGGATATTCCGGAGATATTAAACAGCCTCGACAGGGATCTTGTAAAGGGTGCGCTTTCCGGAGAGCATTTTCTTGAGTATTTTGACCGGAATGCAACGGATGAAAAAATAAAGGAAGCGGTACATAAGATCTTAGCATAGTCTTTGCGGGGTGGGTTATGCGCACGGATCCTCATATAAGTATGAGAAGTTTTGTAAAAAGGCAGTAAGCGGAAACAACTTATTGCCTTTTTGCGGTCTGCGTTCCCGGCGTCCTGCGTTCCCGGGGGGGACAAGCCGGAAGAAAAAACCGGGAAGGAAATACCATGATATTTGTAAGGATCAGGAATTTCATAATGGAAAAGCTGAACGATCTGAGCATCAGGAACAAACTGATGCTTGTTTACGTTACCTGTATGTTCATTCCTCTCATCCTTACGGACGGAGTCATACTGTCCCTTTTAAATCTCAATGAGAAAAAAGAGGAGAGATACCAGATGGAGGCGGTGTCGGAATCCGTCAAATACATCCTCGGATCTGCGCTGGATGAGGCCATCACCGTAATAAACAGCATTTATCTGAATGAAGATATATATGCCTTTTTGTCCGAGGATTTTGAATCCAATTATGATTTTTACGAACACAGGATGACCATAAAGAATTCCGTTTTCAATCAGCTTGACAGGGGACGGGAATCATCCATCATGGGCATCATCATCTACGGTGAGAATGAAGGCATTATAAATGGCGGTAATTTTTACAACATAGAAGCCATCAAGGACATGGGATGGTACGAGGACATGGGAAAAACAAAGAGCCCCATACTGTTAAGTTTTTACTATGTCGGAAATACCAATCCCGGTACCCTCAATAAAAAGAGGGTATCGATAGTCAGGGCCCTGGATCATTTTAAATGGTATGAAAAGGAAATGCTTGTGGATGTGGATCTTGACTACGGCGTGCTGCAGAGGAAGCTTTTGGCTCTGTCCTACACCGATCCGGTATATCTTTGCGACGGTGACAGGATACTTCTTTCCAATACCAAACAGACCAGCGCCCAGACGGAATACGAGACCTTAAACAGGGATGCGGATATCGGATTTGAGACCACCTGGACCCTTTACGGAAGAGACTACAGGATAGTGGTGACAAAAAACGAGAACGGGGTTATGGATGTCATAAAGAACAATCTCGGCATTATTTCCGTACTCATAATCTTCAATATCTTAGCGCCGATCCTTGTGATACTCTTCATTAACAGATCCTTTGCCGGAAGACTGTATGCTCTTTCCAGGGCTTTTGAAGATGCTGACATCGATAATATCAGCAGAGCTGACATTAAAGATGCGGGGAATGATGAGATCGGGCACCTGATGCGTAACTATAACCGGATGGTTGACAGGCTCAACAGCCTGATAAAAACCACCTATACCGCCAAGCTTGAGACTCAGGAGACGGAGCTTGCAAGGCAGAGTGCGGAGCTGTCGGCCCTGCATTCACAGATCAATCCGCATTTTCTTTTTAACATACTTGAGACCATCAGGATGCGAAGCGTCCTGAAAAAAGAAACCGAGACCGCCAACATGATAGAAAAGATGGCGACTCTTGTGCGCCAGAATATCAGCTGGTCCACGGACAGTTCCTCGGTTGCCGAGGAACTCAGCTTCATCCGGTCATATCTTGAATTACAGCAGTACCGTTTCGGGGACAGGCTGAAATTTGATATAGAATCGGAAGAGGAATGCGGTTCATACCCGATCCCGCGGCTTACCCTTACAACCTTTGTGGAGAATGCCTGCGTACACGGAATGGAAGGCAAGACTTCGGCCTGCTGGGTATATGTGAGGGTATTCAGAAAAGGCGGGGATCTGGTCATGGAGATAGAGGACACGGGCCAGGGAATGCCGGATGAAGATGTGATATACCTTAACGATAAAATGAACAACTGTACTCTCGACGATATAAAAGGCGGCTCCCATGTGGGAATGTTAAATGCCTGCCTGAGGCTTAAGATGTGCACCGAAGACGAAGCCCGTTTTGAGATCGAGAGCGAGATGGAAGTCGGAACATTTATAACGATTAAAGTGCCCATAAGGAGGCTTGAAGACGATGATCAGGGTGATGCTTGTTGATGATGAACCCTTTATATTGGAAGGACTGTCCGTGCTCATAGACTGGAACGAGCAGGGCTGTCAGATAGTAAAAAAGGCCGCAAACGGTAAGGAAGCCCTGGATTATCTATTGAAAAACGAGGTGGATATGGTCTTTGCCGATATCAAGATGCCCGTTATGACAGGCATTGAGCTCTTACAGACCGTAAGAGAAGAGGAGATCTCAAATGCTTATTTTGTCATAGTCAGCGGATATAATGATTTTCACTACGCCCAGTCCGCCCTGAGATATTCTGCCCTTGAGTATCTGCTGAAGCCTGTGGGGGCTGACGCCCTGATCCGTGTGATCGACAAGGTAAAAAACAAGAGAGAGTCGGATGCAAACGTTACCGAAGTGACCGCCGATGTAAAGAAAGCCTATCTGACCCAGAACATCATGCTTTTGCTTGCGGGCAAGGCAAAGGAGAAGCATACGGATTATGTGAAGCATAATCTTCACAGGTACGGTGCCGGAGATTTCCGTTTTGTCAGCATATGCTTCGGAAACGTTGATTCCATGGAGGAAAAATCCGACGAGGAGATCATAAGATTAAAGGACGGATTATGCCGGAAAATAAGGGATATACTGGGAAAGAACAGCGACAGGCTTTTCCCCGACATACCCGGATATACCGATGAGTACGAGATTTCCTTTATTTTTTCCGACGATCTGGGGAGTGAATATGAAACGGATGTACATAAATATCTGGAAAAGCTGGCGGAAAAGATAAGGGAGGCCGATGAGAATTACAGACCCGTGTTTCTGGTGGGCAAGAGGGTAGAGGATATATCCAGGCTTTCAAGATCCTATTCCTCGGCTGCATCCCTGCGTCCATTCAGAAGTTTCGGTGAAAAAAAGACCATTTATATATATGAAGAGGATGTTCAGGCAAACGAAGGCGGCGTACTTTTGTGCAAGGATGAGCTGGACAGCCTTATTTCCGGCATAGAGCTTAATGATAAAGACAGGATATGTTCCTCCGTGGATGCTCTTTATGATGCGGTTGCCGGTTTCGGAAGCAGTATCATGTCCGACAGGGCTCTGTCCATAAATACCAACTATCTGCTGTTCAGGCTTTTACATCTTGCGGTTGAACTTGATGAGAGCATCAATCAGGAAGAGGTAATGACCTATATTTCCGAGAATGTGTCCGAGGAGGGCGCTTCCAGAGGCGGGAGGACCCATCTCAAGAAGTTTGCCGGATCCTATGCGGATTATCTCGGTCAGCTTCGCAAAAACGTGTCACGGGGCGTATTGCAGGATATCGAGAAGGAGATAAAGACTAATTTTGCCGAGAATCTTACCCTTAAGGACCTCAGCAGGAAATATTATGTAAACTCATCATATCTGGGGCAGCTTTTCAAGAAAAAATATGACCAGTCCTTCAAGGACTATCTGTGTGCAGTAAGGATAGATGAGGCGGCGGCCATGCTGCTTAAGACCGCTGACAAGATCCCGGTCATAGCCGAAAAGGTCGGGTATAAGGATACGGACTATTTTATAACCAAATTTATCGAGTTAAAGGGATGCACCCCCGCCAAATACCGCAAGCAGAACGAGGGGTAGGGGCGCCCCGAATAGCTTTTGCCTGATGGGGAATATACCCTCAGATTCACATCTATATTTTTTCCCCCCTTTATCTTGAATTCCTCCGTGGTTTGAAAATTCTTTTTTTATTATCATTGTATCAGTGGGGTCATAAGATCCCGAGAATATTTTCATAGGGAGGAAAAAAATGAAAGTAAAGAGAATTGCAGCATTATTACTGAGTTGCGCAATGGTAACATCTTTGCTGGCAGGCTGCGGCGGCAAGACAGCTGACAGTGCTCCTGCTGACACGGGTGCTACGGAAACCACCGATACGGCATCAGCTGATACCACGGAATCAAGTGATGCGGGAGACGGTGAAGTTACCAATTTCACGATGTTTATCACAATGCCCGGCTCAGAGATCAATGATGACAATGAGATCGCTCAGATGATCGCTGACAAGTGGGGTGTTAAGGTTAAGGAGACATGGCTTACGGGTCAGACAGCTTCCGAAGCAACCGGAACACTTATCGCAGGCGGCGAGTATCCTGATTTCATCGATTCCGATGAAATGAACCTTCTTATCGATGCCGATGCACTTATTCCCCTTGATGATTACATTGACCAGTATCCTGAGTTCAAGGAAAAATGGTTCACAGAGGAAGAGTGGGAGAAGTTCCGTCAGCCCGACGGCCACATCTATTGGATCAATCCTTTCGGAAACAACAAGGGTGCTACAACCGTTACAACTCACAACGACGAGGCATTCTGGATCCAGGTTCGTGTTCTTGAGTGGGCAGGATATCCGAAGATCGAGACCATGGATGATTACTTCAAGCTCCTTGAGGATTACATCGCAGCTAATCCTACAATGGATGACGGCACAGAGAACATGGCTTACACCATCCTCTGCGAAGACTGGAGATATTTCTGTCTTGAGAACGCAGGACAGTTCCTTGCAGGATATCCTAATGACGGTTCCGTTATCGTTAACAAGGAAACCATGACCATCGAGGATTACAACGTATCCGAAGATACCAAGTTATACTTCCAGAAGCTTAACGAGGAGTATCAGAAGGGCTTCGTTGATCCCGAGTCATTCACACAGACATATGACGAGTATATTGCTAAGCTTTCTACCGGCCGTGTTCTTGGTATGGTTGACCAGTGGTGGGATTTCGCTTACACGGTTAATGATGTATTCAAGCAGCAGGGTCTTGATGCAAAGGGCTGCAACTATGTTCCTTTAGGA
>JAIKZD010000085.1 GCA_024682555.1 Lachnospiraceae bacterium | reverse complement strand
TAACCAAATATATGAAAAAGGGTTGACATTATACAAAAAATAATGCAAAACAATATATCAGAACCAATTAAAGAGGAGGACAACAAAAATGAAAAGGAAACTGAGCAAGATGGTGTGTCTGCTGGCTGCAGCATCGCTTCTTTCATCAGGATGCGGTGCAAAACAGGAAGAAGCCGCTCCCGCTGAGCCACAAACACAGACGCAGGAAGATAATACCGCTTCTGAAGCCGAACCGGAAGAGGAAGTAAAGGAAGAAGCAGCTCATACGATAGCTACCTATAACGATCCAAACGGATGGTCACTTCAGTATTATGAGGATTGCTTTGAAATAAACCAACAGGATAATGTGGTTTCATTTGTTTATACCGGAGACAGCGCCGGAACGAATATGCTGACCGTAACCTATGATATATCATCCACCGATCCGGAAACTATCGTGGACGGATTGATCAGTGACTGGGGCGAGAAAGCAGTTAAATCCGAAGGAACATTTCCTTCAGATGAAAACGTACCAATCTTCAGGGCAAGTCTGCCTGTTGATGAAAGCGGATCCGGAATGTATATGGAAGCAATCGTAAGATCTTATATGGAAGGTTGCCTTATATTTGAGCTGACAGGACACAACAGCGGAGATGATGAGCTTGATATGGGCGTATCCGATATGATGGCAATGCTGATCGATTCTGTTACATTTACTGATGACAGTTTTGAAGCAGCAGACACAGCCGCTCCTATAAATATCGATGGTTGTGACACCTTTACTCAGATCGTCGATAAGCTTGAGGCCGGAAAAGGATACACTAACGCCAGGATTGGCACCGAAGATGCACTTCTTGTTTCAAGCGGAACCTATGATAATGGTGACGGCGTTCAGGCAGCTATTGATGCGGAGATCTTTGTCTATCTTGAAGGAGCTCCCGTAAGTGCCGGCTCTGTAGCGTGCGGCGGAACTGCTTATCCTCTGGCGGTAAAGGATGACATGTTGTTTGTCTGCAGCGGTCATGAGATCAGAAAATACGTTCTTTCAGGTCCCGATCTGATGGCTGAAGAGGGTGCCATGGAAGAATTTGATACAGACGGGAATGCAAACTATTCATGTTTTTCATCCGATAACTCTGAAGGAAACGATCTCTCACAGGATGATTGCAAAAAAAGATTCGAAGAGCTGTTTGATGAGTATTCCAAAGCTTCCGTTCTTAATTTTGCTACTGTAGGCGGCACGCAGGCAGCAGGCAGCTTACCGGCATATGAGTATCCCGGTCCCGAGCTGTTTTACAGTGTACTTTACAAGTATCTGACCGATAATCTCGGAAGCAACTATCCCGCAGGCGATGTATGTATACCCTGTGTAAGCATTTCAGATATGGATGAAAGCGATAAGAGTGATATAAAGGTATACGGTGATTTTGAGGTATACACATACAATGCAAACGAAGATACTCTTGAGTGTACTGCCGGCGGATCCCATCCCGGAGTTATTCATGTTAAAAACACAGATGATGGATATGAAGTGATAAGCATGGAAGAAGTGGCTGACGGTTCCGATTTTGACGAATCTGCCAAAAAGATCTTCGGTGATAAATATGATTCTTTCATGAAGATTTACGGTAATTCCGATGAAAGAGAAAAAACAAGAGCACAGATCATAGCCAATTATGTAGCTGCCAACAACCTTTCGATCAAGGCCTACAAGGATTACGGCTGGGATCCCGTCACTCTTCCAGAGGAAAACATCGATTCCTTCTACAGCCAGCTTGACTGATGAGCATATCATGTTAATACGAACCACTACGGGAATCTGTAAGGCCCCCTTTTTCGGGGGCCTTTACTGTTTTCATATGGTATTCCCCTGATTTTTCAAACAATCCTTGCAAAACTCATAAGCAACCTTTACAATTACAATATGAGATTCATATTATCAGGATCTTATCTGTTTCTGATCATCATCATTTTGATCCTGTCTCCGGCAAAGGTTTATGCGTCCTGTATGCCGTCGGAATCTGCGACTTCCGATATCATAGAAAAAGGGACTGAATCTGCTGTCATCCCTTCGTCATGGGATGGCAGGCAGTCTGGTTTGT
>JAIKZD010000144.1 GCA_024682555.1 Lachnospiraceae bacterium | reverse complement strand
GAATCCGCTTTCTTTTCGAAGATTAACTCCCCTGTACTTTTCGGGGATGTGACCATGATCAGCTTTATAATCGGCGTGGTTCTTATGCTGATCGCAGGTATCATAATAATCGGCGGATTACAGAGAATAGCGGCCGTTGCTGAAAAGGTGGTTCCCTTCATGGCAGTGATTTACGTGTTTGGTGCCCTGATAATCTTCCTTATGCACATATCAAGAGTCGGCGAGATGTTTGCGGCGATCTTCAGATTTGCATTCGGTATAAAAGCAGTGGCAGGCGGTGCAGCCGGCGTTGCGATCTCACAGGTTATCACTCAGGGCTGTAAGAGAGGTGTTTTCTCAAATGAGGCCGGTCTCGGTTCTTCGGTTATGGTACATTCCAATTCAAACGTCAAAGAACCCGTGAAACAGGGACTTTGGGGAATATTTGAGGTGTTCGCGGACACGATGATAGTGTGCACGATGACAGCTGTTGTGGTATTATCTTCAGGTTTTATCGATCTTGAAACGGGACTTCCCATGGAAGGTGTTTCCGATGCAACTCTTGTTGCCAAGGCATTCGGAGCGGTATTCGGAGGAGCCGGAGAAGGCTTTGTGGCACTTGCCGTTCTGCTGTTTGCATTTACCACGGTGTTAGGCTGGTCACATTACGGGAGCAAATCAATAGAGTATCTTTTCGGAGAGACCGGAGTAAGGATCTACAGATTTTTATTCACGATAATGATGGTTTCGGGTGCGGTGATGACTTCATCCCTTGCCTGGGATATCTCCGATACCTTTAACGGACTTATGATGATTCCCAACCTTATCGGTGTTATCGCACTGTCACCGGTTGTTGTTAAGATCACAAGAAATTACATTGACCGTAAGTTAAACGGAAAGGATGTGGAACCTGTCCTGTCCTATTTCGAGGACATCCAGAAAGAACATGCCGAAGCCGTTGCAAACGGGGAAGAATGATAAATGTTTCTGAAAAGAAATCAGATCAAAACGAATAAGAGCAGGAAACTCGAGCATTGGCAGTATGTGATGGCATTTCTTATCGTATACGATGCCATAGCTGTCAATCTCGCTTATTTCCTGGCTTTGTGGGTCAGATTTGATGCCAGGGTCAAAAGGATACCTGAGATATATCTGACTCCTTTTTTAAAGTTTATACCGATATATACCGTATTCTGCCTGATCGTCTTTGGCGTTCTTAAGCTGTACCGCAGTATCTGGAGGTTTGCAAGCTACAGGGAACTGTCAAGGGCGACCATAGCTTCCGTTATCACTTCTTTTTTCCATACCTGCCTGATAACACTGCTGTTCAGACGTATGCCCATTTCCTATTATACTTTCGGAATGGTCATACAGTTCATGTTCATCGTGGGGATCAGATTTTCCTACAGGTTTGTGCTGCTGCAGCAGGGGATAGTTGCCGGGATACTTGGGCGTACAAGGGTGGAAAAGACCGGAAGGGTAATGCTCATCGGCGCAGGATCCGCGGGACAGATGATAGTCCGTGACGTAAACCACGGCAGGGAAACGGAAGATAAGGTCTTATGCATCATCGACGACGATCCGAACAAATGGAACAGATACATTGATGATGTCCCGGTAGTCGGAGGCAGGGATGATATTTTTTCCAATGTGGAAAAATATAAGATCAATAAGATCTATGTGGCGCTTCCGAATTCAACTGTGTCCGAAAAAAGGGACATATTGAATATATGCAAGGAAACCGGATGCGAGCTTAAGAATCTTCCGGGAATGTATCAGCTTGTTAACGGAGAAGTGACGGTAAGCTCCATGAGGAGCGTAGCTATCGAGGATCTGCTTGGCAGAGAGCCCATCATGGTAAACATGGACGAGATCTTTTCCTATCTGCAGGGCAAGGTTATCCTGGTAACGGGCGGAGGCGGTTCCATTGGATCGGAGCTGTGCAGGCAGATAGCCGGACGGGGTCCTAAGAAACTCATCGTATTTGATATATATGAAAACAATGCTTATGACATAGAACAGGAATTAAGGACCGATTATCCCGGACTCGATCTTTCGGTGCTGATAGGTTCGGTAAGGGATTCAAGAAGAGTGAATCAGGTCTTTGAGACCTATCATCCCGATGTTGTATATCATGCCGCGGCCCACAAGCATGTTCCCCTTATGGAGGACAGTCCCTGTGAAGCCGTGAAGAACAATGCCATCGGAACCTATAAGACAGCCTATGCGGCCATGGTATACGGCTGTAAGAGATTTGTTCTTATAAGCACCGACAAGGCCGTGAATCCAACAAATGTCATGGGTGCCTCAAAGAGACTCTGTGAGATGGTGATCCAGTCCTTCGATCAGAAGATCAAGGAAGGGAAGGCCTATGAGATCCCGCCTCTTTACGAGCATGGAGATGATGACACGGACATACTGGCTTCGCTGTTAAGCTTAAGCGGGACAGATCCTTCGGAGACCGATCCGATGAAGTATATAAAGGATGCAAAGAATGTTCAGGATCAGGGAGTTTGTGAAGGAGCTGCCACTGAGCCTGATGCGGTATCCGGCATAAGCTTAAAGAGCAGTGTAAAGACGGAGTTTGTGGCGGTAAGGTTCGGGAACGTTCTTGGCTCAAACGGTTCCGTTGTTCCGAAATTCAAAAAGCAGATCGCAAACGGCGGGCCCGTGACGGTTACGCATCCCGATATTATCAGATACTTCATGACGATTCCCGAAGCGGTAAGTCTGGTACTTCAGGCCGGTGTTTATGCCAAGGGCGGAGAGATCTTCGTGCTTGAAATGGGAACACCCGTTAAGATCGATACCCTTGCGAGGAATCTTATAAAGCTCTCGGGTTTCAAGCCGGATGTGGATATAAAGATCGAATATACCGGTTTGCGCCCCGGTGAAAAGCTCTATGAAGAAAAGCTGATGGCCGAGGAAGGTATGAAGACCACACCGAACAAGCTCATATATATAGGAAAGCCTATCGATTTTGATCACGATAAATTCTTAAGGGATATCAATATCCTGATGAGGATGTGCTATTCAAACAGGGAGGATATCAGGGAATATCTCCAGACAGTGGTAGACACCTTTCACCCCGCAGTAACGAGTGAAGATGAGTAAGAATTGGGAATTGTGAGAATTGTGAGAATTGAGAGAATTGGGGACGGTTCTTCTGTCTCAATAAATTGAGACGGAGGAACCGTCCCCGAATCTCACGAATCTCATCCCCGAATCTCATTTAGTCCGATCTTTTTATATTCACCCGGTTTTAACGTTTCATCAAGCATAAGTGCTCCGAATGCGGTGCGTTTTAAATATTTTACCTCTGTGCCGTTTACGGAAAACATTCTTTTTATCTGATGGTATTTTCCCTCGCTGATCTTAATTTCATATTTGTAGAGACCTTCGGAGGCTGAGATCAGTCCTTGACCGGGTGCTTCTGAAGTTGCTGAGATCATCCCGGAACCGGGTGTTTCCGCGGAAGAGGCAATCTGTTCGGAAACCGGTATTTCCGAAGAGGCTGTGTTAAGCCCGGACCCGGACGGTTCCTCAGGGACCGTGACCTGTCCGAGATATGTTATCTCGGCAGGAAGGCAGGGCTTATCTTCACCGATATCAACGCCTTTTCTGATGTCTTCAAGTGCCGAATCATCAAGCATTTTATCTGTCAGTGCAATATAGGTCTTTGTTACATGTTTTTTCGGGGACAGCAGATCATGGGCGAGCTTGCCGTCATTTGTGATCAGTAACAGTCCTTCGGTGTCTTTGTCAAGTCTTCCAACGGGGAA